>CAIXEA010000111.1 GCA_903918315.1 uncultured Acetobacteraceae bacterium | reverse complement strand
GGGCATCGGTGTGGATGGCATCGCGCGGCGCGGCGGTCAGGGCCAGCTTCGGGGTGCCCGGCAGTCCATCGACCGCGGCGCGGCTTTCCGCCGACAGAACCTCCATCCGCACCGGGGAAGGACCGCGCAGGCCCAGCAAGGTGGCGACGCGGGGGCTGACCTCAAGCAATCGGTGCGGGTTCCCCGTACCCCGGTCATTCACGCGCACCACCAGCGATTGGCCGCTCACCAGATTGGTCAGCCGCGCGATGGCGGGCAGTTGCAGGGTCGGATGGCCGGCAATCAGCGCATCGGTATCGAACAGCTCCCCATTCGACGTCAGCGGCGGGTGATCGGCACGGAACACGGCGGCGAGGCCGGTTTCATTGAGCGTATAGTTTTCCGCCGGGTAATACCAAAAACCTTTGATTTGATAGGATTTCCCAAGCTCATAATGCGGATTCGGCGCGACCTGCGCGCAGCCGGCCAGCAGCGCCAGCCCCAGCCAGCCGAGGGCGGCAAGCGGGGTCATCCCACCACCCGGTCGCCAATCAGGCTGACCGCCAGGGCGTAGTAGTCGGACGGGTTGTAGCGGCGGATGGCGTTGAAGTTGGCATGGACGATGAACGCTTCCCCCGCCACGCCATCGGGGGCGACGATGGCGGCGGCCGTGTCGGACCCCGCGCGCCAGGGTCCGGACGCCGGGCGCACGCCGGCCTTGGCCCAATCGCCCAGGGGGCGCTTCGTGTCCCGCCCGATCGCGGTCGCATCGAAGCCCGCCGGCAGCGTCACGGGCTGGCCCCAGGCCTCCCCCCCGCGCCAGCCGGATTTGGCCAGGTAGTTGCCGATGGAGCCCAGCACATCGGCCTTGCTGGTCCAGATATCGCGCTTGCCATGTCCTTCAAAATCAACCGCATAGCGCAGGTAGCTGGACGGCATGAACTGCGGCTGGCCCATCGCCCCGGCATAGCTGCCCATCATCTTGCCCGGCGCGATATCGCCGTGATCGAGGATCTTCAGCGCCGCGATCAGCTCCCCCCGGAAGAAACTGGCGCGCCGGCCTTCCCAGGCGAGTGTCGCGAGGGCCTCTATGACGTTGAAATTGCCGGTTTCCTTGCCGAAGCTGGATTCCAGCCCCCAGATGCCCGCGACCACGCCGGCGGCGACGCCGTACTGATCCTGCACCTTTTGCAGGATCGCGCGGTTCTGCGCGACGGCGGCGCGGCCTTCATCGATCCGCTTATCGGTCACGAGCAGGGTGCGATACCGCGCCCAGGTCATGGAGAATTCGGGCTGCTTGCGGTCGCGGTCGATCACCGCCTGATTGGGTTTGATCCCCGCCAGCGCCCGATCGAGGGTGGCGGCGGCGATGCCGGCCTTGCGCGCCTCCGCCCGGAGGCTGACGAGGAAGTCCTGAAAGCTGCCGGGCGCGGCCTGGGCGGCGGCGGGCAGCAGGACCGGAATCGGGGCGGAGAGGACGAGACGGCGGCTGAGCATGCCCGGTTCCTGCCATGCCGGGACCCGCCGGGGCAACCAAAGTTACCGGGCGGGGCTGCCTTCGCGGCAAGCGGGGGCCGCTTTCCAACGCTGTGTCCCCGGTCTTCCGGTGATAGGCGGTGTTCGCCGCCGCGCTTTCACCACAAGGGCCACCAAGGATGCACAAGGGGATGCGCCGATGCCGGGCCCGAGGCGGGTCATGGTCCGAGGCCCCCTCCGCGTAACTCCGCGATCCTCCGCGTCCTCGGTGTTACAAAAGCGGACTTGGAACCGGTGAGGCCTATGGGGTTTCGCGCTGGCTGCTATGGCGGAGTGGGACCGACCTCGGCCGCATGCACCGCACGATACTCCTTCGCCGGAGCCGCTGCGTCCAACTCACTTTCGCGATGTTCATGCTGAACGCGGGCGCAGCGAAAGCCGATATAGGGGCTCGGATCGGAGGGGATATGATGGTCACGGACCGCAGAGCGCACGCCTGACGCGTGGAACATCCAGTGTCCGCCTCGCATCACCCGATCCGTGCTGCAACTTGGAATATTTACCCAGGCAACCCCATCATGTGGCGCGTTGAGATAGGTATCGTGCCACTGATCTTCACACCACTCGAACGTGTTCCCCTGCATTTCCCGCAGCCCCCAGGAATTAGGAGGAAGGCTACCGACAGCTGTGGGGCCGGCCGAGGGAGCGTGGCCGAAACGTACCTGTTGCTGCGTGATGTCATCGCCAAAACTATGAGGTGAGTCAGTCCCGGCGCGGCAGGCATACTCCCATTGCGCCTCACTAGGCAGCCCGAGCGAGAGGCCAGGCAGCATCGCATTCAGCCGCCGGGCAAACTCCCTTGCGCCATACCAGGTCACGCCGGTCGCCGGATACGCCCAGCCGCGATAGGGCGCGGGGATTTCGCCCATAACCTTGGACCAGAACAGCTCGGTACAAGCTGTCTCGAACATCCAAAACCCATCGCGGAAGGTGACGCGATGTCTCGGATATTCGTGTGAATAAGCAAAAGTCCCATCGGCTGAGGACCCCATCATGAATTGGCCAGCCGGGCACCAACGCAGACGCTGCCCGATCTCTACACCCGGGAGACGGAACACGACCCAAGGACCCTGCTTGTCTGTGCCCCAGTCATCCGCCCAACTCGGCGGCCGCCCGCCGGCCCAGAACCAGGCGCGGGGTATCCGCGTTTTGGCATCACGGATGCAGGACTCAAACATCCCCCGGGTCACCCCCAAAGTCCGCGACAGGTCGGCTGCCCGAATGTCGCACTCCTCCATCCTTGCCCCAGTAAAATCGAAACCGGACAGATCCTGCCCGCGCATCGACACCCCCCGCAGACTGGCCCGCCTGAACGCCACCGCGGGATCGAGATCCGCCAGGCCGACCAGTTCGACGAAACCCATGTCGCGCTCGTAAGCGACTAAGGCTATGCGGCGCAGAACATCCTGACTGATACTCACTGATTTACCTCTCGTTTCGCACTCGGCGAAACCTGGACACGTTCCAGAATCAAACGACCACTATCATCGTGGGGAATGGCGGAGGCCAGAAGCGCGGCCAGAACCGCTTTCTGGGTCGGCGTCGTATGCACTCCCCCATCAGATGGTTTCACATAGAAACCTTCGCAAGGCGACAGAACGGAAAGTGTAATGATACCATCGCCCACGGTGTCGAGACGACGTTCCAGCACCATTTTAGGGTCTGCGTCGAACGGTGCATTGATGATCACCTTAGTATCGGGATCCTGCTCCCCGATAAGTTGTACACTGTCGCGGATCGGCCCGGGCTTCATTCGGGGATGTTCGCCAGAGCGGAACACGCTCTCCGCCACCGGCTGCCAATGCGCCGAGGTTACCGCGAACAAGGGTTCCGTGACCCCAATGTCGATCCGGACTTCGTGCACCTTGCCACCCCGTACGATCTTCACCTTGCGGTTCTTGTCGAGTTGAAACCGCAGCGTGAACGGGAGAATGAGCCTACCTGAATTATCCGGGATCGCCGGCTGCTCAGGTTGATTGACCAGCAGATAGACAACCTCCGCCACCTCGCTGAACTGCGTGGCGATGATGGTGCGAGGTTCAGGCGGCGCGTCCTCAACGTCCAGCCCTCCCGCGAGACGCCATGCCACCCGCATAGCATCACGCGCTTCCGCGTGCTCGGGGCGATCGCCGTAAAAGACATTCAATAAGGGAATGATAGAGCTGGGGCGGACAGGATTTTCGATATTTCGCCATGAGCGAACACCGCTCTCATCGCAGGCTCCGTGGGCTTTAGCAAAACCCAGGTTCGACCAAGGCGCCGTCCACGCCCGGCCATCGCCCCGTTGACCAACCTCCAGGGCCGCATCGATCATTTGGGCCAGCTTGCGCCGGTGTTCGCGATACATCGCTCTGCTCGGTGGGCGTCCCATGGAGTTTCTCCCCGAATAACAATGCGCGTAAGTTGGCGAATAGCGATCCGATTCAATACGAATAATTACCTTTATGGCTCTCCATCACGATAACCCGATTGATGGAGTTCCAAACGACGCTCGACACACTGTCCCGTAGACTGACCATCCGCGGCAAGCGCCTGTGGCAATCCCTCAGCAGCAACCCGCCCCGCACAGCCTACCACGGCCTGGCCGTCGTGGAGGGCACGACGGCCTGCGTGCTATTCAGCACCGACCCAATCCTCGCGGCTCTGGCAGTGATCAGCGCTTTCTTCACCCTGATCCTCGCGCGCCACACGGGCGCGCATCCACAGCTATGAGGGGACCACACTTCGATCCACCCATTTCACCCTGCCCCATTTGGACAGTCCCGCGCATGCCCGGTCAGGCGCATTTTACACAAAGGACACGGAAAAAAGGCAAGGCGCCTGGACTCGCCCCACGGCCGAAGCGCCCCCCGCAAGCCCCCAACCCACGCCAAGATTGGCGCGGCCCTCGCACTCTGCCATGAACAGACCATGAACCGTCCCGAAGCCCTCCCCCCGCCGGCCCAGCCGCCCAAACGCGACATCTCGCGCCAAGACCCCATACGCCGTGAGCCACCCGCGCCACCGCCGCCCCCCTGGACCGCCCGATGGGGCCGAAGCCAAACCCGCACGCCAAAAGCCCATGCACCGTGAGCCACGCCCATCGGCGGGCCCGCTCAAGGCGGCCAGCCCCGCCGAGGCCAGCGGTCCCGGCCGGAAAAGCCCATGCAACGTGAGACAGCCGGTCACCGCCCCCGGTCAAAGCGCCCAGGCGCAAACCCCGGCCCGCATCCTCATCCCACAACACCCCATGCACCGTGAGCCACGCCCATCCGCGGGCCCCCTCAAGGCGGCCAGCCCCGCCGAGGCCCGCTGTCCCGGCCGGAAGACCCCATGCGCCGTGAGCCGCCGGTGCCAGTCCTCGCCCGGCCAACCGCGCACCCGAATCGGGCCCGACCGGCATCCGGGCACGCTTCCATCCAAAACCCCGCAAAAACCCCATGCACCGTGAAGAAACCCCGGCACCGCCCCTGCCGTCATGCCGCCTTGCGTCGGCATGCTTGATCCAGGTCAATGTCATAGGGCCTCAAAAACCTATACTTAATACATTGATAAGCCGTGTTTTTTCCGCAACGCCACACACATCGTCCGGAGGCCCCCCATGCGCACCATCACCCGCCTGACCGTCACCAGCCTCGCTCTGCTCACCGGCATGACCCTCGCCCGGGCCGAGACCAGCCCAACGCCCCCGGCGGCCAATCCCGCCCACCCCATGACGGGCGCCGGCCGGGGGCCCATGGGCCATGGCATGATGCCGCGCGACGCCGACGGCATGGACATGATGCCCGGCCAGCATATCGAGGGTCGGCTCGGCTTCCAGAAGGCGGAACTCGCCATCACCGAGGCGCAACTGCCGCAATGGAACGCCTTCGCCGACGCGCAGCGGGCGGCGGCCAAAGCGATACGGGCGGCCATGGCCGCCACCATGCAAGCGGGAGTCCCGGTCACCGCGCCGGCCCGCACCGATGCCATGATCGCGATGATCACGGCGCGGCTCGACGCCATGAAGTCCATCGCGGCGGCACAAAAGGCCCTCTACGCGGTCCTGACGGACGCGCAGAAGCAGGTCGCCGATGAGCTGATGATGTCCGGGATGGGGGGCATGGCCGGGATGGAGGGCATGCGGGGGCACCCATGACAGCGAAACCGATCGCCCGGCGGAGCGCTCTCCGCCGGGGGCTGACGGGGCTAGGGCTGACGGGCCTGGGGCTGACGGGCGTGGGTCTGACGGGGGCGGCGGTATGGGCCGCCCGCGCGGCGCGCGCCGCGACCCTGCCGCCAGTTGCGGTCTGGAAAGACCCGGATTGTGGCTGCTGCACAGGCTGGGTGCGCCACATGCGCGATGCCGGCTTCAGCGTCACCGTGCGGGACACGACCGACATGGCCGCGATCAAAGCGGCCCGCGGCGTCCCGGATGCGCTCCAGTCCTGCCACACGGCCGTCGTCGCCGGGTATGTGATCGAGGGCCATGTCCCCGCGCCCGCGATCCAACGGCTGATCGCCGAACAACCGGCGGGGCGGGGCCTGGCGGTGCCGGGCATGCCCGCATCGGCCCCCGGCATGGATCAGCCGGGGGAGCCGTTCGACGTGCTCCTGTTCGGTCCCCCGGCGGGAACGCGGATCTATGCCCGGTCCTGAACCAGGCGGCCGTCGTCAGGCCTGGTCGTGCCCGACCCGGACCAGCATCTTGCCGAAATTCCGCCCACCGAGGATCCCCGCCAGCGCGTCCGGCGCCTGGTCGAGGCCTTCGATGATGTCCTCCCGGTAGATCAGGCTGCCATCCGCGACCCAGGGGGCTGCCAAGGCGCGCCACTCCGTGAAGCGGGCCGGACGGTCCGACACGATGAAGCCCTGGATCAGCACGGCCTTGCCGACGACGAAGCCCAGATTGGGGCCGGGGGGGAACACGGCTTCGTTATACTGAGACACCATCCCGCACATGGCCACGCGGGCATGACGGTTGAGCTGGTCGAACACCGCCGCCTGCACGGCGCCGCCGACATTCTCGAAATACCCGTCGATCCCGTTCGGGCAGGCCTGCTTCAGCTCCCGCGCCAGGTCCAGCGAGCGGTGATCCACGCAGTCGTCAAAGCCGAGACCGTCCTGCACCCACAGACATTTTTCCGAGCCGCCGGCGATGCCGACGACCCGCGCCCCGGCCCGCTTGGCCAATTGCCCGGCGATCGAGCCCACCGCGCCCGAAGCGGCGGAGATCACGATCGTCTGGCCCTTCTGCGGCTTGATGATCTCCGTTACCCCGGCATAGGCGGTCGCACCGGGCATGCCCAGCACGCCCAGATAGGCCGACAAAGGCGCCCCGGCGGCGCGGTCGATCTTGAGCAGATTATCCCCGCGCGAGACCGAATGGGTCTGCCAGCCCCGCGCGCCCGACACCACATCGCCCACGGCGAAGCGGGGGTCCGCGGAGGCGATCACCTCCCCCACCGTTTCCCCGGTCATCACTTCGCCGATCTGGATGGCGGCGGCGTAGGTCTGTTCCTCACGGAGGCGGCCGCGCATGTAGGGGTCGATGGACAGCCAGAGGGTCCGGGTCACAACCTCCCCCGCCGCCGGCTCGGGGATCAGATCCTCCCGGATCTCGAAATCATCGGGGCGCGGTTCACCATCCGGGCGGCGTTTCAGCGCGACGGACTGACGGAGTTGGTTGGATCCGGACATGGGCTTACGCGGCCTCCGCTTTCAGGACCAGGCGGCCGGTCACCTTGCCGTCGCGCAGGCGCATCAGCGCACTGTCGGCCTGGTTCTGCGGCACGGTTTCAACCGGGAGCGCCTGCAATTCGCCACTCTGGGCGAGTTGCACCAGTTCGCGCAACTCCTTCGGATTACCCACATAGCTCCCCTGCACCGTCAGCGCGCGGATCGCCATGATCGGCAGCGGCAGCATGAGTTCGCCACCGAACAGGCCGACCTGCACCAGCTTGCCGCCCTTGCGCAAAGCGGCGAAGGCGAAGCGGGCGGTGGCGGTGCCGTTCACGAGGTCGAGGACCGACAGAACCGGCCCGCCGGCGGCTTCGATGATGCGGGCGGTCACACCCTCCCCGCTGCCGTCGACGACCTTATGGGCACCGGCGGCGAGGGCCGCGGCGCGCTTTTCGGCGCTGATGTCGACGGAGATGATGTTCTGATGCTTCAGCGCCTTCAGCACCGCGATGGCGTTCAGGCCGAGACCGCCGGCGCCCACCAGGACGATGGCTTCCTGCGGCGTGTAGCCGGGGGTGGATAGCGCCTTCTTGATGCCGGAGAACACCGTGATGCCCGAGCAGGCATAGGTCGCGGCGACGGCGGGATCGAGCGTGCCGGGATCGACCAGGTGCCGGGAATGCGGCGCCACCACATGCGAGCCATAGCCCCCGTTCTGGTAGACGCCCATGCTGCGGTTGGTCACCGTGCACATGTTGTCCTCTTCCGCGAGGCAGGTGGCGCAGGTGCCGCAGCCGACCCAAGGGAAGACGATGCGCAGATCGCCGACTTTGACGCCGGAGGCATCGGGGCCGAGTTTGACCACGCGGCCCACGATCTCATGCCCCATCGCCAGCGGCAGGACCACGCCGCGATCGGTCAACGACATCTTCTGGCCGCCGCCGACATCGTAGTACCCCTCCCAGATATGCAGGTCGGAGTGGCAGACCCCGCAATGGGTGACTTCGAGGAGGACCTCGGTGCCCTTG
Source organism: uncultured Acetobacteraceae bacterium (assembly GCA_903918315.1). GTDB lineage: Bacteria > Pseudomonadota > Alphaproteobacteria > Acetobacterales > Acetobacteraceae > Rhodopila. Next base: position 22,604 of record CAIXEA010000111.1, on the reverse strand, counting down.
GGCTCCGGCGTCGGCATCTCGATTTCCTGCAGGGGCTTCCCGTTCTCGACGACGGCCCAGGCGCGCATGGTTGTGGCTCCAGTGTTGGAATGACGATGTGGATGGATAGCGCGCGGGGGGCTGGGGTCAAGATGCGCCCCCCGCGGCGGGGATCAGGCCTTGGTCAACACCTCCGGATTGGTCACCCGCACCGGCTTGCCATCCAGGAACCCCAGCGCGTTCTCGATCATCTGGGGATAGAACCCATCCCAGGTTTCCTTCACCCCGTAGCCCATGTGCGGCATCAGCACCGTGTTCGGGGCCGCGCGCAAAGCGTGATCCGCGGGCAGCGGCTCCCGGTCATAGACATCCAGCGCCGCCACGATCTTGTTCGCATGCAGCGCCGCCAGCATCGCCGCCTCATCGATGATCGGCCCGCGCGAGGTGTTGATCAGGATCGCGCCCTGCTTCATCCGCGCGATATCGGCCGCCCCGATCAGCCCGCGCGAACGCGGCGACAGCACCAGATGGATGGAGATCGCGTCGGACTGTGCCATCAACTCATCCTTGCTGACCAGCGTCACCCCCATCTCCGCACAGCGTTCGGCGGTCAGGTTCTGGCTCCAGGCGATGACGTTCATGCGCAGCGCCTTGCAGTAGGTCGCCATGTAGCCGCCCAGGCGCCCCAGCCCCATCACGCCCATCGTCTTGCCGGCCAGGCCGACGCCCACCGGCACGCCCATCTGGAAGGTGCCACCGCGCATATTGGCGTCGCCGCGGGGAATACCGCGCGCCGCGGCGATCAGCAGCCCCAGCGCCAGTTCGGCCGTCGCCGAGTCCGCGTAGCCGCCGCCCGAGGTATTGCACACCACGATGCCCCGCGCCGTGCAGGCGGGCGTGTCCAGCGACGCATTACGCGCGCCCGTCATGCCCAGCATCCGCAGCTTGGGCAGGCGGTTGATCAGAGTGCCCGGCAGGGGCGTCCGCTCACGCATCGACAGCACGATGTCGAAGTCAGCCAGCTTCGCGGCCGCATCGTCTTCGTTGGCGAAGGCCTCCTGGAAGATGGAGACATCGGCACGCGCCTCCAGCGCCGACCAGTCGGCCGCGCCGCGGGCGACGCCCTGCCAGTCGTCCAGCACTGCCACTTTGGATTTGTTGCTCATGAATGGGTCCTCCCCCAGGGGTTCGATGGCCGCAAAGTGGCGCCGGCGGGACGCTGGCGCAAGCGGGCCTGTTGTGATGACCTGCGCCCGATCAAACACAGGAGTCGCATATGACACAGGTCGCCGTCATCGGGGCCGGGTTGATTGGCCGGGCATGGTCGATCGTATTCGCCCGCGCCGGATTCGATGTCGCGCTCTGGGACAAGTTCCCCGAAGCCGTCCCCGCCGCGCTGGATTTCATCGCCGACCGCCTGCCGGAGCTGCAAGCGAGCGGATTGCTGGCCGATGAGCCCGCCACCGTCCTGGCCCGCATCCGCCGCGTCGACGATCTGGCGGAGGCCCTGCGCGATGCCGAATACGTGCAGGAGAACGGCCCCGAACGCGTGCCCGAGAAGATTGCCTTATTCGCCGAACTGGATCGGCTGGCACGGCCGGATGCGGTGCTGGCGAGTTCGACCAGCGGCATCCCCGCCAGCGCTTTTACCGAGGGTCTGGCCGGCCGGGCCCGCTGCCTCGTCGCGCATCCGGTGAACCCGCCGTACCTGATCCCGCTGGTCGAGATCTGCCCGGCGCCCTGGACCGATGCCGAAGCCGTCGCCCGCACCCGCGCGATCATGACCAAAGCGGGCCAGGTGCCGGCAACGGTGAAGAAGGAGATGGACGGCTTCGCGCTCAATCGCCTGCAAGGCGCGCTGCTGGCGGAGGCCTTTCGGCTGCTGGCCGATGACGTGATTTCTCCGGCGGACCTGGACGCGCTGGTCAAGCACGGCCTGGGTCTGCGATGGAGCTTCATGGGCCCGCTGGAGACGATCGACCTGAATGCGCCTGGCGGGCTGGCGGATTACTGCAACCGCTATGGGCCGCTCTACGCCACGATGCAGCAGCAGATGACGCCGCTGGCATGGGATGAGGCTCTGGTTGGCCGCCTGCAGGACGCGCGGCGGGCTGAGTTGCCCGCCAATATGCAACCGGTTCGCCAGGAATGGCGGGATCGCCGGCTGATGGCGCTGCTGGCCCATAAAGCGGGCCAGCCGGCGTAGTGGTCCCGGTTAAGCGGCTCTCGCCTTAGCGGTTGGGGGCCGCCGCCACGATGGCGGCCGGGGCTACGATTTTCGTGGGCACGCTTTTGGCCGGCGCGACGGCGGTCATCGCCATCAACACCCCCGTGGCAATGACACCGGCTGTCATCATGGTCACGCATTACTGCATGCGGGTGTAGCGGATTTTGGTCGGCTCCCGCTCTTTTTTCACCAGCTTGCCGGCGGGGGGACGGATGGCCTCATCGCGCATCTGTTCCCGAATGGTCTGCCATGGGGTCTGTTCGGGGGTCAGGTGGGTCATCGGTCCGGTCCTTCAGCTAGGAGACTCTGGTGCGTAGGCGGCGCTCATGGCGGCTTCGCGATGACCCGGTTATGGATCTCTTTTTCCGAAAAAGATGTGAGAAAAATCATAATCAGAAGGAGAATTGTAGGTTATTTCGAGAATCAACGGTCGGAATGTTTAATTTATGGTTTTATTATAATTTTTGGAACGGTTCATTCCGCTCAGCGAGGACACCCAGGCCTAAGCCCGCACCGCCGGTGGCCGCCGCAGCGACCAAAAGGCAAAGCTGCCGCACAGGTAGAACCCAATGGCGAGCCAGAATGCGACTCGATACGTGCCGGTCACGTCGAACACAAACCCCGCCAGCCAGGCCCCCACGCCAGCCCCGACGCCCGTGCCAATCGAAATCACCCCCAAAATGGTTCCCAGGTTTGGTCCCGGAAACAAATCGGCGGTTTTGGCCGTGATCGCCGGCCCGCGGGCACCCCAGGTCAGGCCAAAAAAACAGGCATGCAACCAGAGCAAGGCATGCTGATCCGGACTGGAGATCATCAGGGCGAACACCACCCCGAGGATGGAAGTGCCGTAGGTGACAACCGCCGAAACCTCCCGCCCCACATAATCCGACAACGTACCCGTGATGATGACGCCCGGCAGCGACAAAAATGCGCCCAGGCCCAGAACCCCGGCCGCATAGAGCTTGTCGAACCCGACATCGACCGCGAAGGCCAGCTGGTGCAGCGCCACCAGGAAGCTGCCGAGCCCGGTGAAGACGTAAACCAGCATCAGAAGCCAAAAATGCGGGGTCCGCATGGCCTGTTTCAGCGTCCAGCCTTCCCCCTGGGCGGCGCGCCGCTCGGCACGGCTGCCCGGCGTCGGGTCGGTGCGCCGGAACAGCGCCCCCAGCGGCACGATCATCGCGGCCATGAACACGCCCTGCCAAAGATAGGCGCCCCGCCATCCGAGCCCGGAGACCATCATCGTCGACAGCGGCGCGGAGAAGGCGCGGGCAAACCCATTGGCCGACTGCACCACAGCGACCGCCATTCCCCGGTTTTTCACGAAATGGCGGGACAGAAGCGGGACGAACACCACCAGGCCGAGGCAATTGGCCCCCAGCGTCATCACCACCCCATACAGCAGCCACATATGCCACAACGCGGTGGCCTGGGCGCTCGCGAACAATCCCGTGGCCAAAAGGCACCCGCCGCCCAAAATCAACCGCCGCGGCCCCAACCGGTCGACCAACATGCCCACAAGCGGTGATGTCAGCCCGCTGACGATCTGGGAGACGGAATAGGCCACCGATGCATCGGCCCGGCTCCAGCCAAAGGCCTCAATGAAGGCCACGAGGAAGACCGTGTAGGAATGCATGAAACCCGCGCCCACGGAAAACGTCAGGAAGGCGCCACCCAGCAGGAACCAGGTGCGGGATGGGGACAATCGTGCGGGCGGAAGACTGGGATCGGACATGATGACCCGGTTTTGCCCCGGGTCCGGGCGAATGGCCAGATGCGTGGCCAACATGCCTGCACCCCGGGCCGACCGCCTCCGGAAACACCGCATGATTTGCCGTTGCGCCGTCGCGGCAAACACGCGACGCTCCCCCCCTAAGCACGACACCCAGATCGTGCCTCAGGGAGAGTGTCATGCGCCGTCGTACTTTGATGACTTTGGCCGCGGCCGCGTCTTTGCCATCGCGTTTCGCCATCGCGCAACCCATGCGCGACAAGACCCTGCGCTTCGTGCCACAGGCCAATCTGAGCCTGCTCGACCCCATCTTCACCACCGCCCAACCGACGGTGAACCATGGCTACGCGGTGTATGACCTGCTGTTCGGCATCAACGGCAAGCTTGAACCCCGGCCCCAGATGGCAGAGGGCTACACGCTGTCGGACGACGGCCGCACCTACACGATCAAGCTGCGCGATGGCCTGAAATTCCATAATGGGGAGCCGGTGCGCGCCCAGGACTGCGCCCCCAGCCTCGCCCGCTGGGCCGCGCGGGAGACGATCGGCCAGACCGTCTGGCAATATGTCGAAAGCTGCGCCGCCAGTGACGACCGCACCATGACCATCAAACTCCGGCGCCCCATCGGCATCTTCATCGATGCGATCGCGCGGGGCGGCGCCTCGGTCGCATTCATGATGCCCGAGCACATCGCCAAAACCGACCCGTTCAAGCAGATCCCTGAAACCATCGGCTCTGGCCCGTACCGCTTCCTGAAGGACGAATTCATCCCCGGCGCCGCCGTCGCCTATGAGCGCAACAAAGACTATGTGCCGCGCCAGGAAGCGGCGGAGTGGTCCTCCGGCGGTAAGGTCGCGCATTTCGAGCGGATCGAGTGGAAGATCATCCCCGACACCGCCACCGCCGCCGCCGCGCTGCAATCGGGGGAGGTCGATTGGTATGAGCACTGCCAGGCGGATCTGCTGCCGATCCTGCGGAAGAACCCGGATATCCGGTTCGGCCGGGCGAACCCGACGGGGTATAACGGGGTCCTGCGCTTCAACCACATGCACCCGCCCTTCAACAACGTGAAGGTGCGCCAGGCGGTGCTGCTGGCGGTCAACCAGGAAGACTACATGGCGGCGGTCACCGGTGGCGATAAGTCGCTGTATAAGACCTGCAAATCGATGTTCCCCTGCGGCAGCCACTATGACCGCGACCTCGGCGCCGGGGTGATGCTGGGCGACATGGACAAGGCCAAGGCGGCCCTGGCGGCTTCCGGCTACGCCGGGGAACGGACGGTGCTGCTCAATCCCTCCGATCTCGTCAGCGTCGGGCCGCTCGGGGATGTGACCTACGACATCCTCAAGCGCATGGGCATGAATGTGGAGATGGTGGCGACCGACTGGGGCACGGTCGCGCAGCGGCGCACCAACCGCGACACCGTCGACAAAGGCGGCTGGTCGTTGCACCACACCTGGGGCCCCTCCACCATCCGCCAGACCCCGGTCGAGCACAGCCAAATCCGCGGCCAGGGCCAGAAGGGCTGGTTCGGCTGGTATGAAGACGCGGAGATGGAGCGCCTGACGCGCGACTTCGTCGAAGCCCCGACCGCCGCCGAACGCGACGCGATCGCCGACACCATCCAAAAGCGCGCCTTCGAGACGGTGCCGTCGATTCCGCTGGGAACGTTCCAGATCCCCACCGCCTATCGCCGCGGCCTCACGGGTCTGATCGAGGCGACGGGACCTTATATGTGGAACATCAGGCGGGTCTGATCAGTCGGTCCAGGCCTTGCCCCACCGGTCGTCGTAAACCACATCGGACAGCGCCGTCCGCTTCACCGGGCCGAATTTCCCCATCGGGTAGCCGATGGGGATAATGGCATAGGAATGCACGCCCTCCGGCAGGCCCATCGCGGCCTCGGCCTCCCGCTCATGGGCCAGGTACAGCGTCGTCAGCGTGGCTCCCAGGCCGAGGGCGCGCGCCGCCAGCAGCATGTTCTGCACCGCCGGATAGATCGATGCACCGGTGGTCCGGGTTGGCTTCGCCCCCGCCACGCAGGGCACGATCCAGACCGGGGCTTCATGGAAATGGTCCGCCAGATACTCCGCCGCGTCGAGCATGCGGCCGAAGCGCTCCGGCGTGGTGCCCGGGGCGGGGCCGCCGGCGCGGTAGCGGGGGCCGACACCCTCATGCCAGCCGCGGCGATAATACGCAGCGACAGCCGCCTTGATGGCGGGATCGCGGATCACCAGAAAGCGCCAGTTCTGCATATTGCCGCCATTGGCGGCCATCGTCCCGGCCTCCAGCACCTGCCTGATCAGCGCCGCCGGCACCGGATCGGCTTTGAGCCGCCGCATGGAGCGCGTGGTGCGCATGATCTCGAACAGGTCGTGTTCCTGGGTCATCGTGATGTCCTTCATGATCGGCAGGCTTTTAGCGGGGGGAAACAGTCACGCCCAGGACAGGTTCCACGGGAATGGCGCCGTTCCCTGCAACAGCCCCTTCAGCCCCTTGCGATGCGCCGACAGGATGAAGAAGCGGCCGAGCACCACCGTCGGCACCGCGTCCAGCGCCTCCTGGTGAATCAGCCGTGCCAGCCGCATGCGGTCATCGTCGCCCGGAGCAACCGTCCAATCCGCCGTCAGCGCCTCGATCTTGTCGTTGGAAAAGTTGCCCGCCCACCCCTTGGCGCCCAGACCGCGCAGCACGACGGAGATCGCGGGGTTGGAGAATGAGGTCCCCAGCCACCAGTTGTGGAAAATCGACCAGCCGCCCTTGTCGACCGGATCGGTCTTGGTGCGGCGTTGCGCCAGGGTATTCCAGTCCATCTCCTGCATTTCGACGTTCATGCCGATCTGCTTGAGGTAGTCGAAGGTGACCTGGCCGAAGGGGGCGATGGTGGCGACCTCGGCGGGATTGAGGATGACGACTTTCTCCCCTTTGTAACCCGCCGCTTTCAGGGCGGCGCGCGCGGCGGCGACGTCGCCGGTCATGCCGGCCGCGCCCAGTTCCTCGCCATACGGCGTGCCGCAGGGGAAGAGCGCCTTGCAGGCCCGGTAGATCGAGGAATCGTTGCCGGTCACCGCGCTCATGTAATCCTCCTGGTTCATGCCCAGGCGGACGGCGCGGCGGATGGCGGGATTGTCGAAAGGCGGTTGCAGATGGTTGAACCGCATGGTGCCGAAGAACCCGACCGGGTTGAAATTCGTCACCGTCAAATCCGGATTCTTCCGCAGGATCGGCAGCAGATCAGGCTGCACCTGCTCCCACCAGTCGATCTCGCCTTTTTGCAACGCCGCCGAGGCGGTCGAGGAATCGGAGATGATCTTCCACTCGATCCGCTCGATATGCGCGTGCTTGCCGCCCGAGGCCCAGGAGGGTTTTTCGTTGCGCGGCACGTAGCCCTGGAACTTCTCATAAGCGGCCGCCGCGCCGGCGATGAACTCATTTTTGAGGAACCGGTAAGGGCCGGACCCCACCATCTCGGTGTTCGGTTTGGTGAGGTCGGTGTTGGCCAGGCGCTCCGGCATCACCACCGGTAACATGCCGTTGGGCTTGGCCAGCGCGTCGAGCATCAGGGGAAAGGGCGATTTCAGCTTGATGCGGACGGTGCGGTCGTCGGCGCTGCCAAACGAATCCACGAACCCGTTCAGCGTCTGGCCGTACACATCGCGCGCCGCCCAACGCCTGAGGCTGGCCGCGGCATCGCGGGCCAACACCCTCTCCCCATCGTGGAAGGTCAGCCCGTCGCGCAACTTGATGTCCCAGGTCCGCCCGTCGTCGGACACGCTCACCGCCTCCGCCATCTGGCGCTGCGGCTTCTGATGTTCGTCGAGCGCGAACAGCGTGTCGAAGACGTAGTAGCCGTGGGTGATCGATACCTGCGTCGTGGTCCAGGACGGATCGAGTACCGACAGTTCCTGAGTCGGGATGTAGCGCATGAGCTTATTGGTGCCGGCACCGGTGCCCTGCCCGATCGCGAAGCGTGTTGGCAGGGTCGCTGCGGCCGCGGATTGAAGAAGTGTGCGTCGCCGCATGGGTTGTTCCTTGCGTTGGCCTGGATCGTTGAGACGGAGGTTAGCCTAATCCGTTCGCATTACCAGAGGCCCGGCTCTCCGGGTCGTGCCGGACCAAGGACGCCAAACAGGCTTTGAGGCAAAGCGCGCATCCATCGTAAGCTCATCGCGCGGCATACAGGTCGCGCCGCCATCAAGCCCAACCGGAGACCGCGATGCGCCTCTCGCCCGAAACCGACATTCTGGGCCTGATCGACGTCCAGCCGACGTTCATGCCGGGCGGCGAACTCCCGGTTGCCGAGGGTGACGCGATTCTGCCCGTCATCAACACGCTGCTGACCCGCTTCCGGCATGCCTTCGCCACCCAGGACTGGCATCCGCCGGGCCATGCCTCCTTCGCCAGCAGCCATCCGGGCCAGGCGGCGTTCGGGACCATACAGGCATCCTATGGGCCGCAAACGCTCTGGCCCGACCACGGGCTGGCTGGCAGCGCCAACGCCGCGATCCATCCGGCGATCGACCAGACGCGGATCGAGCTGATCATCCGCAAGGGCTTCCGCCCGGCGATCGACAGCTATTCCGCCTTTTTCGAGAACGACCGTACCACCGCCACGGGCCTGGACGGCTGGCTGCGGCAGCGCGGTTTCCGGCGCCTGTTCCTCACGGGCCTCGCGACCGACTACTGCGTCGGCTGGTCCGCGGAGGATGCTTTGCGGCTGGGCTATCAGGTCATGCTGATCGATGATGCCTGCCGGGGCATCGCCAGCGACGGTATCGCCGCGACCCGCGCCCGGCTGGTCACGATGGGTTGTGCGATTGTCACCGCCATTGATCTTGTGGCCTGACGCGCATCCGCCGATAAAGCGTCAACGATCGAAAAAGGCCTGGTCCGGATGAAAATGAAAGCAGCCGTCCTGCGGGAGCAAGGCAGGTCGCGTCCTTACGCCTCCACGGTGCCGTTGACGGTGGAAGAGGTCGATCTCGACCCGCCGGGCCCGGGTGAGGTCCTGTATAAGATCATCGGCGCCGGTCTGTGCCATTCGGACCTGTCCACGATCGAAAATCTCCGCCCGCGCAAACTCCCCACCATTCCCGGCCATGAGGCCGCGGGGATCGTGGAGGAGGTGGGGCCAGGCGTGACCAGCCTGCAGCCAGGGGATCACGTGATCAGCGTGTTCGTCACCAGTTGCGGCGATTGCCGCTACTGCAACGCCGGGCGGCCCAATCTGTGCCAGGGATCCTCGGTATCCCGCACCAACGGCACGCTGATCTCCGGCGCGCGGCGCCTGTCGGCCAAGGGGGAGCCGATCTACCATTACAGCGGCCTGTCGGTCTTCGCGCAGTATGCGGTGGTGTCCCAGCACGCACTGATCAAGATCCCCAAGGATATCCCGCTGGAGGATGCGACCATATTCGGCTGTGCGGTCCTGACGGGCGTCGGGGCGGTGCTGAACACCGCGCAGGTGCCGCCGGGCGGACAGGTTGCCGTGGTGGGCCTCGGCGGTGTGGGCATGAACGCGCTGATGGGCGCGGTGATCGCGGGGGCTGAACGGATCGTGGCGGTCGATCTCAGCGCCGATAAGCTGAAGCTGGCGCGGGAGCTTGGGGCGACCGACACCTTCCTCGCCGGCAACGCTGATGCGATCCAGGAAATCCGCGACGCCACCGATGGCGGCCTGGATTACGTGGTGGAAACGGCCGGTTCCATCCCGGCCATGACCATGGCTTACGGCATCGCGGCCCGCGGCGGCATGGTGGTCAGTGCCGGGCTGCCGGCGAGCAATGCCAGCTTCTCCTACCTGCACGCGGCGCTGGTCAGTGACGAGAAGTCGATCCGGGGCAGCTATATGGGCAGTTGCGTGCCCAAGCGCGATATCCCCCGCTTCCTCGGCCTCTATCAGCGTGGCAAGCTGCCGGTGCACAAATTGCGCAGCGGATTCATCGGGTTGGAGCAGATCAACGAAGGCTTCGACCGCTTGTCCGATGGCACGGTGCTGCGCCAGATCCTCCGGCCGCACGGATAGTCATGGCGCTTTATCTGGTCACCGGTGGTGCTGGTTTCATCGGATCGCATCTCTGCGACTCCCTCATGGCCCGTGGTGACCAGGTGCGGGTGCTCGATGACCTGTCCACGGGACGGTTGTCCAATCTGCCGGACGGCGTTTCGTTCATCCATGGCGATGCGGCGGATCCGGCAACGCTGGCCGCGGCGGTGGAGTCGGTGGACGGCTGTTTCCACCTGGCCGCCATCGCCTCGGTTGAACGAGGGGTGGACGACTGGCTGGGTACCCATCGCGCCAACCTGACCGCCACCATCGCGCTGTTTGACGCGCTCCGCCGCCAGGGGCGCAAGCAGCCGGTGGTCTACGCGTCATCGGCGGCGGTTTATGGCGACTGTGCCGAGACCCCCATCCGTGAGACCGCCGAGCGCCGGCCCCTGTCGGCTTATGGCGCGGATAAATACTGGTGCGAACTGCATGCCAGGGTCGCGAGCCATGTGCATGCCATCCCGACCACGGGGCTGCGCTTTTTCAACGTCTACGGCCCCCGTCAGGACCCGAAATCGCCCTATTCCGGGGTCATCTCCATCTTCTGTGAACGCATCAGCCAGGGCCTTCCCATCACCATCTATGGCGATGGCGGGCAGACCCGCGACTTCATCGCTGTCGCCGATGTGGTGCGCGGGCTGACGGCGGCCATGGACCTGCGCGCGCCCGATGCGCCGGTGTTCAATCTGTGCACCGGGCGCGCGACCTCAGTGGCCGCGCTGGCCGAACTGATCGCGACCTTATCCGGCCGGGCATTGGATGCGCGCCATGGCGCCGCCCGCCTGGGCGAAATTCGCCATTCCATCGGCGACCCCACGCAGGCCCGCACGGTCCTGAATCTGCGCGAGCCCCTGTCCCTGCGGGATGGATTGGCGTCCGTGCTCCAATGGCTCTCCAGCCATGATCGGCACCCGGCCTGATGCTTAAAGGGATCCTGGTTAACCTCTTTGTGCCCCCGTTCGGCTTTCTGACGCTCGCGCTGATCGGGCTGGCATTGGCGCGGTTCAAACGCGGCCTGGGCATGGGGCTGCTGTCTCTGTCCCTGCTCGGCCTGCTGGTTCTCAGCGTGCCGGCGGTTCCCGCGCTGATGATCGAGGCTTTGGAGCGCGATCTGCCGCGGACGCCCGATCCGGCCACCCCGCCCACCGCCATCGTGGTGTTGGGCGCGGAAATCCGGCAAACCACCGACACGCCCCGGATCGTGATTGGCACGCTTTCCCTCGAACGCCTGAGGGCGGCGGCGGCGCTGCAACGGCGCACCGGCCTCCCCGTTCTGGTATCGGGCGGCCGCATGCCCCATGGGTCCGCCGCCATCGCCGATATCATGGCCGAAAGCCTGAGCGGCGATTTTCAGGTGCCGGTCCGCTGGCGCGAGACGCGTTCCATCGATACCTGGGAAAACGCGCATATGAGCGCGGAGATCCTGCGCGCGGAGGGAATAAAATCCATCTATCTGGTGACCCATGCGTGGCACATGCGCCGGGCGCTGCTGGCGTTTCGCGACACCGGCCTCACGGTCGTCGCCGCGCCGACGCCGCCGGGTATTCCCATGGGTCTGGTGCTGGAAGATTTCATACCCCATGAATCCGTGTGGGGGGTCAGCTACTACGCCCTGCACGAATGGATCGGATACCTGTGGTATGCAATCCGGTAGCGCCGCCGCGGTGATCGTTGAGGTCTATGACTCGCCCGACGGCTTACCGGCAGATTGTGAGGCGCTGTTCGCCCGCGGCGGCAGTGTCTTCACCACCAGGCCCTGGTGGCAGGCGGTCACAGCCGCGGCTTTGCCCGCCGGCGGCCACCCGCAATACATCGTCATCCGAATCGACGGCCGCGCGGTGGGCCTGTTCCCCATGCTGCTGCATGCGGGGCTGAACGCGTTTACCACCCCCTATACCTGCCTCTACACGCCGCTGATCCCCCGTGCCGAGGATGTCTGGCTCGTCTGCCAGGCCTTCGGGCGCTATTGCACGGCGGCCGCGATCACCCGGCTCGATGCCATCCCCGAAGAATGGCCCTTTTTGCCCGAAGCCATCGACGGCTTCCGCGCGGCGGGCCTCTCCTGGACCGACTATCTGGCCGGCCGCCCCGGCGCATTGCGGGAGACCGTGCGCCGGCGCATTCGCCGCGCGTCGCGTCTGCCCGATGCTGAATTCCGGGTCATCAGCCATCCCACGGACCTGGAAAGCGGCATCGTCGATTTTGAGCGCATTTATGCGACCAGTTGGAAAGAGCCAGAGCCCTTCCCCACGTTCAATGCCACGCTGATGCGGACCGCCGCGGCTGAGGGGATCCTGCGCCTCGGGCTCTGGTCGATCGGATTTCAGCCCGTGGCGGTGCAGTTCTGGATCATGGAAGCGGGTCACGCCACGGTTCTCAAGCTCGCGCATGATGAGGCGTTCCGTTCGCACTCCCCAGGCACGGTGCTGACCGCTTACATGATTCAGCACATGCTGGATGTCGAACGGGCGGAGAGCATCGACTTTGGACGCGGCGACGATCCCTATAAGCAGGACTGGGCGCGGCGCCGGCGCCGGCGGGTGGGCTTACTGCTGATCGTGCCGTGGCGGCCGAAGGGCGCCTGGGCCCTGGTACGACACGCCATGGGCCGCCTGCGCGCCCGGCTCAAACAGCGCTTCAGCCGAGTGCCCGCAGGCGCTGGGCGCGACGAACAAGAAGATAACCCGCTGCCATCAAGACCATGGGAACGGAAATCCCTACCGCCGCGAGGGCCATGAGCGTGTTCATCATATCGTCATCGGGATCGTCTTCGCCGAACAGGGCTTCGGCCCCCAGCGTCGATTCCTCGATCAAAGCAGGCACCATCAGCGGCGCGAACAAAACCGGCTCCTGATCGGCGGCGAACATCGGCGCCCCACCCGGGCCCCCACCAGCGCCCGCGCCGCGGATCGCAGCACTCTGGATTGGGAAGGCGTCGACCTCTTGCCCGGGCAACGCGGACACCCGACGCTCGGGGTCGAAACGCAACGCCGATAGCGTCCAATTCACCGTCGGAGCGGCCGCGACACCGGCCGATCCCAACCCGATTCCCATCGGTGATGGGGCGGGCGGGATCGGCCAATTGGGCAAACCCGGATGGCTGGCCGCGACGCTCGCGGACACGGATAGCGGACGCGGCGCCTCGGGCGCGCCCGTCAGCACCATCGGGCGCTGCGCCATCTGGCTGAATGGCGTGTAGGTGTAGCCAAGCGTGCTCGATCCGACGGACCCCCGCGCGGCGCGCGCGCTTTGCACGTCCGGGCCAGCGACGCGCAGGCCGCCGATCTCCGACGCACGGGTCTTGCGGAGATCCCATGCCGATACGACGCCCGCCACGGTGATCGGTGGGCCGGCGGATTCGTCTTCATCGGCCCTGGAGCGGCTTTCGGTCTCACTTTCCATTTGCTCGGCGGTCATCACGATCGTCGGGGCCGTGGAATCGGTGGCGGTGATCATCACCGCCCCCAGCCTGGCCCGCTTGCCGTTCGCCGCACGAACGGCGTCCGTCGGGGTCCATATCCCCACGAAAACCGAGGCTGATGGCTGCTCCCGAGGCGCGATATGCCCCAGGAAACGCGCCTCCGCCTGCGCCGGAACCAGATCCGAGAAGGTCGGATCATTGGCCACGATCGCTTCAAAAGCCTCACTCGTGCGTTGGATGATCGCCGGCGCGGGTGCGCCGTCATCGACGCTGACCCAGGTGGTAAGATCGACATCGGCCAGCAGTCCGCCTTGCAGACCGCCGATTGTGCCGACGAGATTGGACTGCCTGCCTGCTTCGCCCCGCGGCGCGTCGGCCGCGGCCTGCTCCGTCCCCAAGGGTGGCTTCGCTTCGGGGGGGGGCGCTACGTTCGGGGCCGCGGTTTCGGTCCCCGTCATCCCGGCATCGGCGGCGGTGCCAGGTTGATAGGTGTAATTCCCCGCGGTCGGCGCCGTATCAACGGGGTCCGGCAAGGCCCCGATGGTGCCGATGGACCAAGGCCGCACCTCCGGGGGCGCGGTCGGACCGGCCGCCGCATATCCGCCGCCGAACACCAGCAGCGCGATCAGCGAGGTGGCCGAGGTCAGGGATGCTCTCATACCGGCCGAACCCGCCGCCTGACCCAGGCACGGGCTCGTCCGGCGGCAACCCGCGGCGACCAGGCGGGGCCGGCGAGAAGCCAGTGCAGACCCTCGTCCCGATCCGCCAGGCTGCGCTTGTAGCGGTCATCCCCGGCCAGGAAGTCGTAGATGTCCACCGCCTGGGTCATGTAGTACCGAATCGCATGATGGTGGCTGGTCATTCCAGGCTTGGCGCTCCTGGGACCGCCGGCGTAATCGAACCCGCTCTGATACGCCAGAACGCGGCCACGGTGACGAAAATTATACAGCACCCCGATGGTATGCGGACCCGCGCTCACCCGCAGCAGATCGATTTCAGCCCGGGCCATCCCGCGTTGGATCAGCGCGTGGTGAAAGCGGCCGAAGAACGGCTGCGCGAAGCAGCCTGGGCGGCCGCGCGCGATCCAGGTCGCCTGATGCAGAACCGCCATGTCCTCCAGCCAGGCCGAGGCCTCCGCCTCCGTCGCCGCGCGCGTCACGGCGATGTCCCCCGCCGCCGACAGGACCCGATCGGAGCGGCGGATCTGCTGGCGGGTGTTCGCCGCCCGGCGCGCCAGGTAATCCCCTCCGTCACGGCGCATCGACGCCAGATCGACCAGCGGCGCCGGCAGATGCCGATGCGGCACGATCCGGCAGACCGCTTCCAGTGCCGTCCGGTCCGCCCCACTGATCCCGCTCAGGATCAGATCGTAGCGGCTTGCGGCGGCGGCGATCATGGCTTGCAGGATCGCCGCCCGCCGTTCGGCCAGGACCAGAGGGCCATTATGTTCGATGAACAGGTCATCGAAAGGCGCCATGCCGGTTTCGCCGAACGCCAGCCGCCCGCGTGGGAAGCCGGGCCGGTGATTGCACAAAGCGAGGCCGACGGTTTGCCCGGCCTCGGTCGCTTCGAGCAGAACGGGATCGGGGAACCGCTCGGTCACGAGACAGCCCATCCAGGTCCAGCTTTGAAAAAACGAAACCTCCGTGCGGGCCTCCAGCGCCCGCCACCGCTCACCCAGGGCCTCGAAATCGGTGGGCCGGGTCAGGGTCACGGTGATCAAGCAACACCGGACCAAAACGCGCGGTAGCGCTCAAACATCGCCGCCTGATCGAAATCCCGCTCCGCCTTGGCACGATTCGCCGCACCGAGGCGGTCGCGCAAAGCGGGATCACGCAGCAGCGCCGTCAGGGAGGCCGCCAAAGCGGCGTCATCGAGCGGACCGACAAAGGGTGCATTATCAGGGGCCAGCATCGCCCGGACATCGCCGACATCGGTGGTCGCGGCCGGCAAGCCCGCGGCCATGGCTTCGATCAGCGACAGCGGCATCTGCTCGGTATCCGACGACAGCGCGAAAATATCGAAAGCCGCATAAAGCGCCGGTGTATCGGTCCGGTGCCCGGCCAATGTCACCCGTTCGGCGATGCCGCGCGATTGGGCGATTTCGCTGAGGCTGGCCCGCTCCGGCCCATCGCCGACAATGATCAGCCGGGCGTTGATATCCGATGGCAGCAAGGCGAAGGCCCGCACGAGACGCCCGACATTCTTCTCCGTCCGCAGCGCGGCGACGGTGCCGATGACCAAGGGTCTGCCGGGATCCACCGGCGCCGGCGGATGGGGGCGGAACCGGCTGAGATCGATGCCGTTGGGAATGTATCGCACCCGCTCGGAGGGGAGTTTCCAGATATCGGTCGCGATCCGTTCCAGCGTGCGGGAGGGAAGGACAACCGTGCTCCGCCCGAGCGCCAGCCGGTTGATCAGAACCCGGCGGCGGATCTGCGTGCTCCGCTCCTCCGGACCGAAACCATCGACGACATGGATATGGCGGGTCAGGCGCGGAATGTTGCCGAGGGCGAATTCAATGGCGCCCCAATTGCCGGTCACCAGAACGTCGGGGCGCCATTGCTTCAGCAATTGGCGATACCGCCAGGCCGCGCGCAGCATGGCGCCCTTGGGCGCATCAATGGTGGGAAAGATCGCATCGAGGTCGGGGCGCAAACGGTCGCGGCATTCCTGGTTGCCATCCATGGAGACGATGATATGCCGGAATGCCCGCCCGAAATGGTTGGCAATGGCGGCGAACCGCACCTGCGCGCCCCCCACCGCGAAGGTCGGAAAGACGTGCAACACCACCGGTGCGGCGTCCCCACCGGTTCGGCGCACCTGATCCTCGCCCAACGCATCCACCTTGACGTACCATCACAGTTCAGCCGATGCCGGCGTCATGATCGACACCAGGCCCGATAGACACTCGCATAGCCCAGGGGCTTTTGCTCTCGCAATGCTGCTGCGTCTCTCTCTCGCCATTCTGGCGCTGACTGGCCTCGGGATCGCGGCCCGTCCGGCCTTGGCGCGCATCATCGTGGTGGGACCGGAGCGCGCCATCAAATCGCCCGGCCAGGCCGCGGCTCTGGTGCGCGACGGCGATCGGGTTCTGTTCGAGCCCGGTACCTATCGGGATTGCGCCGTCTGGACCGCCAGCCGCCTGACGCTGGAGGCCACCCGTCCCGGCGTGCTGTTCACCGGCGCCGTCTGCGCCGGCCGGGCGATTTTCATCTTCCTGGGACACGATATCGTCATTCGCGGGCTGACCCTGGCGGAAGCACATGGGCCGTTTCACAACGCCGCCGGCATTCTGATGGAGTCCGACAATCTGACCGTGGAGAACAGCCGCTTCATCAACAATGAAAACGGCATTCTGGCCGGCGGCGGCCCGGCCAGCCGGGTGCGGGTGTTCAACAGTGAGTTTCGCGGCAACGGCTCCTGCCTCGGGGCCTGCGCCCACGGCATCTATACCGGCAACCCGATCAGCCTGCTCTATGTCCATCATTGCCTGTTTCGCGACACCCAGACGGCGCATCACGTGAAATCCCGGGCCCGCGTCACCGTCGTCACCGACAGCGACATCGCCGACGGGCCCGCCGGCACATCCAGCTACCTGATCGACCTGCCCACCGGCGGGGAGGTGCTGATCAGCGACAACCGGCTCGAAAAAGGCCCCGCCAGCGCCAATCCCGCCGTCGCCATTTCCATCGGGGAGCAGAAAGATCGGCATCAGCCCGGACTCGTCGTCATCCGGGACAACCAGTTCACCAACGACCTGCCGGCGCCAACGCTGTTCGTGCGCAACCAGACCAACACACCCATTCGTCTTCTGGGCAACCGGTTCACGGGGGCGGTGGTGCCGCTCGAGGGTTTTGGCACGGTCGAGCCCTCCGCGGAGTAACCGCGGCCGGGCTCCGTGCGTCATGCCCGCAGGAACGGATCGATTTCGCGGGCCCAGGGCGCGCTGCCCTGACTGCCCATGCGGGTGCAACTCAGGGCCGCCGCCGCGCTGGCGCGATCCAGCGCCGTCTCCAGGCCCTGCCCCCGATCCAGCGCCGCCGCCAGGACGCCGACGAAGCAATCACCGGCCGCGGTGGTGTCCACTGGCACGATCGTCCTGGCGGGGATCCGCTGGCATCCATCCGCCGACGCGGCCTCCAGCCCGGCATCGCCAAGGGTGCGGATCACGGTCACGGCCAGGACATCATGCAAGGCCTGGGAATCGGCCCCGCAGCCCAGCAGAACCGAAAGGTCCGTGGCCTCGGTTTCGTTGACCACCAGAATATCGACGGCCCGCAGGACGGTTTCGGGCAGCGGCGCGGCCGGGGCGAGGTTCAGGATGATCCGCGCACCGGCCGCGCGGGCCCGGACAACCAGGCGGGCCGTCTCGGCGGCAGGCACTTCCATCTGTAGGACCAGCGTTGTCGCCGGCGTCAGGATCGCATCCTCCACCTGCTCGGCCCGGCACAGGAGATTGGCACCCGAGCCGACGGCGATGGCATTCTGCCCGTGCGGGTCAACGCTGATCGCGGCGCAGCCGGTCGCGTCATCGGTCTCGATCACCCGGGTCAGATCGACGCCGGCCGCGCGCAACAGTGCCAACGCACCGGGGGCCAGCGCGTCACGCCCGACCGCACCGGCCATGATCACCGTGGCCCCATCGCGCGCCGCCGCGAGCGCCTGATTGGCCCCCTTGCCGCCGGGTTCGATGCGCGTGGCCGGACCAAGCACCGTTTCCCCCGGCGCGGGGATATGCGGAACGGCGAAAATCAGATCGAGATTGATGGAGCCAAAAACAACGATCATCCGGCCTCAGGCCTCCCGTCCCAGAACCCCCAACAGCTCCGTCCATTCGCGCTTGCTCAGGCCGCTATCGGGCTGCACCACCGCTTCGCCGGAGATCATGCGCCGGACCACATCCAGCATCTGCGCCGACAATGTCACCGCGCCCAGGCGGTAATCCCGGAACGCCTGGTAGGCGAGTGGCACCCAGGCCGCCACGGTCTGCATCATCGCCTCGGCATAGACGCGGATTTCGTATTGCGCATGCGCGTCGGCGCGCAGAGAGAGGAAATGCAGCAGATTGTGGAGGTCAGTCTTCCAATACCACTGCGTGTAGGTGTTCAGCGTCAGGTTCATGCGCGCCAGTTCCCGCGCCAGGCCAGGGCGATCGGGATCGCGGGGGGCCCCGGATTCATCTTCGTTCAGCATCTCAGCATAGTGATCATAGGTCTGCATGGCGTCGCCGCGTAGCAGATCCAGCACCCGGGCCGCGTCCTCCGTGCCCAGCACCTCCCCCCGGCCCTGGCGGTTGGACACCGACTGCGCCGCCAGATGCTGCGGCGCGGGCAGGTAGAATTCCCGATCCAGGATCGAATACCGGGCGGAGTATTCGTTCACATTGGCCGTCCGATGCCGGATCCATTGCCGGGCCACGAAGATCGGCAGCTTCACATGGTATTTGATCTCACACATCTCGAACGGCGTGGAATGGCGGTGGCGCATGAGATAGCGGATCAGGCCCGCATCCTCCTGCACCCGGCGGGTGCCGCGCCCATAGGACACCCGTGCCGCTTGAACGATGGCGGCATCATCCCCCATATAATCGACCACCCGGACGAAGCCGTGATCGAGGACGGGCATCGCCTCGAATAACAGGGTCTCCAGCGCCGGGACGGTGGGCCGGCTGGTGGTGGCGGTCTGGGCCCGCGCGGCGGCGATTTCAGCCAACTGCTGTTCGTTCAACGTCATGCGCGGGAATCCTCTTCCAATCGGGCGGCCCAGTGCCTATATCTTGGGGGCCAGCTTGCTGGCTATGGTGATAAACGGTCCGTGGAATAAGCGTTGTGGACCCGGGGGCAGTGCCCGGCGCCTCCACCATTGCCCCTCCGGGGGTCCATGGGGGCGACACAGGCTCGACACGCGTGGTAAAGACTGGCCTTTTGCCCGGCATTGTACCGCCGTTATCGGGCTACTCTACAAATGCCAATGATAACCATGAGGCATTCGCTGTCGCTGCCTAATAAGCAGAGATAAGCGCGGCTCGGGGGGCGCCGGGCAACAGAAGCCCCCCAACGCATGGCCCAACGCCCCCGACAGGATCACCGTCGGAGGAGATCGGCTCAGCCAGCTTCGATCCGGATCAGCGCCGGGTCTTCCATCACCGTGTTCAGCGCCGCGATTTTCGCCAACGCCTTGCTCATCGCGCTTTCGCGGGTTTCGTGCGTCACCAGCACCACTGGCACCGCCTCACCGGGGCTGCGGCCGCGTTGCAGCATCGACTCCAGCGAAATCCCCTCATCGCGCAGCACCGCCGTCACATCGGCGATCACGCCCGGCCGATCAACGACCATTAGTCGGAGGTAGTAGGCGCCGACATGCGCGCTCATGGGTACGGACGGGGCATGCGACAGGGCGGAGCCCGACGCGCCCCAGACCGGGGTGAACCGGCCCCGGGCGATATCGATCAGGTCCGCGACCACGGCCGAGGCCGTCGGCCCCTCCCCCGCGCCACGGCCTTCGAGCATCACGCGGCCGACGAAATTGCCCTCCGCCACCACGGCGTTGAACACCCCATCCACCCGCGCGATCGGGGCTGATTGCGGCACCATGCAGGGGTGCACGCGGGTTTCGATGCCCTGCTCGGTCTGGCGCGCGAGTCCCAGCAGCTTGATGCGGTAGCCGAGCTCGGTGGCGAATCCGATATCGACCGCGGAGATGCGGCGAATCCCCTCCACATAGACCGAATCGAAGGCCACCGGCCGCCCGAACGCCAAAGCGGCGAGGATGGCCAGCTTATGCGCGGCATCGATGCCATCGACGTCGAACGACGGGTCTGCCTCGGCGTAACCCAGCTTCTGCGCATCGGCCAGGACATCGGCGAACTCCCGCCCATGCTCGCGCATCTGGGTCAGGATGTAGTTGCAGGTCCCGTTCAGGATGCCGGCGACGCGGGAGATACGGTTGGCCGCCAGACCCTCCCGCACCGCCTTGATCGCGGGAATGCCGCCGGCCACGGCGGCTTCGAAGGCCAGCGACACGCCCTTGGCTTCGGCGGCGGCGGCGAGTTCGGCGCCATGCACCGCCAGCAGCGCCTTATTGGCGGTCACCAGGTGCTTGCCGGCCGCGATCGTCGCATCGGCCAGCGCGCGGGCGGAGCCTTCCGACCCGCCAATCGCCTCAATCACCACATCGACGGATGGATCGGAGGCCAGAGCCACCGGATCATCGTACCAGCGCAGGCCCGCCACCGGCACGCCCCGATCCTTCGACCGATCGCGCGCCGACACCGCCGTCACCGCGATCGGCCGACCCGCGCGGGCCGACACGAGGTCGGCGTTGTCCCGCAGAACCTTCAGAACCCCGGCCCCGACAGTGCCCAGGCCAGCGACAGCGACAGATAAAGGACGGCTCATTGTGCGGCTGCTTCCGATAGATTGACGTCCGCGGCCGGGGCCTGCGCGACGTTGGAACCGCCTTGCAGGAAGCCGCGGATATTGCGGACCGCCTGACGCAGGCGGTGGGTGTTTTCGACCAGAGCGATGCGGACGAAGCCGTCGCCATGCTCCCCAAATCCAAGGCCCGGGGCCACCGCCACTTTGGCGCGATCGAGCAGCAGCTTGCTGAATTCGACGCTGCCCAGCGACGCGTAGGCCGGCGGGATCGGGGCCCAGGCGAACATCGAGCCTTCCGGGCTGGGCATGTCCCAGCCGGCCGATACCAGGCCCTTGATCAGCACATCGCGGCGCTCGCGATAAAGGGTGCGCATCTCTTCCACACAGTCCTGCGGCCCGTTCAACGCCGCCGTCGCGGCGACCTGGATCGGGGTGAAGGCGCCGTAGTCGAGATAGGACTTCATGCGGGTCAAAGCATTGATCAGGCGCGCATTGCCCGCCGCGAAGCCCATCCGCCAGCCCGGCATGGAATAGGTCTTGGACATGCTGGTGAATTCAACCGCGATGTCCTTGGCGCCCGGGATCTGCAGGATCGACGGCGGCGGCTTATCGCCGAAATAGATCTCGGCGTAAGCGAGATCGGACAGCACCCAGATCTCGTGCTTACGGGCGAAGGCGACGATCTCTTTGTAGAACTCCAACTCGGCCAGGTAGGCGGTCGGGTTGGAGGGGAAGTTCACGATCAGCGCCGTCGGTTTGGGCACGGAATGGCGCACCGCCGTATCGAGCGCGCGCAGCATGTCGTCATCCGGCGTGGCGGGGATCGATCGCACGGCCGCGCCCGCGATGATGAAGCCGAACTGATGGATCGGATAGGACGGGTTCGGCACCAGGATGGTGTCGCCCGGGCTGGTGATCGCGGCCGCCAGATTGGCCAGGCCTTCCTTAGAACCCAGGGTCGCGATGACCTCGGTGTTCGGGTCCAGCTTCACGCCGAACCGCCGCTCATAATAAGCCGCCTGCGCCCGGCGCAAGCCAGGGATGCCCTGGCTGGTGGAGTAGCGATGCGTGCGCGGATCCGCCACGGCCTTGACCAACGCCGCAACGATATGCGGCGGAGTCGCGCTGTCCGGATTGCCCATGCCCAGGTCGATAATGTCCTCCCCGGCGACCCGGGCCTTGGCCTTGGCCGAGTTCACTTCGGCGAAGACATAGGGCGGCAGACGACGGATGCGATGAAACTCGCCGGAGGAATCGGTACTCATGGCAGGCCTTTCGGGGCTTGTGGTGGTCTTACGGTAGCAGACGCAGGGTGACTCCGCGACCGGCGGCTTCGCCACCGACACGGATCGCGCTGGCGGGCACGCCAGCATTTTGCAATGCGCTGGCGACCGCCTGAGCCCGGGCCATCGCCAGGGTCAAGGCATTCGCCTGCGCTTCAGGCGCGCTGGACGGTGCGTCGCCGTAGCCGGTCAGCACGATGGTCTGGCCTTTCCGCTGCGCGGCAACGGTCCGAATCGCGGCCTCCGACGTCTTCAGCAAAGCCGATGAGCCGGGATCAAAGGCCAGGCTGACGGCATTGCCCTCGGCGGACGCCGTTGCGCCGGCGGGGGACGGTGCCACGGCGGCAGCGGGCGCGGCTTGCGGCACCTCCATGGGGCGGGGCGGCGGGGCGGCGGCTGGTTCCGGGGTCAAAGCCGGGGGCGGCGGAGCAGCGGGGATCGCGGGCATGGCCGAGTCCGCGGGCGCTTCCGGGGCGGCCAAGGGCGCGCTGGCCACCGGCTTGACCGGCGCGGGCGCCGGCGGGGCGGCCGGTT
>CAIXEA010000110.1 GCA_903918315.1 uncultured Acetobacteraceae bacterium | reverse complement strand
GAACCGCGCCCGGCCGCCGATCCGGGTCGCATCAGGCTTCGGTGGTGGTTTCCGCGGCCGGGGCAGCGGCAACCGTCGCGGCGGCCGTCGGCAGCACGCGGGCCTTCTCGGCGATACGCGCCGACTTACCGCTGCGGCCACGCAGATAATACAGCTTGGCGCGGCGCACATCGCCGCGGCGCACCACATGGATTTCCGCGATCGTCGGGGCATAGAGCGGGAACACGCGTTCCACGCCTTCGCCGTAGCTGATCTTGCGGATCGTGAAATTGCTGTTCAGGCCTTTGTTGGAGCGCGCGATGCACACGCCTTCAAACGCCTGCACGCGGGAGCGGTCGCCTTCGACCACCTTCACCGACACGCGCACTGTATCGCCTGGGCCGAACACGGGCACCGGGCGGCCAGCCGTCAGACGCTCCATCTGTTCGGCTTCGAATTGCTGGATGATGTTCATCGCTCGCTTATCCTCTTTTCCTGATGGTTGGATCGCGCCGCCCACAGATCGGGGCGCCGCCGCATGGTTGTTCGTTCTGATTCCGCCAGCCGCCAGGCGGCGACGGCGGCGTGATTGCCGGACAGCAGCACGTCCGGCACGGATTTGCCGGCCCATTCGGCCGGCCGCGTGTAATGCGGGTATTCCAACAGCCCGCTGGAGAAGCTCTCTTCCTCGGCACTTTCCGCCGCGCCCATCACACCCGGGAGCAAACGGACCACCGCGTCCAGCAACACCAGCGCCGCCAGCTCACCGCCGGACAGCACGTAGTCGCCGATACTGAGTTCCTCCATCGCGCGGGCGTCGATGACCCGCTGATCGATGCCTTCGTAGCGCCCGCACAGCAGGATCAGCCCGTCGCCGGCGGCGAAGCGCTGCGCGTCCGCCTGGGTAAAGGGCCGGCCGCGCGGAGTCAGGCAGACCAGAGGCCGCCCATCCGCGACGGAGCCGATGGCGGCATCCACCACATCCGGCCGCAGCACCATGCCGGCGCCGCCCCCAAACGGAGTATCGTCCACCTTGCGGTGCTTGTCGGACGCGAAGTCACGGATGTTGGCGACATCCAGCGACCAGGTGCCGTCCGTCAGCGCGCGCCCGGCCAAGGATTGGCCCAACGGCCCCGGGAACATGTCCGGGAACAAGGTCAGCACGGAGGCGCGCCAGCTCATGCCGCTGCCGCCCCTTCCGCCGTGACCAGCACCTCATCGGGCGGTGTCACCACGATCCGGCCCGCCGCGACATCGACCACCGGCACGCAAGCGCGCGTGAAAGGGATGATGCTGGTGGTTTCGCCCACGATTTCGAGGCTGGTGCCAGCCCCGTAATCATGCACGACCGTGACCGTGCCCAGGACGCCACCGGCTTCGTTCACCGCGGTCAGGCCCACCAAATCGGCCAGATAGAACTCTTCCTCATCCGGCGGCGGCAGGCGCGACCGGTCGATGAAGAGCTGCATGTTGGTCAATTTTTCGGCCGCCGTGCGGTTGCCGATTTTCACCGGCGTGCCGTCGATGACTTCCCGGACCTCCGCGACGCCTTCGCTGCACCAGCGCAACACGAACAGCCGCCCATCGGCGCCGGACAAGGGTCCGTACGCTGTCAGATCGGTCGGATTTTCCGTGTGAGAATTCACACGCACCCGCCCGCTGACGCCGTGCGGGCGGCCAATCGTTCCGAGAAGGACGAGGCTGTTCGGCATGGATGGGTGTTAGCCGGCCGCCGCGGCGGCGGCTTCCTTGGCGCGCTCCTGGGCCTTTTTCTTCGGCGCCGACTGATGCGGCTGCTCGTTCCAGACGGGCATCGGGATCAGACCCGCCTTGCCCAGGAAGCGCGCAACGCGGTCGGTCGCGACGGCGCCATGATCAACCCAATGGGTGATCCGCTCGTTCACAAGCCGCACGCGGTCCGCGTGTTCAGCCGGGAGCATCGGGTTGTAGCTGCCGACGCGCTCGATGAAGCGGCCGTCGCGGGGGCTGCGGCTGTCGGCCACAACGATGTGGTAGTAGGGGCGCTTCTTGGCGCCGGCGCGGGCGAGGCGGATCTTAAGACCCATGGTGTCAGTTCTCCGTTGGTGATTTCAGGGTGAGGGGTGATTTCAAAAAGGACGGCGGTTGGTCTGGCCCCGTTGCGGCATCAGGGCGCCAAGCCCCTGCCGCATGAGGCCTTTCTGGCCGAGCTTGTTCATGCGCTTCATCATGGTGGTCATGTCGTCGAACTGTTTCAGCAGCTTGTTGACATCCTGCACCGTCACGCCCGCGCCGGAGGCAATCCGCTTCTTGCGGCTGGCCTTGATGACATCCGGCGCCCGGCGTTCCTTGATCGTCATCGACGAGATGATCGCCGCCTGACGCTTGATCATCTTGTTGTCGATATTGGCGTTGGCGATCTGCTCTTTCAGCTTGCCGACACCGGGCAGCATGCCGAGGATGCCGCTCAGGCTCCCCATTTTGCTGATCTGATTGAGTTGGTTGGCGAAATCCTCGAGGTCGAACTTGCCCGAGGTCATGCGTTTGGCGAGTTTCTCCGCCTCCGCCTGATCGATGGTCTCGCTGACGCGTTCCACCAGCCCGACGATATCGCCCATGCCGAGAATGCGGCCGGCGACGCGTTCGGGATGGAAATCTTCCAGCGCGTCCTGCTTCTCCCCGACGCCAATCAGCTTGATCGGTGCCCCGGTGACGAAGCGCATGGACAAGGCAGCGCCGCCACGGGCGTCGCCATCCATGCGGGTCATGACGATGCCGGTGATCTTCAGCGCGTCGTTGAACGCCTTGGCGGTGGTCACCGCGTCCTGGCCGGTCATGGCATCGACCACCAGCAGCGTTTCCGCCGGGTTGGTGGCGGCGCGGACCTGCTTGACCTCCTCCATCAAAGCTTCATCGATCGACAACCGCCCGGCGGTGTCGAGGATGACGATATCGAAGCCTTCGCGCCGCGCGGTATCCATGGCGCGCTGGGCGATCTGCACCGGCGTCTGGCCAGCGATGATGGGCAGGCTCGGCACCTGCGCCTGGTCGGCCAACTGCGCCAGCTGCAACTGCGCGGCCGGGCGCTGGGTATCCAGGCTCGCCAGCAGCACCTTCTTCCGCAGACGGTCGCGGAAGCGCAGCGCCAGCTTGCCCGACGTGGTGGTTTTGCCGGAGCCTTGCAGACCCACCATCAAGATGGGCACGGGCGCGGCGGCGGCCAGATTGATGGGGACAGCGCCTTCGCCGCCCAAAGCCTCGATCAGGACGTCGTTGACGATCTTGACGACCTGCTGACCCGGCGTGACGGAGGACAGAACCTCCGCGCCCACGGCCCGCTCGCGGACTTTGAGGATGAAGTCGCGGACAACCGGGAGGGCGACGTCGGCGTCCAGCAGCGCGAGGCGAACCTCCCGCAGGGCTTCGGTCACATCGGCTTCGTTCAGCGCGCCCCTGCGGCGCAGCCGATCGAAGACTCCGGACAGCTTATCTGACAGTGCTTCGAACACTGGCGAACCCCTTGGGCGAACCCCTGGTAGACACAACGACGAATACGCCGCTGCGCGAACACTCGCGGAGCGGCGGAGCCCCCACATGCGGTGGGGACCGGACAGCATGGCTGGACCGGATTCCCGCCTTATGGGGGAGGGTTGCGCCAGAGTCAACGATTTGGTTGGACGCGGAGAATGGACGTCGGTAGTGTGCTGTCGATGAAGACCCGGATTCACACCACGCGAATTAGCGACCCGGCTGCCTGAGCAGCCGGGGGTCCCCGCTATTTCCGCCGTTTGTGATCCGGAGTTCTGTTCCCATGACCGTTCATGTTCGTTTTATGCTCGACGCCGATGCGTCGCCGTGTCTGCTGCCGCGTGTGTTGCAACCCTTCGCCAGGCGCGACCTGACGCCTGACCGGATGTGGTCGCACCGGACCGGCGATACCGTTCATATCGAAGTGGCGGTGGCTGCCATGCCATCGGACGAGGTTCATCTGATCGAGGGCAATCTGCGCCAGATCGTGGGTGTGCGGCAGGTCTTTCAGATGCGGCCAGGCGTCTGAGCGGGTTCGGATGGCGCGGCGCTCAGGCCATGCCGGCTCACTCCGCCGCCATCTTCCCGGCCGCAGTCCAATCCTTGATCGAGACCCGCCAATGGATGCGATCCTGATCCGGCGGATAATCCCCCGCGGCCTTGTGATACGAGCAGCGGTTGTCCCAGATCACGATATCGCCCACCGACCATTGATGCCGGTACTGGCCGTGCGGCTGGATCATCGCATGGGTCAGCTCATGGATAATATCGTTGCTCTCGGCTTCCTCCATGTCCTTCATGAACACGATCTTGCCGGGGTCGAAATACAGTGACGTGCGCCCGCTTTCCCGGTGCTTGCGCAGGATCGGGTGGAACACCGGCTGCCAGTCGCGGTCCTCCGGGTTCAGCAGCGCCGCGTTCTTCTTGCGTCCGCCATAGGTGAAGCCGCCGACAACGCCGTCCAGCCGCTCTTTCAACCGTTGCGGCAGCGCGTCATACGCGGCGTAGCCGGAGGCAAACAGCGTATCTCCGCCCTGGTTCGGGATGGCGATGCCAAACAGTTGCGTCGCCTTGAAGGGGATTTCGTCATACGCGCCATCGGTGTGCCAACCCTCCGCGCCGCGGCGGTAGATGGCCTCGTTCAGCTTGCCGTCGGCATCGAATTTGTTGGTGCCGAGCAAGGTGATGTCCGGATAGTCGGGATGCCGGGTGGACTTCGACGGATGCGGCTCGACGATGCCGAAGCGGCGGGAATATTCAAGGAATTGCGGGATCGTCAGATCCTGGCCTTTGACCACCAGCACGTTGTGGTCGATCCAGGCCTGGTAGATTTTGGCGAAATCGGCGTCGCTGATGGTCCTGACATCAACGCCACTGACCTCAACGCCAATTTGATCGCCGGCAAGGCGGATGTTCATCATGGGGTGGTTCCTCCGGCCGCGTCTGTTCGGCGAAAATCCTGCGCCAAGGCCGCGGGACCGTCAAATCCAGACGTCAATCCTCGGGCGCCAGCCCGGGCATGACGGGATGGGTCAGGTGCTGTCTTCTTTCCACCGCAGCATTAGCCGCTCGCTTTGTTTCAACAGTTCGTGCAGCCCGGTCGCGATCAGCATCAGCACGAACAGGGACGCGAACACCCCGCTGGTGTCATACTGCCCGGCCGCCGCCTGGATCAGGTATCCGAGGCCTTTATTGGAGGCCATCATCTCCCCCACCACCGCGCCAATCAGCGCATAGGGGACGGAGATCTTCATGCCGGTGAAGATCCACAGCAACACCGACGGCAGAATGACCTTGCGCACGATCTGCCAGCGGGTGGCGCCCATCAGGCGCAGCACGTCCACCAGTTCCTGCTCGACCGCCAGGGTGCCGGCATAGGTGTTGTAGAACACCAGGAAGAACACCACGAAGGTCGCCAGCACCACCTTCGATGCCAGCCCGACCCCGAACCACAGGATAAACAGCGGCGCGAGCGCGATCTTGGGCAGGCTGTAAAAGGCGATGATGAAGGGATCGAGCACCGCCGCCAGCCGCTTGTTCAGCCCCAGCGCCAGCCCGAAGGCGATGCCGCTGACGGCGCCGAACACGAAGCCCAGCAGCGTCTCGGTCAACGTGATCTCCATATGCATCCACAGGTCGCCGCTTTCGACCCACGCCATCAGCTGCGCCCAGATGGCGCTGGGGGCGGAGATCCAGAACGGCTTGATCCAGCGCCCGCTGGCGAATTCCCACAGCGATAGGCCCACGACGGTGATGCCAATACGCCAGGCGATGACTTTGAACCATTCCGTCCTTGCGCTGGCCAGGACATCATGGCCCACGCGAGGTTCGGAGGCTTCGGCGGTGAGAACGTCCATCGATCTATCCTACCATCACGCCCTCACGGACGCTCTCTTCCAGGTATCCCCAAAGCCGGTCGTGGAGTTCACCGAAATGCGGGTCGAAGCGGATGCGGAACACATCGCGCGGGCGCGGCAGGTCCACTGTTTCGATCGCCCGGATCCGTCCCGGCCGGGCCGAGAACACCGCGACGCGATCCGCCAGCGTGATGGCCTCGGTCAGGTCATGGGTGACGAAGACCATGGTGGTGCGCGTCGCGGTCCAGAGTTTCAGCAGCTCGTCATGCATCACCAGCCGCAGCTGCGCATCCAACGCGCCAAACGGCTCGTCCATCAGGATGGTTTCGGGTTCGTACGCCAAAGTCCGCGCCATGCTGACGCGCCGGCGCATGCCGCCGGAGAGCTGGGCGGGGAAGGCGGTCTCAAACCCTTTCAGCCCCACCCGATGCAGCCACATATGCGCGGTCTTCAGGCGGGTTTCGCGGTCCTGGCCGCGCAGTTCCAGCGCGATGGCGACATTGTCCTCCACCGTGCGCCAGGGCAGCAGGGTGT
>CAIXEA010000109.1 GCA_903918315.1 uncultured Acetobacteraceae bacterium | reverse complement strand
AGGGCCGAACTCCGCCGGCAGCGCGCGCCAGCTGATGTTATGGACCGTGAAATAGTGCAGCGCCTCAAGAAAGCGCCGATCATCGCGCCCTTTGTCGCCACGCCGTGAGCGCACAGATCGAAAAATCTCTACAACCAGCGCCCAGTCGTCGTCCGTCATCCGTGTCAGCATGGTCGGCTCCCTGAAACCGACCTCCTATGAGTCAGACAACAGAGCGCGCCGGAATCCCCAAAAATGGCATATCAGGGATTCCGTCCACACGGCCTAGTGTTAGAAATCCCTCTGTTTATCCAACGAATTTTCGTTTCCACGATGTGTGAACACGGTAGCCGCCTGCCGGGGCGTTAGGCCGGCCGTTCCCACAGAAACGTCAGCTCGTGTTTGTTATGAAACAGATGCATCACTTGCCCGCCCGGGATGGCGGCAAAGGCTTCCGCGGCTTCATGCGCGGTTTCGCCCTGGAACTTGATGGTGCAGACGATGTGCCGCACCGCGCCGGCCTCGATCCAGCGCCGCACCAGGGCCAGCAGGCGTTCGGGATAGGCGATGACATCGCTGAACAGCCAGTCCACCGGCTCGGGCGACAGGCCAAAGGCGCTGTCCTGGCGCCAGCTCACGCCTGGCATCGCGGCCACCGCCGGGTCCAAGGGGGCTTTGTCCACGGCGGTGACGGTGGCGCCGAGGCTCGCCAAAGCCCAGGTCCACCCGCCCGGGCTGGCGCCGAGGTCCAGGCAGGTTTCCCCCGGCACGGGCCAACGCCGCAGGCGGGCACAGGCCTCCCATAATTTCAGATAGGCGCGGCTGGGCGGGCCGACGCGGTCTTCTTCCAGCAGGCATTCGCCGTTGACGAAGGGGCTGGATTTGGTCGGGCTGGCCAGCATCAGGTCCGGTGACAGCAGGGTCCAGCCGCCGAGATGCGATGTCGGCGCGGCGGCGGGGAATGTCAGCGGGCGGACATGGACGGGGGGCAGACGCTCCCCGATCAGGGTCATGCGGCGGAAGTGTTTGACCGCGTAGACCGCCCAGTTGCGCTGCATGGCCCGCAGCGCGTCAGCCGCCGCCTTGATCGACGGCACCGGGATTTCGATCGGCGCGGTCCAGGCATCCAGCGCCCAGGCGGCGGGTACCGGCTCATCGCGGCTCAAGGCCATCAGGCCATGCCAGCGATCGATGGTGACGCCACGGCGGGTGAGTTCCTCGACCAGCTTGGCCTCGAACCCGGGGGCGGCGATGTAAGCGGAGCGGATCATGCGGCCCGCCATGCGGACACCGCGAGCAGTCCCCAACCCAGCATGAGCAGCGATCCGCCGATGGGGGCGACGCCCCCAAGCGCCGCGCCCGTCAGCGCGATCCCATAGACCGCACCGCAAAACAGCAGCAGCCCGGCGGTCAAGGCGAAGCCGGCGGCATCGGCCAGGCGGCCGCCCTGCGGGGCCCAGAGGCCCGTACCAATCAGCGCCAGCGCATGCCAACCCTGCATCTGCACGGCGCTTGCGATCATCGCCCGCCCATGCGGCTCCAGGCTGTTGAAGGCGTGCGCCGACAGCGCCGCCATCATCGTCGCGGTCAGCCCGGCCACTGCCCCCAAACCAATCCATAAACGCCGCATCTCAATCGCACCCTTTGCCCCGGCCACCCGCCTGCCTATACCATCGACCGCATGCCACGCACCGATCTGTTTCCCGATATCGAGCCTTATGAGACCGGCCACCTGCCGCTGTCCAAGCGCCATGTCATGTATTGGGAGCAATCGGGCAATCCCAATGGCCGCCCGGTGCTGTTTTTGCACGGGGGGCCCGGCGCCGGGGCCGGGGCGGTGCATCGCCGCTTCTTCGATCCACGCATCTGGCGAATCGTGATCTTCGATCAGCGCGGCTCCGGCCGATCGCGGCCGTTGGGATCATTGGCGGAGAATACGACGCCGGATCTGATTGATGACATCGAGGTGCTGCGCCGTCATCTGGGCGTGGCGCAATGGATGCTGTTCGGCGGTTCCTGGGGCTCCACACTCGCGCTTGCCTATGCCCAGGCGCATCCGGAGCGCGTCACCGCCTGCGTCCTGCGCGGCATCTTTCTCGGCCGCCCGCGCGAGGTTGACTGGTTCCTGCACGGCATGGCCACCGTCTTCCCCGAAGCGCACGCCGAATTCCGCGCCTTCCTGCCGGAGCCCGAGCGCCATGACATCCTCGGCGGTTATCTGCGGCGCCTGAAGGACGGCGATCCGGCCGTGCATCTGCCGGCGGCGCGCGCCTGGTCGGTCTATGAGGGCACGTGCAGCACGCTGCTGCCCAGCCGCGAAACGGTGCAGGCCTTCGCGCAGGATCGCACCGCACTCGGTCTGGCGCGGATTGAAGCCCATTATTTTGAGCACAATCTGTTCCTGCCGCCCGAAGGCCTGCTGGGCGGCATGCACCGCATCGCCCATATCCCGGCCGAGATCGTGCAGGGCCGCTACGATATGGTGTGTCCGGCGCAGACGGCGTTTGACCTCGCGGCGGTCTGGGACAAGGCGCGCCTGACGATGGTGCCCGATGCCGGCCATTCCGCGCTGGAGCCTGGGATCCGCCGGGCCCTGGTGGAAGCGGTCGAGCGCTTCCGGTTTGCGCGATAGGGAGACAAAGCGATGAAAGTCAGTGTCATTGGCCTCGGCACGATGGGCATGGGGGCGGCGTTGAACCTGCTCCGCAAAGGTCACGCGGTGACCGGCTGCGAGCCGCGGGAAGCCGGACGGGCGGATTTTATCGCCGCCGGTGGTCAGGCCGTCGCGACGCCGGCGGAATTGCCCGCCGATACCGAAGCGGTCGTGGTTTTCGTGGTCAATGCCGCCCAGACCGACGCCGTGCTGTTCGGTGAGCAAGGCTGTCTGAGCCGGCTTGCCAAGGGGGCCGTCATCCTCTGCTGCGCCACGATCGCCCCCGAAGCCGCGCGATCGCTCGATCTGCGTATTGCGGAGGCTGGGTTTTTGATGCTCGACTCCCCCGTCTCGGGCGGAAAAGTCGGCGCCCATGGCGGCACGATGACGGTCATGGCCTCCGGCACCGAGGCCGCCTTCGCCGCGGCCGCACCGGTGCTGGATGCGATTTCGACCAAGGTCTGGCGCCTGGGCGATGCGGTGGGTGTCGGCAGCACGGTGAAGATGGTCAACCAGCTCCTGGCCGGGGTGCATATCGCGACCGCGGCCGAGGCACTGGCGCTGGGCATCAGGGCGGGGGCGGATCCGCGGACCCTGTATGATGTGATTTCAGAATCGGCGGGATCGTCGTGGATGTGGCAGAACCGCGTGCCGCATATCCTGGCCGGCGATGATACGCCGCTGTCGGCGGTGAACATCTTCGTCAAGGATCTGGGGATCGTGTTGGATCAGGCGCGGGCTTTGACCTTCCCGCTGCCGATGGCCGCGGCCGCCCATCAACTGTTCCTGGCCGCGGCGGCGAACGGGCAGGGGGCCAAGGACGATTCGTTCGTGATTCGTGTCTGGGAGCAACTCACGGGGATCGAACTGCCGAAGGGGGAATGATGACGCAGGCCGTCAATCCCCGAAGCGGCGGTCTGCGGTTAATCCGGCTCCCCCAGGGCCCGGTACATCTCCTGCAGATGCGGGCTCAAGGGCAGGTTGAGGGCCTCACCATCGGGCAACCGCCGGGTCAGCCAGCGGTTGTACAACGCGTGCAAGGTCCCTTCGGCGGCCATGCGTTCGAAACTGTGCCTGATCAACGCGCTGAACTCGGGGTCATCGCGGCGTAGCATGATCCCGTAGGGTTCATAGGACAGATAGTCGCCGACGATGTGGAAACGCTTGCCTTCGGGCTGGGTCGCGATCTGGCCCGCCAGCAGCACATCGTCGGACGCGAAGGCCGCCGCCTTGCCGGATGCCAGCAGGGCATAGGCCGCGGCAAGGTCGGGCGTTTCCTGAACCCGCGGCGGTGGCGTGACGCGGGCAGCCAGGCGCTTCAGAGCCTCACTGTTCGTCGTGCCGGCGCTGACCGCGACCGTCTTCCCGGCCAGGTCGCGGTAGGACCCGATCCCTGATACCACCGGCACCATCAACTTGGTCCCCGCGAGGAAAAAAATCGGCGAAAACGCAACGGTTTTGGCCCGTTCGTCCGACGCGGTGGTCGTGCCACATTCCAGGTCGATCGCGCCCGACACCACCTTCGCCAGACGTTCGTCCGGCGCGACCGGCACATAAACGATGCGCACCCCCTTTTGCCAGGCCGGCGCATCGGGTTCGATCAGGTCCCGATGCAGCGCCGCGGCCACATCCGTCGCGATGCCGTGGCAAATATCGACCGAAAAGCCAATCGGCTGCTTCGCCCGATTGAGATAGGAAAACGGAACACTGCGATCGCGCACCCCGATCTGGATCGTGCCGCGATCCAGAATCGTCTTCAACGTCCCCGTCAGCAACGAATCCTCGGCGTGTGCCCCGGTCGGCAGCAGCAGCCCGAGCGCGAGGAGAAGGCGCTTCACGCCGGCTCCATCTCTTCGATCATCTCAGCGCTTTCTTCATCGAGGATCAGCTGATTCTCCCACTTCGCCACCACGGCGGTCGCGAGCGAGTTGCCGATGACGTTGGTGGCGGAACGGCCCATGTCCAGGAAGGTATCGATGCCCAGCAGCAGCAGCAGCCCTTCCTCCGGCAGGCCGAACTGGCCCAGCGTGGCCGCGATCACGACGAGGGAGGCGCGGGGCACGCCGGCAACCCCCTTGCTGGTCAGCATCAACGTCAGCAGCATGGCGATCTGCGTGCCGAGGGACAGCGGAATATCATAGGCCTGGGCGATGAACACCGTCGCGAAGGTGCAATACATCATCGTGCCGTCGAGGTTGAACGAATACCCAAGCGGCAGCACGAAGCTGGAGATTTTCCGTGATACCGGAAATTTCGCCAGCTGCTCCAGCATCTTCGGGTAAGCGGCCTCGGAACTCGCGGTGGAGAAGGCGAGCAGGAAGGGTTCACGGACCAGCTGCACCAGCCGCTTGACGCTGGGGCCGAGGATGGCGAACCCCGCGACGATCAGCACGATCCAGAGGATGACGAGACCGATATAGAACTCCCCCATGAACTTGGCATAGTTCACGAGGATGCCCAGGCCATTGACGGCGATGGTGGCCGACATCGCGCAGAAGACCGCCACCGGCGCCAGCTTCATGATGTAGCCGGTGACGGTCAGAATGATGTGCGACACGCCCTCCAGCGCTTCCAGAACCAGCCTGGCGCGGGGACCCAGATGGGCGCAGGCCACACCAAAGAAGATGGAGAAGATGACGATCTGCAGGATCTCATTATCGACCATCGGCCGGACCGCGGAATCGGGGAAGACGTGCTTGATGAACCCATCGAGCGTCATGGCATGCGCGTCGATGCCCGAGCTGACCCCGCTGATGGTTTTGTGGATGCCCGTGCCGGGCTGGAAGATATCGACCAGGATGAGGCCGAGCGACAGCGATACCAATGACGCAGTGACGAACCACAGCATGGCCTTGCCGCCCACGCGCCCCACCGCGCCCGCATCCGCCATATGCCCGATGCCGACAACCAGGGTCGAAAAGACCAGAGGGCCAATGATCATCTTGATCAGCCGCAGGAAGATCATGCTGCCGATGGACACGTAGCCCGAGAACACTTTGTGCGCGGCCGGCGTTGCCAGTTCCTCATGAACAAGGGCGCCGGTGGCGATACCGAGGACCATGGCGATCAGAATATACGTCGTCATCCGGCTGGATTTCATCGGTCCCCAGGCCCCTTGCCCCATTGATCATGGGGCGATCCTGCGACCGATCGCTCGCGCCTGACAATCAAATTGTCACATTTCAATCGCGGACACCGGATCGGTTCCATGACGGTGACGCAACGCGGGCGGTACGCGTCTTGATCGCCAGGCCGGGGACGGGCCTGGCGATCAGCGCGGCCGGGCCCCCGATCCGGTTGGACCGGGCGGCCCGGCTTGCTTCAGGCGTGGCCCATGCGGCGGCTGGAGCTGCCTTCGCCAAGAGCCAGGGCGCCCATGACCAAAGCGCCGGTGAATTTCCAGGCGACCGGGTTGGCGAACAATTTGATCTGCAGCAACGGACTGCCAATCCAGACATAGGCGTATCCGCCCATGATCCAACCCATCGTGCACCATAACGCCAGCGACATCAGCAGGATGGGCAGAACGAAGCCCGAGCGTTTGCAGAAGGCGATCAGCGTCATGTAAAGCGCGGTGACCGCGACGCCGCCGCCAATATAGGCAACGGGCTGGAGATAATGCGCCGCCAGCCACCAGCCGGCGGCGATGCCAAGGGCCGCTCCCTCGAACAGGCCCATGAAGCCGGTTGTCGGTTCGGGGGCGTAAGTGGACGTTGCCATTATTCTCGCTCCTCTGCGGGTGGGTGACACGGGTGGTGTCGCTATTCAGCATGAGCACGATAGTGTGTTGGTCTTCAGATATTCAATGCAAATCGAATCATTCAAGTGAATGTGAAGAAGAATGGCGCAATCGACTGTATTATTTATTGAGCCGGAATCGACGAATTTTTATGGTATGGATCAGGAATGAGACGATTGAAGAAAATGAATCCACACGCAACCACCGCCTGCCAATGGATTGCAGCCGATCGGCGGTGGCTGGGCGATGACGCGCCGCGGGGCCATGATGCGAGTTATTTTTGAAATCTCCCGCGCAATGGTTCCATTATTGAATACAAACTCCGGTCGATGACGATAAACGCACCGTTTTGAATTCCCGGCCGCATTGCCGCGGGACAGGGCGGTCGCCATCGCCAGAATGGCTATCGGCGGGGCGGTGGAACGGCGTGTTATCGATTTTTAGACTTGTCCTGTGCGGCGGGATGTTTCCCGCCGCCGCGCCGCAAAACCCCGCTTGAACCGCCCGCCGCGACCCGTCATCCTCCGCCCATGACAGAGCCCCATACAAGGCTGGATTACCGCGCCAGCGTCGATCGCCCCAAGATTCTGTTGCCCGGCGGCAAGCGCGTCGCCGTGTTCCTGGTCGTGAATGTCGAGCGATGGGATATCGCCCGCCCCATGCCGCGCCAGGTCCTGACCCCGCCGCAGGGGGCCAGCGTGATTCCGGACGTGCCCAACTGGGCCTGGCACGAATACGGCATGCGGGTTGGCTTCTGGCGGCTCAAGCAGGCCCTGGATCACCATCGAATCGCCCCCACCCTGGCCATCAACGGCATCGTCCCCAAGGCCTATCCAAGGGTCTCGCAGGCCGCGCGCGACGCCGGGTGGGAGTTCATGGTCCATGGCTACCACCAGACCGCCACCCATCTGGTCGCGGACCAACGCGCCATGATTCGCGAGGCCATCGACAGCCTGACGGAGGCCGCGGGCCGCCGCCCCCTCGGCTGGCTCGCCCCGGGTCTGACCGAAACCCTGGAAACGCCCGATCTGCTGGCGGAAGCGGGGATCGAATACTGCGCCGATTTCGTGGTCGACGATCTGCCCTGTCCCCTGCGCACCACGCATGGGGAGATCCTGACCATGCCATACAGCGTCGAGTTGAACGACATCCCCATGATGATGATCCAACATCATCGCGCCGAGGAACTGTTCGACCGCACCGTCGCCCAGTTCGACCGGCTCTATGCCGAAGCGGAAACGCAGGGCGCGAAGGTCATGGGCCTCGCGGTGCATCCCTATATCAGTGGCGTACCCCACCGCATCGGCTGGTTCGAAAAAGCCCTGGCGCACATGGCCGCGCGGCCCGGCACCCTGTTCTGGCAGGGACAACAGATCATGGCATGGTACAAGGCAGCCACGGCCTGATCAGAGACCGCTGCCGCCCGGGACCCACAGCACGTCCGCCTGGCCGTGGTCGTTCAGCACCCGTGCCAGCACGAACAAATGGTCCGATAACCGGTTCAAATAGCGGCACACGGCGGGATTGACGCCCTCCACGCCAATCGCGGCGCGTTCCGCGCGGCGGACCACGACACGCGCCATATGGGCATGGGCCGCGCCCGCACCGCCGCCCGGCAGGATGAAGCTGGTCAAAGGCGGCAGCGTCGCGTTCATGGCCTCGATCTCCGCCTCCAGCCGCAAAATGGGGGCGTCCG
The DNA here is from genome assembly GCA_903918315.1 of uncultured Acetobacteraceae bacterium. Taxonomy (GTDB): domain Bacteria; phylum Pseudomonadota; class Alphaproteobacteria; order Acetobacterales; family Acetobacteraceae; genus Rhodopila. The sequence continues at coordinate 36,724 of CAIXEA010000109.1, read as the reverse complement.
TCATCCGCAACCGGCTGCCGCCCTCGCCGGGGACGCAGAGGTCGGCGCCCAGATCGAACAGGTCGTTCTGAACCCGCGCCAGCATCGCATCCTCCCCGGCCAGTCCGTTTGCCAGCCCATTTGCCAATCCGCTCGTATGCAGGCGCAGGACCCCCAGCACCGCATTGGCCTCATCGACGCTGCCGATGGCCTCGATGCGCGCGCTGTCCTTGCGGACGCGGGCCCCATCCCCCAACGAGGTTTCGCCGCCATCGCCGCCCCGCGTCACCACCCGATCGATGCGTACCATGCTGACCCCCTTATTTCGCGCTGAACACAACCCGGAACGGAATATCGAACGGGATCGGCTGGCCGTCCTTGATGGCCGGACGGAAATGCCAGGCCATCACCGCCTCCCGCACCGAACGGTCCAATGAGGGATAGCCGGAGGTCTTCATGACCTCCACGTTTATCGGTAATCCGTCCGGCCCGACATGGATCATGACCAGGACCGCGCCCTGCTGGGCGGCGCGGGCGGCGTCCTCGGGGTAGCGGGGCGGCCGGTTGCGGGCTTTGTCATCGATGCTCGCGGGGATGACGTAGTCGCCCCCGCTCACGGTCGCATTGGAGTCGCTGTCGGTGCCGCCGAGATTGAATTGCAGCGTCACGCCCTTGGCCGCGGCCGTGGCCGCCGTGTTGGGCGCGGCCGCTTCCGGTGGTGGTGGCGGTTCCGGCCGCGCCGAGGCGTCCGCCGAGGGATCAGGCGGCGGGATGGGTTTCGCCTCCTCCCGCGGTTTGGGCGGTACGGGGTCCGCCGCTTTCCGGGGTGGTTCCGGCGCCGGCGCCTGTGCAACGCTCTGGCCCGCGCCCTGCTGTTCTTCCATCACCAATTCCACCGTGGCCGGCTTTTCCGGTTCGGCGGTCACCAGCGCGCCGCCGCCCCGCGGGCGCCACAGAAACGCGGCCGCGATCAGCAGATGCAGCGCCAGCGAGATCAGACCGGCAAGGCGCAACCGGCGTGACATCAGAGCGGCAGAAGCCTCGGTGCCCGGTCGCACCCAACCCGCATACCGAACGCCGCGGCGGCAGCCGGCAGCGTCTCGGCCGGGGAACCGTCCGCGATGATGCGGCCCGCTTGCACCACCACCAGCCGATGAGCATAGTCCCGCGCGAGGTCGAGCGCATGCAGCACGGCGACCACGGCCAATCCGCCCTCCGCCGCGCGGCGCAGCATCCGCATCGCCGCATGCGCCGCGGCGGGATCCAGATCAGCGGTTGGCTCGTCCAGCAGCAAAACCCCAGGCTCCCCGGCGAAGGCGCGCGCCAACATGGCGCGGCGGGCCTCACCCCCCGAAATGCGGTCGATGCGGGCGTCGCGCAAGGCGGTGATGCCACAGGTCTCCATCGCGCGTCGCACGGGTTCCGCCGCATCGTCGCCATGCGGGATGCGGCCAAGGGCCACGGCCTGGCGCACCGTCAGACCCCAGGCGCTGCGCGCCCCCTGCGCGACATAGGCGACCTGGCGAGGATCGTTCGGCGTCGTGCCGGGCAGCAGGCCGGCCAAAGCCCGCAGTAGGGTGGTCTTGCCAGCCCCGTTCGGGCCGCACAGGACCACCAGCTCCCCCGCCTTCGGGGCAAAGTCTATGTCATGCAGCACCACCCGCCCGGCCAGGGCGATGGTCGCGCCGCGCAAGGCGGGTTGTATCAAGGGCGGCGGCATGCGGGAACAGGCCTCGGTTCAACGATCGCCGGGCAGGATATCGCGGATCCGCGCCGCATGGGCCGCGATCGCGTCCCTGTCGTATTTCAGATGCACCCGGTTGGTGGACGGTGGCTGATGCGCCACCGACACACCCGATCGCCACGCCGTCTTCGGCCGGATGGGCCGGGGCACAAAGCCGCCGCCGCAATTGGGGCAGACATTGGCCAGCAGCCCCGCCACGCAATCGGCGCAGAAGGTGCATTCATACGAACAGATCCGTGCCAGCGGCGAGGCCGGCGGCAGGTCGCGATCACAGGCTTCACAGTTCGGGCGCAGTTGCAGGGCCATCAGTCACATCTCCTCATTATGCATTGAAGCGGCGGAGGATCGGGGGTCCCGCGCCGCCACGATCAGGAACGGGGCGCCGATGAGCGCCGTCAGAACGCCCAGCGGGGGCGCTTGCGGCAGGAACAAGGGCAGCAACCGGGTCACCATGTCGGCCGCCAGCAGCAGGGCCGCCCCGCCCAGGAAGGACCCCGTCAGCAACCCACCCGGACGCTCCCCCAGCAGCGGGCGCAGCAGATGCGGCACGGCCAGGCCCACGAACCCAATCCCCCCGGCCACCGCCGCGCTCGCCCCGGCCGTGAGGGCGGTGCCAATCGCGGTCCGGACCAGCGTCCGGTGGGCGGGCTGACCCAGGCTGGCCGCCGTGTCCTCCCCCAGGCTCAAAGCGTCCAGCCCCGGTCCCAGCCGCAATAGAACGAAGGAGCCCAGCAGAAGGGGCGGGGCCGCCAGGGCCAGATGCGTCAGCGTGCGGTCCTGCAATCCACCCAGCAGCCAGAACGTGATCTCCGCCAGGGCGAAGGGGTTGGGCGCGAGGCTCAGCGCCAGCGCCAGCAGGGCGGAGGCCAGGGCCGAGACCGCCACACCGGCGAGGATCAAAGCCGGGCCAGAGGCGGTTCGTCCGGCGAAACCCAGCAGGAGCGCGGTGCCGATACCCGCGCCAACCAACCCGCCCAGTGGTAAGGCCGGGGTGAAGCCTGCCGCCAATCCCCAGTAGAACACCACCGCGCTGCCCAACCCGGCCGAACCGGTCACGCCCAGCAGGCCCGGATCCGCCAGCCGGTTGCGCAGCGCGCCTTGCAGCGCCGCCCCGCTCAACCCCAACCCGCCCCCGATCAGGACCGCCAGCAAGGTACGGGGCAGGCGGATTTCGAGCAGGATCAGCGCATCCGGACGCGCCAGGGTGCCATCGCCGATGAGGAGGGAGGTGGCCGCCAATGCGATCAGCCCGGTGGTGATGCGCCCCATCATCGCGCCAGCAGCCTGACCGCCCGCGCCGTCAAGGGCGTGGCGCACAAGGTCAGCGACGGCGGCAGCAGCCGGCGGGGCAGGGCGCGCAAAGACGGGGCCGCCAGCATGTCCGTCGCGAGGGAGGGGAAAGCCGGGGTATCGGGTAGCAGCAAAACGTCGGGGTGCCGGCGCAGCAGGGCCTCGATCCCCAGCCTTTCGCCATGGGCGCCGTTGTGGAGCGCGGCGGCGCGCATGACCGCATCCATGATGCTGCCGGGCCCCGCCGTGTAGCCGCGCGGCTCCCAGGCAATCGCGGTCAGGGGCCGCGCGGAGGGAGGGATCGCGGCCAGTATGGCGTCCATGTCGCGCAGCAGCGCCGCCCCCTGTTCGCGCACATCGAGCCGCGCGGCCAGGCTGTGGGTGACCCGGCGGACCCCCTCGAAATTCTCCGCCAGTTCCATTCGCAGGATCGGCACACCGCGCTGTTCCAGCAGGGCCAGCGTCGTCTGGGCACCAAAGCGCGATGCCAGGACAAGATCGGGATGCAGCGCCAGCACCGCCTCCGCCGAGGCATGCACCATCGGGTGGGACGCGGCCTCGGCGGCGAGGGCGGATAAGGACGGATCCCGGGCCAATGCCGACAAGGCCGCGATTTTGGCCGGGGCCAGCAGGAGCAGCATCTGGTCGGTGCAAAGATTGAGCGAAACGACGCGCGACGGCGGGGCGGCGTGGGAGGGGAGGGACACGAGCAGCAGCCAGGCGACTGCGAGAACCCGGATCACAGCACCAGAACGCCGTGCTGTTTGGCCTTCTCCTCAGGCTCGACATGGATGGTGACCATCAGGTTTTCCATGTCCGCCCGCAAGGCTTCTTCGATCCGGTCGCAGATTTCGTGGGACTCGGCGACAGTCATCGATCCCGGCACCACCAGGTGGAATTCGAGGAAGGTCAGCCGCCCGGCGGTGCGCGTGCGCAGATCATGCGCCTCGATCGCGCCGGCAGCGGCCCCGGCAACGATGTGTTTGATCCGTTCCAGCACCGCGGGTTCCGGCGCGGCATCCATCAGGCCGCCAACCGATCCGAGCACCATCCGCATACCGGACCAGAGCACATACACGCCCGTGAACCCAGCGATGACCGGGTCCAGGATCAGCAGGCCGGACAGGATGGCCACGCCGACCCCGGCGGCGATCCCGAAGGACGTCACGACATCCGCCAGCAGATGCTTGCCATCGGCTTTCAGGGCCGGGGAGCTCAGGCGACGCCCAACCCGCGTCAGCACCACCGACCAGACGCCGTTGATCAGTGTCGCGATGGCGTTCAGGCCGAGACCTTGCGCCGGCCAGACCAAGGGCTGCGGGTCGAGGAACACGTGGGAGGCATGGGCGAAGATCGACAAGGCGGCGACGATGATCAGCACGCCTTCGATCACCGCGGCGAAGAACTCGGCCTTGTCGTGCCCGTAGGGGTGATTGGCATCGGCCGGGATGGCGGCGTAGCGCAGCGCCACGAGGGCGATCACGCTGGCCGCCACATTGACGATGCTTTCCAGCGCATCAGAATACAGCGCCGCACTGCCGGTGAGCCACCAGGCAGCGCCTTTCAGACCAAGCACCAGACAGCCCAACAGAATGCTGCCAAGCGCGAAGCGTTCACCGCGGCTCATACGCAAACTTATCAGACGTCAGGGCGGCGCGTAACCGCCCTTGTGTGAATTATGTCTGCATCATCCAGGCCCGCAGCGGTTTCAACACGAACAAAGCCAGCATCACCACCAGGATGTTGGCGATCGCCGCGGTCAGGAACACCGTGCTCCACGCACCGGTCGTACCCTTGATGACATTGGCGAAAGGCACCAGAAACGCGGCGGTTCCTTTGGCTGTGTAAAGCAGCGATGTGTTGGCGGTCGCGTATTTGGAGCCGAACGTGTCCGTGCAGGTTGAGGGAAACAGGGAGAAGATTTCCCCCCAGGTGAAAAAGATCAGGCCCGCGCAGACCACGAAGGTCCAGGGACTGTGGCCGGCGATGGCCAGCAGCCAGTAGCTTCCGGCCCCCAGGCTGAAGGCGATGGCCATGGTATTTTCCCGGCCAAACCGGTCGGAGATCGCGCCGAAAAAGGGCCGGGCCAGCCCGTTCAGCACATTGTCGACGACCAGCGCGACGCTCAGCGTGCTCGCGCCCATGAAGATCACGGTCTTGGAAATCCCGAAATCCGTGGCGATCGGCCCCAGCTGCGCCGTCGCCATCAGGCCGCTGGCCGACACCAGGACGAACATCACATACATCAGCCAGAAGATCGGCTTTCCCAGCACCTGGCCGGGGCTGTAGCTTCGCGACGATTGCCTGACCACCGTGGAGGGGGCCGTCGGCAGGACCACCGCCTGGGCCGGACCGCGCAGCATCTGCGACACCAGCAGCAGAACCACGCCCTGGCCCAGTCCGAAATCAAAGAACGCAGCCGCGTAGCCGCTGGATTCGATCAGCATGCGGATGGGGATGACCGTCACCGCCGCCCCGCGCCAAAGCCCGCCGCGGTCATGCCGACGGCCAGCCCGCGCCGGTCGGGGAACCACTTGACGGCATTGCCGATACAGGTCGCGTAGATCGCCCCGGCCCCCGTTCCGGAAATCGCGGCCCCGGCGTATAAAAGCATCAGGCTGTCGGCGTAGGCATTGAGGACCCAGCCGATCCCGACCAGCACGCCGCCGAATGCCACCGTGATCCGCGGGCCCCAGGCCGGCCCAAGCCGATCAACGACGGCGCCGGCGACCGGCGTGAGCCAGGTTTCGGTGGCGATGAAAATGCTGAAGGCCCACTGAATGCCCGCGACCTCCCAGTTATGGGCCTTGTGCATGGGGTCGACGAACAGCGTCCAGGCATATTGCAGATTGGCGATCAGGGCCATGCAAAGGACGCCCAGCCACAGCTGGACCCAACGTCCGGCCGGAGGCCGTGCGGTCGAAAGCGTATCAGAGTTTATCACAATTTCACCTAATCGTTCATTTTGACCCGATGACTGCCGGGTTTTTTCCGGCGGCAGTGCGTCTTGTGTTTCCTGAATCTGATACCACCATGAGGCGCGTCATTATGCCATGGGAAAATCGCATGGCATGTTCAACTTGTCGCGGCGCGGTGCGGCGTTATATCACAACATCCGCCCCGTTTCTGGAGAAACCGATGTTCCGCCACCTGTCAATTTTTGCTGCCATGGCAGCGATTTTCGTAACCCCGGCCTGGGCGGAGCGCCAGTGCGCCGCGCCAGCCGATCAGGCCGTGTTCGAAGTGCAGGCTCTGCGCAGCCATTTGATGGTTCTCGCGACGGCGTGCAATGAGACCGCGCGTTACAATGCCTTTATTGGCAAATATCAACGCGACCTCGCCGCCAATGACCAGTCAGTCACGATCTGGTTCAAGAAGCGTTACGGTGCGCGCGGCCAGCAGGAGCATGACCGTTTTGTAACCGATCTCGCCAACGCCGTATCGACCGGCGACACCGTGCTGGGCGGCGACCTGTGCCCGCACGACGGCGCGATGTTCACCGAAGTGATGGCCCTGCGCGGAGCGGCTGATCTGACCGCCTATTCCGCCGCCAAGGATCTGATCCCGCCGAGCGTGGAGATCTGCCCGGGGCAGCAGGTCGCAAGCAGCAAGGTGGCGGCGAAATCCACCCCTGCCAAACGATAAATCCATACCGTTTGTTGCGCAGCACAATAGGCAACAAACGGTACAACAGCGCGATGAAACCGCCCGCGCTTACCGGGTGACGGTGACCGTCACCCGGACCGCGCCTTCACCCGGCAGCAATTGGACGGTGAACTGGTCGGTGCCGGTGAAGCCGAATTCGGGCGTATAGTCGATCCGCGTATCGAGCCCGACCGTGTGCACCTGGGGCTTGCCGTGTTCGGGGCGGCTGGTGAGCAGACCGGCGTCGAACGCCCGGCCGCCATTGCTGACCGGCAGGCCGCACCAGCCGCCACTGCTGCTCACCTTCATGGTCGCATCCACGACCTTGCCGGCGCTCACCGCCGGCTTGCTGACCTCACAGAGCTTCGCCCCGCCGTTCATATCCGCCGCATAGTAGCGCACGGCAGGACCCGAGGCGGCGGGCGGTCCGGAGCAAGCCTGCAGCGTCGCGCCCAGGAGCACGCAGCCAAGGGCAGGGAGCAAGGGCCGGAGACTCGTCATCATGGATCGCCTTCATACGGTGGTCAGGCGGAGACATAGCGCCTCCGGCCGGGATGGGAAGCCCGGCGTGCCTCAGACCGAAAAATACTTGGCATGCGGATTGAGCACGACGATCGCGCTGGTCGACTGCTCGGGGTGAAGCTGGAACTCATCGGACAGATCGACGCCGATTCGCCGTGCGTCCAACAGGCTCAGGATCGGCTCCTGATCCTCCAGCCGCGGGCAGGCGGGATAGCCGAAGGAATAGCGGCTGCCGCGGTAGGACTGGCTCAGCATCTTCTCCATGTCGCGGTCGTCCTCGGCCGCGAAGCCGAGTTCGGCGCGGATCCGCTTATGCGTGTATTCGGCCATGGCCTCCGCCATTTCGACCGACAGGCCGTGCAGATAGAGGTAATCCTGATAGCGGTTCGCCTCAAACCAGACCCGCGCGGTGTCGGAGGCCTTCTGGCCGACGGTGACGACCTGAAGCCCGATCACATCGCGTTCGGCGTCATCGACGTCGCGGAAGAAATCGGCGATGCAGTCACCATCCTCCTTCGGCTGGCGCGGCAAGGCGAAGCGGGCGCGTTCGGTGGTGCCGTCCTGATCGAAGATGATCAGGTCATTGCCCTGGCCGGCGGCCTTCCAATAGCCGTACGACGCCTGCGGCCGCAGAATGTCCTCGGTCTCACAGATCGTCAGCATCCGGCGCATGACCGGGCGCAGCTCCTGCTTCGCCCAGCCGAGGAATTCCTCTAGCGTCTTGCCCTGTTTGCGGAAGCCCCATTGGAATTGGTACAGGCTGCGCTCGTTCACGAAGGGCACGATGGCCTTGGGCGCGGCTTCGATGATGCGCGCGCCCCAGAACGGCGGCTGCACCACCGGCACGTCGCCGGTCAGCCGGCGGCGGCGCTTCTGCACCGTCGGGACATCGATGGGCGCGAAGGCCCGCTCATCCGCCTGGCCCAGGGTGCGGGTGGTATTGCGGGCCTTGCCGGCGCGCTTGGCCTGCACCGCCGCCAGGTAGTCGTCGAAGCCGTTGCCGGTGACGCGATCCATCAAATGCAGCCCGTCGAAGGCGTCGCGGGCATAGGCGACCCGGCCGCAGGCATAGGACGCGACGCAGGCGTCTTCCACATAGTTCCGCGTCAGCGCCGCGCCGCCCAGCAGCACCGGCACGTCGATGCCCTGGCGGGACATCTCCTCCAGGTTCTCGCGCATCACCACGGTGGATTTCACCAGCAGGCCCGACATGCCGATGGCATGCGCACGGTGTTGCGTCACCGCGTGCAGCATGTCCGCCAGCGGCACCTTGATGCCCAGGTTGACCACCCGGTAGCCGTTGTTGGTCAGGATGATGTCGACCAGGTTCTTGCCGATATCGTGAACGTCGCCTTTGACGGTCGCCAGCACGATGGTGCCTTTCTCCTGGCCCTCGATCCGCTCCATTTTGGGTTCCAGGTAGGCGACGGCGGCCTTCATGGTCTCCGCGCTTTGCAGCACGAAGGGCAGCTGCATCTTGCCCGACCCGAACAGCTCCCCCACCACCTTCATGCCGTCGAGCAGCACGGTGTTGATGATATCGAGCGGCGACAGCGTCAGCAGCGCCTCATCCAGGTCGTCGGTCAGGCCCTTGCGGTCGCCATCGACGATCCGGTCCTTGAGCCGCCCTTCCGCCGTATCGGCGCGCTTTTTCTTCACCGCGTCGGCCAGTTTCCGATCCGCGAAGATCTCCAGCATTTTCTGCAGCGGGTCGTAGCCGTCGCTGCGGCGGTCGAAGATCAGGTCTTCGGCGACTTTCACCTCCTCCGGCGCGATCAGATGCAGCGGGCGGATCTTCGACACATGCACGATCGCGCCCGTCATCCCCGCCCGCTGCGCGTGATCGAGGAACACCGAGTTCAACACCGCCCGCGCCGCCGGATTGAGCCCGAAGCTGACATTGGACAGGCCGAGGATGATCTGAATGTCGGGGAATTTCGCGTGGATGGCGGCGATGCCCTCCAGCGTCCACAGCGCCAGCTTGCGGTCGTCCTCGTTGCCCGTGGCGATGGTGAAAGTCAGCGGGTCGATCATCAGGTCCGACTGCGCCAGCCCATGCTGATCGCAGGCGAATTCCACCAGCCGTGTGGCGATGCGCACCTTGTCCTCGGCCGTCTTGGCCATGCCGACTTCGTCGATCGTCAGCGCGATCACCGCCGCGCCGAACTGCTTGGCCAGTTTCAACCGATCGGTGGCGGCGCCTTCGCCGTCTTCGAAATTGATGGAGTTGATGATCGCCTTGCCGCCATGCAGCTTCAGCGCCGCCGCGATCACCGGGGTTTCGGTGGAATCGATCACCAGCGGCGTGTTCACCGACGCCGTGAAGCGGCGGATGACCTCGGTCATTTCCAGGTTTTCATCGCGCCCGACAAAGGCGGTGCAGATATCGAGGGCGTGGGAGCCTTCGTCCCCCTGCTCGCGGCCCATCGACACGCAGCCATCCCAGTCGTGCTTTTCCTGCAATTCGCGCCATTTCCTGGAGCCATTGGCGTTGCACCGCTCGCCGATGGCGAAGATCGCGTTTTCCTGCCGCAGCGGCACCGACTGATAGAGGCTGGCGACACTCGGCACCCAGATTGGCTTGCGCGCCACCGGCGCCGGGCGAAATCCGCCGCGCCGGCGCAGCATCGCGTCCAGAGCCTGGATATGCGGCAGCGACGTGCCGCAGCAGCCGCCAATCAGATTGACCCCGTCCTGGATGACGAAGCGTTCCACCCAACTCGCCAGTTCGGCCGCCCCCAGCGGGTAATGGGTCTGGCCATCGACCAGCTCCGGCAGGCCGGCATTGGGCTGTACCGAGATCAGCCCCGGCCAGTTGGCGGCGAGCCAGGCCACATGCTCCGCCATTTCCTGCGGCCCGGTGGCGCAGTTCAGGCCGATCAGCGGCACGTCGAGCGCGTTGATCACCGTCGCGGCGGCGGCGATATCCGGCCCGACCAACAGCGTCCCCGTCGTCTCCACCGTCACCTGCACGAAGATGGGCGTGTCCGTCCCAGCAGCGCGGCGGGCGATCTTGGCGCCGTTCACCGCGGCTTTGATCTGCAAGGTGTCCTGGCAGGTCTCGATCAGGATGGCGTCCACCCCGCCGGCGATCAGCCCGCGGCATTGTTCGGCCAGCGCGGCTTCCAGCGGGTCATAAGCGATATTGCCCAGGCTCGGCAGCTTGGTGCCCGGCCCGACGCTGCCGACAACCCAGCGATGGCGGCCGTCGCTGAAGGTCTCCGCCGCCTCGCGCGCCAGTTCACCGGCGATCTTGTTGATCTCAAAGGCGCGTTCGGCCAGGTCGAATTCCGCCAAAGTGACCGGGGAGGCGCCGAACGTATTGGTCTCCACCATGTCGGCGCCGGCCGCGAAATAGCCGCGATGGATTTCGCGCACGAGATCGGGGCGCGACAGGCACAGCACATCCGTGCAGTTCTCCCGCCCCCAATAGTCGCTCTCGGTGTCGAGGGTCAGCGCCTGCACGCGGCTGCCCATGCCGCCATCGCACAGCAGAACCTGATCACGCAGCGCATCGAGCAAATGGGGTCGGATCATCACTTGGTATCCAGATCAGGGCGTTGGGCTGGCCACAGGCACACATCCAGCGGGCCGGGCACGATCACGGGGTCGCCGGGCCGCATTCCGGCCTCGGTCAGAAGGGTGCGCATCGCGCTATCGGAAAAGCCCGGCCAGCGATGCGCCAAACGGCTCCCCAGATCGGCTTTCTCATGCGCCGCCAGTTCGATCACGATCATCCGCCCGCCGGGGCGCAGCACGCGCGCGGCCTCCGCCACCACGCCGGGCGGGTCTTCGGCGTAGTGCAGCACCATCTGCAACACGGCGGTATCGAAGGAGGCATTGGCCAAAGGCAGCCGGTACATATCCGCCTGACGCACCGCGCAATGGGCGAATTGTTCCCCCGACAGGCGCGACCGCGCCAGCGCCAGCATGGCCTTGGAGGCATCGACGCCCAGCGCCTGCCGCACCCGGGGGGCCAACAGCTCCAGCACCCGGCCCGTGCCGGTGCCGATATCGAGCAGATGGCCGGGGGCCGGGATCAGGTCGAGCAAAGCGGCTTCCACCGCCTGCGCCGGCAGTTCCAAAGCCCGCATCTCATCCCAATCGGCGCCCTTGCGGCGGAAAGAGTCCGATGCCTCCCGCGCCCGTTCCGCCAGCACCCGCGCGGCCTGGCGGCGGTCGGATTCCAGCGTCGGGTCATCGCCGGGCAGGCGGGCAATCAGCTCCCGCGCCAGATCGCCATCGGGGCCGGTGGGCAGCGCGAACCAGACATTCGTCCCCTCCCGCATCCGATCCAGCAGACCGCATTCGCAAAGCAGCTTGAGATGGCGTGACAGGCGCGGCTGCGACTGGCCGAGGATTTCGGTGAATTCCATGACGCAAAAGGCCCCGCGCGCCGTCAGCGCGAGCAGGCGCAGACGGGTCGGTTCAGCGGCGGCGCGCAGACTGGCCAGGAGGGCTTCCATGCCGGCGTTGTGACATAAGGATATGTTTATGTCTATGGGGATTAGAGCGGCGAGGCTTGGGATGCCCACCCGGCGCCAGCCTTCCCCTTACCCGCTGGTCCCCAACCGGATCATGGTCCACGACGCCGGTGCCAGGGTCGCGCGCAGCACGCTCCCCGTCAGCACCACCCCGCTCAGCAGGCCCGGCCGCACGCGATCCGGCTCCGCCGCCGTGTTCGCCGCCGCCAGATCCGCGTCGCATAATTGCCGCGCGGCGCGGATGCCGCGCAGGCCCATCCCCTCCAGATCGACCTTCAGGTGCATCGGCTCCGTCAGATGCCGGTTCAGCGCGAACAGGGTCACGCCGCCCAGGATGTCGTCGCGCACCGCCGCCAGCTTCAGGTAAGGCGCGGTCACCGGGAACCGGAGTTCCTGCGTCCCGCGCGGGTCGTAGTATGTCGCGTCATAGGCCGGGCATTCGATCTCCGCCCGCAGCACCGTCCCGCGGCCGAAATGGCTGAACTGCGCGAAGGGGTAGAAGATGGTCTGCCGCCAGGCCGAACCGCCGGTTTCGGTCATGATCGGGGCGATGGCATTGACCAGCTGCGCCAGGCACGCGACCTTTACCCGGTCCGCATGGTTCAGCAATGAAATGCACATGCCCCCGAACGCCAGCGCATCGCCCATGCTGTACCGTTCTTCCAGGATCGGCGGCGCCACCGGCCAGCCCGGCCTGGCGCGGTCCTCCGGCGTGCGGCGGGTGCGGTACCACACGTTCCATTCGTCGAAGCTCAGCATGATCCGTTTGCCAGACCGCCGTTTCGCCGCCGCCGCGTCGCTGATCGCGACCACTTCTTCAATGAACCCGTCCATCAGATCCGGGGCGGCCAGGAAGGCCGGCATGTCGTCGGCATCGTTGTTGATGTAAGTATGCAATGACATATAATCAACATGATCGAAGCAATGATCGAGCACCGTGCTTTCCCAAGTCCCGAATGTCGGCATGTTGCGCCCGGACGACCCCGCCGCGGCCAGCTCGATCGTGGGGTCGACCCATTTCATCATCTTCGCCGTTTCGGCGGCGACACGCCCGTAATCCTCGGCCGTCCTGGCCTGCATCTGCCAGGGCCCGTCCATCTCATTGCCCAGGCACCATAATTTGACCTCGTGCGGCAGCGGCCAGCCATGGTCCTTGCGCAGGTCCGACAGCGTCGTGCCGCCGGGATGGTTGCAATATTCCACGAACCGCCGTGCCGCGTCGCCGCCACGGGTGCCGAGGTTCACCGCCAGCATCGGCTCGATCCCCGTCAGGCGGCACCAGTCGATGAACTCATTGGTGCCGAACTGGTTGGTCTCGGTCGAGCGCCAGGCGAGATCCAGCCGGCACGGGCGGTCCTCCACCGGTCCGACCCCATCCTCCCAGTTATAGCCGCTGACGAAATTGCCGCCGGGATAGCGTATGATGCTGGGCGCCAGTTCCTTCACCAGCGCCAGCACGTCACGGCGGAAGCCGCGCGCATCGGCGGAGGGATGGCCAGGCTCAAAGAGACCGCCATACACACAGCGCCCGAGATGCTCGACGAAGGCGCCGAACAGCCGCTTGTCGGTGGCACCGATCGTGGCATCGGGGCGGAGGCGGACGGACGCGTTGGGCATCAGATCACCCCGGCGCCACGCAAGGCGGCGACCGCGTCCGCGCTGTAGCCAAGGCCCGCCAGGATCTCGTCCGAATGTTCCCCCAGGTCCGGCGCCGGACGGCGGACCTGGCACGGGGTTTCCGACAGCTTCATGGGGAATCCCAGCATGCGCACCAGACCATGGCCGGGATGCGCGACCTCCATCACCATCTCCTGCGCCAGGATCTGCGGATCCTGGAACACCTGCTCCACTGTGTTGACGGGGCCGCAGGGAACGCCGGCGGCGTTCAGGGTCTCGACCCAGTGCTGCGTGGTCTCGGTGGCGAATTGGCCGCCGACGATGGCATTGATGCGCGCGCGGTTGGCGACGCGGGCGATCTGGGTGGCATAGAGCGGATCGGTTTTTAGCCCCGGCAGCCCCAGCACATCCGCCAGCCGACCGAAGAACACGTCGTCGGGGGGGGCGATGGCGATTTCTCCGTCCCGGGTCGGATACAGCCCATAGGGCGCGGCGATCGGATGGTCGTTGCCGCTGCGCGGGGGGACGACGCCGCTCGCGAAGTAGTTGGTCGCGATATAGGACAGCATGCTGACCATGCCGTTCGTCAGCGACACCTCCGTCTGCTGCCCGCGCCCCGTCGCCCGCGCCCGCTGGACCGAGGCCACGATCGACAGCGCCGCATACAACCCCGCGATCAGATCGCTGATCGGCAGGCCCGAGCGCAGCGGCGGGTCGCCATCCCGGCCATTGACGCTCATGAAGCCGCTCAGCGCCTGGGCGATGAAATCGAAGGCCGGCCGGTCACGATAGGGGCCGGTGCTGCCGAAGCCATTGATGGCGCAGCTCACCAGGCTCGGCCGCAACGCCCGCAGCCGCGCCGCCGGAAACCCCATGCGGTCGAGCACGCCTGGCCGGAAATTCTCCACCAGCACGTCCGATTGCGCGATCAGACGCGCCAGGACCTCTTTCCCCTCTGGCTTGCGCAGATCGAGCCGGACGGAGCGCTTGTTGCGGTTGAATTGCGCGAAATAGCCCGACAGCCCGTCTTTGATGGCGCCCTGGCCGCGGATCGAATCGCCCTCCGGCGCTTCCACCTTGATGACATCGGCGCCGAGATCACCCAGCAGCGCGGTGCAGAACGGGCCGGATAACACCCGCGTGAGGTCGAGGACCCGAAGTCCGGATAAAGGCATGGCTGACGTCCTTGGACTGGAAGCCCCGCGTGTGATGCGGTCCCGCGCCGGAGTCAACGCAAGGCAAGCGCGTTCCGTGGATGACCTGGGTCCGGCAAGGATCGGATCTGCTTGGGGTTGAAAGTCATAAAAAATAACCTATAATGTTAGTAATGACCCAATATACCCCCACAAGCACCCCGCAAGACCCCGCCATCTCCCGTACCAGCGCGTCCTATTACACCCTGGTGCACCGGCTCACGGCCGCCCTGCCACCACCGTCCGATGACACGCCCGTGGCGCTGGTTCGGCGGAACCTCGCCGCGGTCGCGGAGGTCGCGGCCTTGCTGCCCACCAATCCGGCGGAAACCGCCTTGGCGGTGGCCCATGTCGCCGCCAATGCCCATGCGATGGAATGCCTGCGCCTCGCCCATCACCGCGATACACCCCGCCGGGAGGCGATCGCCTGCGGCATGCAATCGGCCAGCATGCTGCGCCAGGCCCTGGCGGCGTTGCGCGCGCTTCAACGCATGCAGGCCGTTCGTGCGAAGCGGGAGACGCAAATCGCACCCACCGAAGCCGCGGAGCGCCTGGAGCATATCGTCGCCAGCGCCATGACCGATGCCCTGGACGGTCGGCTCGATAGGCTGGATCCGCCTCCGCCGATACCGGAACCCGAGGCTGATCCGCCCGCGACGGAACCCGTGGCCGAGACCGGGGGGGATCCGGGGGATCAATCCGAAATGGACGCCGCGGTGGCACAATACGTCCATATTTACCCGCAGCGCGCGGCGCTGATTCGCCGTCACGGCGGGGTGCCCGCGAATGTCAATTTCGGGCCGCCCGATGACAGCATCGTGCGCGCTCTGGTGGGCGGGCACTCACCGCTCCTGCGGGCGTTGGATCGCCTGATACCGCCAGCCGGATTATAGGTAAGGAATTCCGGCCAATGTATCAGAATTCGTTACTTTGAGACGACCATGAGACAGCCGCCGGCTCAGCCCCACCCGCGCGCCAGTTTGCGCACGGCGGTCGAGGCATTGCGCTTGCCTTCGCCGGCATAGTCCTCATGCCACTCATCGATCTTGGCGAGGTCATAGAGGTAATTGACCATCAGCGTCGCGCTCTCTTTGGCGCCTTTGTCGGATGTATCGCCGGCGATATTGAGCCGTTCGACCCGCGCGCCATTGGACAGATGGAAATGCGCGACCGGGTCGCGGGCCCGCTTCTTCTGGCCCTCGGTCAGCAGATAGCGGGCGCAGAGGCGCGCCAGGATCGGTTCGGCGGTCTTGCGCAGGCCGGGCGTGTCCCACCAGCCGCGGCTGGCGACGATGCTGGCCAGCGATTTCGCGGGAGTCTCGGCGGGCAGGGCGGATGACAGGCTCGCGCTTTCCTCCGGGCTCAGCAGGGTGTGATCCGCCGCGGCCAGCGTCTGGTCCAGCCAGCGGCGGAATCCGGGGATCGGGGACAGGGTGGCGAAGGTCTTGAGATTGCGGAACTCCGCCGACAATTCTTCCACCACGCGTTTGATCAGGAAGTTGCCGAAGCTGATGCCGGCCAGGCCCGGCTGGCAGTTGCTGATGGAATAGAAGATCGCGGTATCGGCCAGCTTCGGGTCCTGCAGCGGCGCGTCTTCGTCCAGCAGCCGCTGCACGCTGTCTGCCAGGCCGCGCACCAGCGCGACCTCCACGAAAATCAGCGGCTCACCGGGCATGCGGGGGTGGAAGAAGGCGTAGCAGCGGCGATCGGAGTCCAGCCGGTTCTTCAGATCGCGCCAGGACTTGATGGCATGCACGGCTTCGTAAGCGACCAGCTTTTCCAGCAAGGCCGCGGGACTGGTCCAGTCGATGCGGTGCAGTTCGAGGAAGCCGATATCGAACCAGGCGGCCAGCAGGCCCCGCAGATCCGATTCCAGCGCCCCCAGCAATGGGTCCTCCCGGCGGGTCTTCATCAGGAAGCCGCGCATATCGACAAGGAACTTGCGGCCGTCGGGGATGGAGGTGAACTGCGTCAGCAGCTTCACCCGCGGCGGCTCCAGCGCCCGGCGCAGCGCGGCGGTGGCGGAGGCGCGCGCCATCGCGTCGCCCGCCGCCTGCACCCCGGCATAAGCCGTCGCGACCGCCTCCGGATCAGCGTCAAAGCCGGCCAGAACGCGCAGGAATTCGAGCCGCCCGGCATCGTCGGCGGCCTGGTATTCCTGCGCCAGCCGGGCGGCGCGGTTGCGGGCGCTGACCTCCCCGCCGCGCCCGTTCAGGCAATCCCACATCTGGTCTTCCAGGGATTGATCATCCTGTCCCACTACGCTGGATGCCATATCGCGCCAGGCGGCGGTGATACGGGACAAAGCGCGGTCGATCAGGCCAGGGGCGGCTTCGCTCATGCGGGACTCCAAGTGTCGTTGCCGCCGGTTATAGCGACTGACGCGCGGTCTTGGCGTGAATTTCCTGTACTGTGCGGGAATTCCGGATGGTTTCGCCGATCGCGTCGCGCAGGGCCGGCAGCAGGTCTTCGACCACCAGACCTTCGCCCGCCAGAACCGCGGCCCGGCCGTGCAGATAGGCCGCCGCGCAGGCGGCGTCCCAGGCCGGCATGCCTTGCGCCAGCAGGGCGCCGACGAGCCCGGCCAGAACATCCCCGGCCCCGGCGGTCGCGAGCCAGGGCGGCGCGGATCCGTTGATCGCCACGCGGCCGTCCGGCGCGGCGATGATCGTGTCGGCGCCTTTCAGCAGCACGACGGCGCCGGTCGACGCCGCCGCGGCGCGGCAGGCCGCGATCCGATCCGGCCCCGGCGGGCCAAAGGCCCGGGCGAATTCGCCGGCATGGGGGGTCAGGACGGCCGTGCCTCGCAAGGCCTCGGGCTGTGCCGCGAAGGCGGTGAAAAGATCGGCATCGCCGACAACCAGCCGTCCGGCGGCCAGCAGCAAGAGCAGGCAGGCGCGGGCCGCGTCCGGACCCAGGCCGGGGCCGCAAACCCAGACCCGGCGCCGAACATCGGTCAGAAGCGCGGGCAACGGGGCGTCGCTGATCATGGTGCCGGGCGCGCCAACCCGGTACGCGTCAAAGCTGCCGCGGGCCGCGATCGTCACAAGACCGGCCCCGCCCCGCCGGGCCGCTTCGGCCGCGAGGCGCGCGGCGCCGACCATCTCGGCCCCCCCGATGACCGTGAGATGGCCGCGGGTATATTTGTGCGATGCTGCGGTGAGCCGGGGCAATTGCCACAATCCCGGACCATTGGCGAAGATGCGCGGTTGGATCGCCTCGAGCACCGCTTGCGGCATGCCGATATCGGCCAGAACGGTCTCCCCGCAGAGGTCGCGCCCCGGCAGCAGCAGATGCCCCGGTTTCAGCCGGAAAAAAGTCACGGTCAGCCAGGCAGGCGCGACCTGTCCGCGCGCGATGCCGAGCGCGCCATCGAGCCCGCTCGGCACATCCACCGCCACGATGCGCCGCGCCGCGGCCAGCGTTTCAGCGACCAGGCCGCCGACATCCCGCGACAGGCCGGCCCCGAACACGGCGTCGACGACGATATCGGCGCGCCGGGCCTCCGCCGGATCGAAGGCCGCCATCGGCCCGCGCCAGCCCGCGGCGGCCAAAGCGGCATCGGAGCCTGGCC
Source organism: uncultured Acetobacteraceae bacterium (assembly GCA_903918315.1). Classification (GTDB taxonomy): domain Bacteria; phylum Pseudomonadota; class Alphaproteobacteria; order Acetobacterales; family Acetobacteraceae; genus Rhodopila. Next base: position 18,676 of record CAIXEA010000109.1, on the reverse strand, counting down.
GGGGCGGTGCCAGGGCGGCGACCCGCACCGGCCAGCCGCGTTCGGCCAGCAGCCGGGCCGCGACATAGCCGTCGCCGCCATTATTGCCCGGCCCCGCCAGCACCAGCACCCGGCAGGGCCGCGTCCGTTTGAGGATGGCATGCGCCACCGCCCAGCCGGCATGGTGCATCAGCTCCGAACCGGGCACGCCCAACCCCGGCGCCATCGCATCCGCCCGCCCCATCTCCTCCGGGGTCAGCAGTGCCAGAGGGGCCGGGCTGATGCGCATGGGTTCAAATGGCGCCCGCATGCAGGAGTTCCTCGACCGCGGCCGAACCGAGGCCGAGCCATTCGCCGTAGACCGCCATATTATGCTCCCCCAGCCGCGGGCTTGGCACCGCCTGCACCCGGTCCGCGCCATGCAGGCGCAGGGGGGAATTGGGCAGGATGACCTCGCCCAACGACGGGTGCTCGACCCGCTGCAACATGCCGCGGGCATGCATATGCTCGTCGTTCATCACCTCGATCGCATTGCGCACGGGGGCGGAGGGGATTTTGAACCGCTTCGCCGCCGCGACCACCTCGGCCTTGGTGCGGACCGAGGTCCAGGCGGTCACCAGCGCCTCCGTCTCCGCCATATGGGCGGTCCGGGCGGGGTTGGTGAGGAAGCGCGGATCATCCTTGAGGTCCTCACGCCCCATCGCGACCAGCAGGTTCTGCCAGTGCTGCTCGGTCACGACATGGATGACCGCATAGCCGTCGGTGGTCTGGAAGGCGTTATAGGGCGCGCTCGACAGGCCGGCCTGGCGGTTGCCGGCGCGCGGCGGCACTTTGCCGGTACGGCGGTGGTAGTCGTAGGAGGAGGCGAGGGTGGGATACACCGTCTCCTGCATCGCCACCTCCACCAGTTGGCCGAGGCCGGTCTGGGTGCGATGGAACAACGCCGTCATCACCGCGCCGTACAGATGAATCCCGCCCATGAAGTCGACCAGCGTCGGACCCGCCTTCATCGGCGGACCATCGGGGGAGCCGGTGACGCTCATGATCCCGGAGGCCGCCTGGATCGTGAAATCCATCGCCAGATTGTCCCGATCCGGCCCGCTGATGCCGAAGCCGGTGCCGGTGGCATAGATCAGGCGGGGATTGACCGGTTGCAGCACCGCATAGCCCACGCCGAGCCCATCGAGCGTGCCGGGGGAGAAGTTCTCCAACAGCACATCCGCCTTGGCCACCATCTGTTTGAGCAGCGCTTTGCCCTGATCGGACCTCAGGTTCAGCGTCACCGCGCGCTTATTGGCATTGAGCATGGCCATCGGCAGGGTGGTATCGCCTTCCCCGCTCGCCAGCACCCGCCGGCGCAGCGGCTCCCCACCCGGCGGCTCGATCTTGATGACATTGGCGCCGGCCTTGGCCATCAGCATGGTGGCATAGGGGCCTTGGTAGATCTGGCCGAAATCGAGGACGGTGATACCGGCGAGCGGGGTGGACATGGCTGAGCCTCTTGGAACGTGACGGTTGGCGGGAGGTTAGACCGGTTGCCGGCCGGGGCATACAGGCGAGCGCCGGGCCTTGAACGGCGAAGGAACGAACCCATGTCCATGGTGTTCATCCGTGGCCACGGCGGCCCGTCCCAGGCACCAGTCCAAGGGCCATCCAGGAATTCATCCTATCCCCAACCCCCGCGACCCGCTTACATCGCCGCACGGCACCCAAACCCCGAATGGAGTCGCGCGGCATGGCAATCGTCATCACGGTCGCTCAGCAGAAGGGCGGCACCGGCAAAACCACCCTCGCGGCCAATCTCGCGGCAGCCATCGCGGCCACCCGCCGGGTGGCGCTGCTCGACATCGATCCGCAGGGCAGTCTCAGCCGGTGGCACGCCTTGCGTGTCGCACGGACGGCCCCCGCCGCCCCGCTGGCTTTTTCCGCCATTGCCGGCTGGCGCCTCGCGGTCGAACTGGATCGTCTGAAGCGCGATCATGACGTCGTCATCATCGACAGCCCGCCGCAGATCGAGACCGAGGCCCGCCTTGCCATCCGGGGCGCCTCCATCGTGCTGATCCCGGTCCAGCCCAGCCCGCCCGATGTCTGGGCCGCCGAGGGCACGCTCAAACTCGCCGCCGCCGAACGCCGCCTGGCGGCGGTGGTGCTGAACCGGGTGCCCGCGACATCGCGCCAGCGCGAAGCCGTGGAAGCGGACCTCACCGCCAAAGCCTGGCCGCTGCTCACATCCGTTATCGGCAACCGCACCGGCTTTTCCGCCGCCTTCGCCGAGGGGCTCGGCGTCACCGAAGCCGCGCCCCGGACTTCCGCAGCGAGCGAACTCAGGGCATTGGTGGCGGAACTGTTGGAGAAGACCCAATGACCCTGCTCGCCCTCCTCAAAGCCATCCACCTCCTCTCCGCCATCCTCTGGGTCGGCGGGATGTTCTTCGCCTATGTCGTGCTGCGCCCCAGCCTGGTGGTGCTGGAGCCGCCGCAGCGCATGCTGCTGCACACCCAGGTGTTCAAGCGCTTCTTCCTGATCGTCTGGCACGCGATGCCGCTGCTGCTGCTGACGGGCTACGGGATGATATTCGGCGTCCTCGGCGGCATGGCGCATCTGGCCCCCGGGGTTCATGCCATGATGGGCCTCGGCCTGGTCATGAGCGCGGTGTTCCTGTTCATTTTCTTCGGCCCCTACAAGCGTTTCTGCCGTACCACCGACCGTGCCACCATGGCCGCGTCGATGGATTCGATCCGCAAGCTGATCGGGGTCAACCTGGTTCTGGGCGTCCTGACGGTGCTGGCGGCGGCGCTGGGCTGACCAGCAGATCCAGCCGCGCCTCCATCACCTCGGGCTCATCCGCCAGGCGGCGGAGCGTGAAGCCGAGATGGCGGATGAAGGCCAGCATCGGGGCGTTGTCGGCCAGGATCTGGCCAACGACCTCCGCCATCCCACGCGACCGGGCCCAGTCGATCAGCCGGTGCATGAGGTGGCTGGCCAGGCCCTTGCCCTTCATGTCCGCCTGTACGATCACCGCGAATTCGCCGCTGCGCCCTTCGGTATCGCCGACGATGCGGGCAACGCCGACGGTTTCGTTGGTCGCGGCGCGGATCGCGATGAAGGCCATTTCCCGCTCGTAATCGACCTGGGTCAGGCGCGCCATGCGCTCGGGGGACAGTTCGTGGATGGCGCTGAAGAAGCGGAACCGGACGTCGGTGGGCGACAGGCGCTTGAAGAAGCAGGCATGCGCCGCTGCATCCTCCGGGCGGATGGGCCGGACGATCAGGGCCTCATCGCGGGCGGTCCGATGTTCCACCAGCTCGCTGGGATAGGGCGCGATGGCCAGACGCCCAAGCGGGGCGCCGGCTGGGCGCAGCGTCAGACTGGCCTTCCAGGTGGGGCCGAGGGTGAGGCCGGCGATCACCGGAAAATCGACGATCAACTGGCTGACCCGTACCAGCCGCTCCGCCAGCGCATCATCGTCAGGCAATCCGGCATCGGCGATCAGCGCATGCGCGAGGGTGAGGTTCAGCGGTGGCAAATCCATTGCCCGCTTCGGGCCGAGGGCGATGACCGGCCCGAATTCCGGATCATCGGTGACCTCGATCACCACGCCTGGCAGGGTCTCGATCCCATAGGCGGCCAGCACCGCGCTGGTCTGTGCCGCCGGGACCAGCGTCCCCTCCATCGTGGCGAAGGCCGCGCGGACCGCGCCCTGATCCGGGGCCATTGGCAGCACCGCGCTGCCCGGCAATTCCCGCGCCGCGGCGCGATTGCGGCGATCGCGAACGAGATGGAGAAAGCCAAGCACCGCCTGTTCGGGGGAGGCAAAGACCGCCAGTCCGGCCTCGGCCAGGATGCGCCGCAGCGGCCCGCCGGTGGTCTGGCCCATGACGCAGACCAGCACCGGCACGGGCATGGCCTTCACCGCCGCCGCACAGGCGGTGGTGTCGAACGGGGTGCCGGGGGTCAGCACCCACAGTGCCCCGCCCACGGCCTTGTCCGCCGCGACATCGGCCAGTTGCATGGGCGCCGCGCTGAGTCCATGCCGCGCTGCCGAATCGGCCGCGATCTGCCCGGCGCCGGCATCGTCGGCGATGATCGCCAGATGCTCCGACCGCGCCGGCCGGGCCCGGGACAGGGTCTCCACCGCTGCCAGGATGTCGTCGAGGCCGCCGACACTCAGCACCCCGGCGCGGCGCAGCGCGGCGTCGAAGGCCAGGGCGGCGGGATCGTTGGGCCCGGTATGGCTGCCACCGGTGCGCACCGCGAGCACGGGGCGGAATCGCGCGGCGGCGCGGGCGGCGGAGAGGAAGGCGCGACGGTCCTTGAGGTGATGGATTTCCATCAGGATGGCGCCCGTCGCGGTGTCGGAGGCCAGCCAATCCAGTGCCATCCCAAAGCCGATGTCGCTGTTGCCGCCAATACCGATGACATGGCTGAAACCGACACCATTCGGGCCGGCCCAGTCGATGATCGCACGGGTCAGCCCCACCGATTGGGACACCAGCGCCAGCCGGCCGGGTGGCACCGCGATATGGGCCAGGCTGGCATTCAGCCCGATGCCGGGCACCGCCAGCCCGAATGCATTCGGCCCCGTCACCCGCACCCCGGTGCGCCGCGCGGCCTCCGACAGGCTTTGGCCAGACGCGGGCATGGGCCCGGGGACGATCGCGGCGAAGCACCCTTTGTCCGCCAAGGCCTCCATCGTGGGGATCACGTCGTCAGCCGTCGTGGCAATGATCGCGAGGTCCGGGACGCCGGTCAGTGCCGTTACCCGATCGACCGCTTCCACCGTGCCCTGAAAATCGCCGAGCGCCAGATGCGCCCGAATATCCGGGCATTCCTGGCCGATGAGTGCCACCGATCGCGGCCGGAACAGGCAGGCGGGGTTGAAACGACCAGCAGGCGCGAGGCGGGGAATGGTCATGGCGTTCCATAGCACGGATCGCCCGCCCCGGTTGCCAGCACCGCCCGGCTGGGCTTGCATGGCGGCCATGATCGAAGGGGAGAGAATGGGATGGCCGATCGCTCGAATTGGGATCCGGAAATGGCGGCTTTTACAGCGGAGGCGGAGCAGGAGGCTGCAAAATACCCGCCCGTGCGCGTGACCCTGCCGTTGGAGCCGCATCGGCGTATCAACGACCTGCTGGGCATGCGCACCGCGGTGGGCGGCCCGGTCATGGCCGAGACCACCGATCGCTGGGTCAGCGCGCGCGGCCGGCGCATCTTCTGCCGGGTATTCCGCCCCGCGGTCGATCGGCCGCTCCCGACGCTGGTCTATTTCCATGGCGGCGGCTGGGTCTGGGCCAATGTCGATACCCATGACCGCATGACCCGGGAATATGCCGCCGCCGGCATGGTGAACGTCGTCAGCGTCGATTACGCCCTGTCCCCCGAGGCCAAGTTCCCCCAGGCGCTGGAGGAATGCGCCGCCGTGGTGCGCTTCATCGCCGAAAGCGGCGCGGACTGGGGCCTGGATGGTTCACGGATACTGCTCGGCGGCGACTCGGCGGGCGGCAATCTGGCGTTGGCGACGGCACTGCTGCTGCGCGACACCGATGGTCCGGCATTGAAGGGGATCCTGGCGAACTACCCCGTCTCCGACAGTCGCTTCGACACACCGAGCTACCAGGAATTCGGCGCCGGCGGCTACGGTCTGAACACCGAGCGCATGTCCTTCTACTGGAGCGTCTATATCGCCCATGAAGCCGATCGGCTGAACCCGCTGGCGGCGCCACTGCGGGCGGATTTGCGGGGGTTGCCGCCGGTGCTGGTGCTGCTGGCGGAGCTGGATGTGCTGCGCAGTGAGGGCGAAGCGCTGGTCGAGAAGCTGCGCGCGGCGGGAAATCCGGTCGAAACACGGATGTTCCCGGGGGTTGTGCATGGCTTCCTGCGCGCGACGGGCGCTGTGCAGAAGGCGCGCGATGCGGTGGCCGCGGCCGGCGCGTGGATGCAACGGGTGGGGTAAACGACCCCGCCCGCGTTCACGTATAGGCTGCTTCCAGCATGCGCCGGATCGTTTCATCGTCAGGTTCATCCACCGGGGGCGCGGCGGGCGCCTGACCCGTCGCGACCTCCGGCACCGTCAACGTGCCAGGGCGTAAGGCAGCGGCGGGTTTGCGGCGGATCAGACGGGGCGGACGGGAGACCATGACCCCCATCTTGGCCGTTGCGGGGCCGATGACAAGGGGTGATCGGGCGACAGGATTTGATATCCCCGGCGATCTGGGCTTACGCTCCAAATCTGGAGAAACCCTTCGTCAGCAAGGAGCACAGGAACGCCATGAAGTACCGTAGAATCTCCGCCGACTGCCACCTGGATATGCCTTGGATGCCGCCCAAGCTGTTCACCGACAGCGCGAAAAGCGAGCTGCGTGATCGGATGCCCTTCGTGGCCGACGGGCCGGATGGGCCATTCTGGACCACCAAGGCGGGCGCCAATTTCGGCCTGTTGAACGGCGTCGGACCGGGTGGAGCGAAGCTGGTGCCGGGCCAGAACAAGCGCGTCGATATCATGGCCAAGACCGGCATGTTCGAAGACGGCAAGATCGGCCGCCCCGAAGCCCGCACCGCCATCCAGCGCCCGTCCGACCCGCATCTGCGCGTCAAGGAAATGGAGCGTGACGGTGTTGATGCCGAAGTGATCTTCGGCATCCTCGGCGGTGCGTCCAAGATGCAGGACGTCGAAGCCGCCAACCACATGCTGGAAATCTACAACGACTGGCTGGTCGATTTCGTGAAGCCCTATCCGGACCGGATGATCGGCCTCGGCTGCATCCCCTATGGCGACCCGGAAGTGGCGGCGCAGGAAGTCTATCGCTGCGCCAAAATGGGCCTGAAGGGCGTCGAGCTCTCCTGCTCGTGGGACATGCAGCCGATGTGGGACCCGATCTGGGAACCGATGTGGAAAGCCTGCTCGGACGTGCAACTGCCGCTGCATTTCCACACCTTCCCGACCACCGCGCCGCAAGCGCGGGAGCAGATGAACGTCCAGGTGCGCCGCGCCGCGATGTTCACCGGCGTGTCGGCCTTCCAGATGGGGCTGATCCACATCCTCGCCGCCATGATGGGCGCCGGTGTTTTTGAGCGTTACCCGAACCTGCGCGTGTCCTTCGGTGAAAGCGGAATCGGCTGGATCCCCTATGCGCTGGATCGGATGGACTTTGAGTTCGAAGACCGTTTCCGCGACCTGATGAAGCTGAAGCCGTCTGAATACTGGCAGCGCCAGTGCAAGGCGACGTTCCAGTACGACGTCATCGGGCCGAAGCTGCTGAACACCAACAACCTGATGACGGAAGAGACGTTGATGTGGGGCTCCGACTACCCGCACACCGACGGGATCTGGCCTGAATCCACCAAGTACATCGACGAACAGTTCGCCGGCCTGACGCAGGACCAAATCCGCAAAATCACCTGCGACAACGCCGCGAAATTCTACAATCTGACGAACTGACGATCGCCTGAACGGCTCCCCCGCCAATCCGGCGGGGGAGAACGACTGTTTAGGGCTCTTATGTATAGTTACATCGCTCGCCGGCTGGCCTTCGGTGCGCTCACGATTCTGGGCGTGTCGATCATTGTCTTCGTCGTGATGCGCGTTCTGCCGGGCGATCCGCTGATCGCGATTTTTGGGCCCGATGGCTATACCAAGCTCAGCGAAGCCGATCGCGCGGGTTATATGAAGCAACTGGGTCTCAGCGACCCGCTGATCCTGCAGTACTGGCACTGGATGGGCGACATCGCCAATGGCAGCTTTGGCCATTCGTTCTTCCGTTCGGAAAGCGTATCCGAAATGATCGGCCGGCGCGGCCCTTTGACCGCGGAGATCGGGCTTCTGGCGGTCGCCTTCTCCTGGCTCATTGGAATTCCGGTGGCGATCATCAGCGCTTTGCGGCCCAACAGCCTGGGCGATAACCTCGCTCGTTTCATCAGTATTATCGGTCTGGCCGTGCCCGGTTTCTGGGTGGGCATGCTGGTGGTGCTGGCGTCGCTGTTCTGGTTTGGTTATCGCGCGCCGCTGACCGGTGCTTCGTTGTTCACCGATCCCTGGAATAACCTGCAGATCGTCATCGGCCCGGCCGTGGTGCTGGGGATAGGGCAGGCGGCTTACATCGCGCGCATGGCCCGCTCGAGCCTGTTGGAGGTTATCCGGGAGGATTACGTGCGTACCGCCCGCGCCAAGGGGTTGAATGCACGGCTCGTGATCGTGCTGCATGCGCTGCCCAACGCCTTGCTGCCGGTGATAACCTTGTCGGGTATTCTGCTGGGTTTTGTGCTCGCCGGGTCCATACCGGTTGAACGCGCCTTCGGCACGCCTGGCCTGGGTTCGGCGATGTTCTCCGCCGTGGGGGAGCGCGATATCTTCGTGATGCAGAACCTGGTGTTCCTGTACGCGGTGGTGTTCGTGGTTCTGAACATCCTGGTCGATTTGATCATCGCATGGCTGGATCCGAGGATTCGCTACCAATGAGCGCGACAACCGTGAATGCTGTTTCTTTGCCGGGTCGTATGGGGCGCGGTTTGCTGTCTTTTGCCCGTCGTGCGCCGATGGCTGCGTTTTGGGGCTGTATCGCGGTGGCAATCCTGGTGATGGCGATCACGGCCCCCGTGATCGCGCCCTATTCGCCGGTCAAATCCGATTTCCGGGCCATGTCCAAACCCCCGTATGAGCAGCATATTTTCGGTACCGATCAGATCGGCCGCGATATTCTCAGCCGGGTGATCCATGGCAGCCGGGCCTCGCTGACGGTGGCGATTTCAGCGGTGCTGCTGGGCACGACCGTCGGCGCGCTTTGGGGCCTGGCGAGTGGCTATTTCGGGGGACGTTTCGACATCATCAGTCAGCGTATTTTGGAGTTTCTCCAGTCATTTCCGGATTTGATATTGGCCATGGCCATCGCCATGGCATTGGGGGCGGGGACCGGGACGGTGATCATCGCTATCGCCATCACCCGAATACCGTTCGGCGGCCGGGTGATCCGCGCGGTCGTGCTGTCGTTGAAAGAGTTGCAATATGTTGAAGCCGCGCGCGGGTTGGGGGCATCGCATATGCGGATGATGCTGCGCCATATCCTGCCGCAATGTATGGCGCCGTATCTGATCCTGGCTACCACCCATCTCGGCGTTGCGATCATCATCGAGGCCTCGCTGGGTTTTCTGGGCGTTGGCATCCCAGCGCCCACGCCGACCTGGGGGAATATGCTGGCGGATGCGCTGAATGCGGGATTGATTCCGCCGTGGTGGCTGGTGTTGTTTCCCGGTCTGGCAATTTCCATCACCGTTCTGGCATTCAATCTGCTCGGCGATGGTATCCGCGACGTTTTGGACCCGCGGCTCCGCGGGGCGGTCTGAGTGGTGGTGGCGTTAATCCGCCGCCGCCAACGGCCGCCGAACACCGCCATCATGCAGGTGGCAGGCCGCGAGATGACCGGCCGCGACCTCCCGCAATACGGGTGATTCGATCCTGCACCGCGCCGTCGCGTAGCCACAGCGGGTATGAAAATGACATCCGGACGGCGGGTTGATCGGGCTGGGGACATCGCCCTTCACGATCACCCGGCGTCGGCCGCGCGCGCCCGATTTCGGTATTGGCACGGCTGAGAGCAGGGCTTCGGTGTAGGGATGTAACGGCATCTCAAACAGGGATTTCTTGTCGGTCATTTCGACGATCCGGCCGAGATACATGACCGCGACGCGGTGGCTGATATGTTCGACGACCGCCAGATCATGCGCGACGAACAGATAGGACAGTTGGAATTCGTCCTGTAGGTCCATCATCAGATTGATAATCTGGGCCTGGATCGACACGTCCAGCGCCGAAACCGGCTCATCGCCCACGATCAGCGCCGGGCTGAGGGCCAAAGCGCGGGCAATGCCGATCCGCTGGCGCTGGCCGCCGGAAAATTCATGCGGATACAGGCGCATCGCCTCCGGCCGGAGACCGACCCGATTGAACAGCGATGCGACCCGGTCCTGGCGGTCCTGGCCGCTGGCGACGTTGTGGATGATGAGCGGTTCGCCAACGATGGCGCCGGCGGTCATGCGCGGATTCAGCGACGCATAAGGATCCTGGTAGATCATCTGCATGCGTTGCCGGTAAGGCAGCATCGCGGGGCGGTCGAGATGCGTGATGTCCTCGCCGCTCAGGTGGATCGAACCACTGGTTGGCTCCAGCAGCTTCAACAGGGTGCGCCCGGCGGTCGATTTGCCGCACCCGCTTTCGCCGACCAGACCGAGGGTTTCACCTCGGGCGATTTCGAAGGTGAGGCCATCGACGGCGAAGACTTTGCCGGCGGGCCGAGGAATGATGCCTTTGAAAATGGGGAAATGCTTCTTCAGGTTCTCGACCCGAAGTACCGGCGTTTCGGTCACGGTGCGTCTCCCATCAAGCGAGCCGCATGCCAGCAGGCAATCCAATGTCGGGGGCGCAACTGTTCGAGTGGGGGGGAGGCTGCCAGACATTGCCTGGTCACGAAACCGCAGCGTGGCGCGAAGCTGCAACCGGGCCGCAATTTTGCCAGTGACGGCACCATGCCTTTGATTTCGTTCAACCGGTTCCGGCCGGGTTCGGCGCGGGCGGCTTCATCCAGGTGCGGAATCGCCGCCAGCAGGCCCTTGGTATAAGGATGTCCGGGATTGTCGAAGAGGTCGTCGACATCCGCCTCCTCCACCTTTCGTCCCGCGTACATCACCACCACCCGGTCGGCGTTTTCCGCGACCACGCCCATATCATGGGTGATCAGCACGATGGCGGTGCCGAAACTTTCGCGCAAATCCCGCATCAGATCGAGGATTTGGGCCTGGATTGTTACATCCAGCGCCGTGGTGGGCTCATCCGCGATCAGGACTTTTGGATTGCAGGACAGAGCCATGGCAATCATGACGCGCTGACGCATGCCGCCAGACAGTTGATGCGGATAGGCCTGGGCCCGCTGTTCGGGCTCCGGGATCGACACCCGGCGCAACATCTCGAGCGCATGGTCGCGCGCCTGCCGTCGGGTGAGACCTTTGTGCAGGGCGATGGCCTCACTGATTTGATCGCCCACTTTGTAAAGTGGGTTCAGTGAGGTCATCGGTTCCTGAAAAATCATCGAAATATCGTTGCCGCGGACCTTCTCCATGTCGGCTTCAGAGATGGTCAGCAGGTCGCGGCCTTCGAACCGAATATGACCGCCGACAATACGCCCGGGCGGACTGGTGACCAGACGCAGGACTGACAGCGCGGTCACGCTCTTGCCGCAGCCGGATTCGCCAACAACGCCCAGGGTTTCGCCGGCGTGAACGGTGTAGGATACGCCATCGACAGCCCGCACGGTGCCACCGGGGGTGAAGAAATGGGTCTGCAGGTTCTCGATTTCGAGCACCGGCGTTCCCGGCGCGATATCGCGCTCCTTTCCCTGACTCAATAAGTGACTCCCCGTAAAGCGTTGTGTTATTTTGGCCGTCTGGCGTGATTAGGCGATCGATCGGATCATGCTACACGCCGCGAAAAAAAAACCAAAGGGAGGAACACGACCATGGGTATCGAAAATCCGAATCGGCCGGGTTGGAACCGTCGCGATATGTTGCGCGGCAGTGCCGCTGCTCTGATGGGCGGCTATGCCATGGGCCCGCGCTTCGGGTTGGCCGCGGATGTCCCCTTTGAGTATGACGGCTCCAAGTTTCAAATGGCTCCACCCGAGCCCAATCCCAAGCGTGGCGGTGTCCTTCGGTTCGGAATTCTCAACCGTCCTCCACATTTTGACGTGCACCAGTCTGGAACGATTGGCTCATTGGGGACGCAGGGATGTAACTTTGACAATCTGATCCGTCGTGACCCGCGCGACAGCGGTAAAACCATCGTTCCGGATTTGGCGCATAGCTGGGAAATTTCCAAGGATGGCAAGACCTACACGTTCCATTTGCGTGAAGGGGTGCAATTCCATGACGGGACTGAATTCACCTCGGCGGATATCAAGGCGACCTATGATCGTATTTGGAAGCCGCCAGCCGGGGTTAGCATTCCGCGCAGCGCGTTGTTCACGGCGCTGAGTGAAATCAATGCGCGCGACAAGAAGACCATCGAATTCAAGCTATCGGCGCCGCGGTCCGCGAATTTCATGATGTCGGCCTTCGCCAGCGGTTGGAATGTAATCTTCAGCAAGAAGACGCTGGAAGAAAATGCCTACAACCTGCGTAAGGTGTTCATGATTCCAGGCACTGGCCCGTATAAGACTCAACGTCGGGTTGAGAACGAAATTTGGGTCATGGAAAAAAACGCAAACTATTGGAACAAGGGTCTGCCCTATCTCGATGGGATCGAGTTTTATAATCTGTTGCCTTTCTCGCCCGAACTGGGTTCGGCGATCTTGTCCGGCCGTGTGGATTACGCCCGGATTCTCGACCCCGTCACAGGACGCAAGGCCGCCGCGACGCCGGGTATGTCCAAGGCGCAGTTCAACCAGAGCGTCATTCAGGCAACCTGGGTCAACAATAAGCACAAGCCGCTGGACGATCCGCGGGTGCGCCGGGCGCTGCATCTGGCCTTCGATAAGCATGTATTGGTTGACGTCGTGAAAGACGTCACGCCGATGCGGGTTGGAGGATTCATCTACCCGTTCTCCGATGTCGCGACGCCGAAAGAGCAACTCTTCAAACGCGTCGGGTATCAGGAGGATACCACCGCGGCGTTGAAAGAGGCCAAGGCCCTGCTGGCCGCCGCGGGTTTTGGCAGTGGCATGCGGCCGCTTGATTTCGTGGTGCGCGATCTCGCGAGCTTCAAGCTATGGGCGCAGGCGATTCAGGCGATGCTGGCGGAATTGAATGTCCCCTGCAATCTGCGCTCGGTCGTGGAATCCGTTTGGTTCGATGACGTCAAATCCGGTAACTACGATCTGGCCATCGGTGCCGTGGTGTCCACGCTGCTTGATCCGACAGACTATTTTAATGGTTGGTATCGGACCGGCGGGCCGTCGAACTATTCGTTCTGGAGCAATCCGGAGGTTGATAAACTCATCGACCAGATGGACGTTGAGGTCGATTCCACCAAGCGCCAGGCGATTATTCGCCAGGCAGAAATGCTGATGGAGCAGGACCCGCCGCTGCTGCCGGTCGCGTGGGAGAATATTGTCGACGCCTGGTACAACTACGTCAAAGGCCATAACCCGACCGATAATTTTGGGATTTATGATACGGTGCGCTTTGACACGCATTGGCTGGACAAGGCCTGATCACGCTCTCATGGGCCGCCGGCGCATGGTCAGATCCACTTGCGCCAGCGGAACACGAGCAATGGGATGAGCGCGGTCAGCAGGATCATCCCCAGCCCGTATTGGTAGCCAAAGGCCCAGTTATATTCAGGCATATTTTTGAAATTCATACCGTAGATCCCCACCACCAGCACCGGCGGAATACCGACGACGGAGGCGATGGTCATGACCTTCATCACGTTGTTCTGGGCAATGCTGATGAACCCAAGCGTCGCGTCCAGCAGAAATTGCAGCTTGTCGTTCAGATGGGTGTCGAAATCACTCAATGAGGCGATATCGCTTTGCAGGGTCCGCAACCGCGGCCGCATGTCGGCTGGCAGCCAGGTGGCGGCACTCTCAAGATAGGGTCCGATCCGGCCGGCGCCCACGAGCGTATCCCGGATGTGAGAGATCAGGTCGCCCAGACGGCCGATCTGCCCGAGGGTGATGCGCAGGGTGGCGTCCTCGCGCTTGCGGCCGCCCGCCTGTTTGACGCCCATGGCGAAAATCCGATGGGAAATGGTGTCGAGTTCATGCCCGACCTGCTCCAGCGCGTCGGCCTGGCGGTCGACGATGGCCTCCAGCAAACCGACGAGGATATGGCTGCTGGTGCTGCTGGACGTGTCCTCAGTGGTGACGTGCGCGATGAACGTGTCGAATATCGTACTGGGCGCGAAGCGAACGGTCAGCAGACGGTCAGGCGATAGCACGAAGCCGGCCGCGACGCCTCTCGGGCCCTCTTCGGTGCGGTTGATCATCGGCATCGTGAGGTAAACGGCACCATCCCGGGTCGCGAGGCGGCTGGAACTTTCGATCTCACTGACGCTGGCTTGCGTGGGCGTGACGAAGCCAGTCGCCAGAGAGGCACGGAGCGCTTCATCCGCGGTTGGGTTCCGCAGGTCGATCCAGGCGGCCGCGGCCAGGGTGGTATCGTCCGGTAGGGACACCGCATGCAGGCGGGATTTTTCGCAGATGAACGCCGTCAGCATGGTTTTGATCCAATCCTATAAGGCGGCGAACAGGTCCTCCGCCCGGTAAGCGCGGGGTATAAACCCCTGCTCAAAGGCATAGCGAATGCAAATGTCGATCCCGGCGCGGTTGGCTTCCAGGCCATAGGGCAGGGGATCGCCGCCGATAAGTGGGCGGAACTGTTCCTCCATGCTGGGGCCATCGGCGGCGGCCTTGGAGTCCTGGAACAGCCGGAACAGTGCCTCCGCGAGGCCGGGGTTGGCGTCCAGCAGGGCGGTCTTGACGCAGATGACATGGTTGACCGGGTAGGCGCCGACTTTGCGGTACCAGGCGGATGCGGCCTCGATGGGATTGGCGATGACGGGGCGGATTTTGGTTGTGTCGATGCCCACCAGTGCAATCCCGGCATCGATCGTCCCGGCCAGCAGCATGGCGCGAAGGTCCTGGCCCGGTGCGATGCGTTCGACGTTGGGGGGATCTCGGTATTCCTGGACATGCGCGTCTTCTGACGTGACCCAGGTGATCTCGCGGTGGTCGATGCCGTATTCGTCCATCATGATGCCGCGCAGCCACACGCCGGTGGTCTGGGAATAGGCGCGCACGCCGACGCGTTTGCCGCGGAGGTCCTGGGGGCCGCGCAGGGGCGAATCGAGCGGGCACATCAGCGCCGCGTGATGGAAGCCGCGCATCACCACCACGGGGAGGGCGGTCAGGCCCTTTCCATGGAAATGCGCCTGCGCCAGCGTGGTCAGCGCGATCTCACACAGATCGAAATCCCCCGTCCGCACCATCCGGCGAAACGCCTGGGTGATCGGCTCCACCGTTTCAAAATCGAAGGCGAGGGCGCCGGATGTCACGCGCCCCTCCAGCAAAGCGCGTGTGTGCGGATAGGGCGCGAAGGCGGAGCGGAGCGTCAGCATCAGGCTTCTTTCACGGTCGGATAGATGTCAGCGCCATAATACTTGCGGAACTGCCCGATTTGATCCGGCGGCGGCGGCGCATAGACGCATTTCTTGGAGGTGAAGCGCCCGCCCATGATGCGGTTCATCTTCACCGCCGCCTCGCCCAGTTTCACCAGGTTGGTGATGCCGTTCAGGATGGGGACGCCGTCGGTGGTCTCGTAGATCTCCGCCGCCGCCAGCAGCGCCATGACCACGCCGCCGGCGGCGATCACGACCTCGGCCCCCGCGTCGGTGTTCTTTTTCGCCGCGGCATGGAACTGGGCGACGACGCGGTCCTGCGCCTCCCCGGGCACGAAGGCGGCGCCGAGGTCGGTCAGGCGGTCCACCTGCATGCGGTTCACCGCGGCGAAGCGGTCGCGCAGGCCGTAGCGGTGAACGTTCTCGACGATGCGCGGGGTGAATTTCTCATTGATGGTCACCAAGGAAAAATTGGCACCCATCATGCAGGCCATGTGCAGCGCGGACTCGCAGAGACCGAGCACCGGCATGTTGGTGATCTCCCGCGCTTCCCGCAGCCCGGGATCAGCGATATTGCCGATGAGGAAGGCGTCGTAGCCTTCCCGGGTGGCGCGGTGGACGTTTTCCAGGACCTCCCCGGTTTCGAGGTATTCGAGGTAGCGGTACTGATCCCCGGTGCCGCCGATCTTGGTGATGCCGGCACAGTGGATTTCGGTACCTTCGTCTTTCACCTTGTCGAGGATGCCGCGCAGCACGGCGGGATAGCCGCCCCACTCGGTTTGGCGGGACATGCTTTGGTACCAGAGTTTCATAGGACGCTCCTGTTATGAGGGCCGATGGGCGGCATGCACACCAGCCTAGCGCCAGATTGCCGCGCACCGCTATAAGCAGGGGAGAAGACGCAGGGAGATCATCATGGTTTGGGGATTCCGGGCATCCGCCCGGGCGATCGCGATTCTGGCTGCGACGAGTTTGGCGGTGACCGGTGCGCCGCTCGTTGGTGTGTCGGCGCTGGCGCAAACGCTGACCATCGCGTCCTCCGCGCCGGTCACGGCGATGGACCCGCATTACCACACCCTCACCCCCAACGAATCCGCCCATGCCCATATCTATGATCGGCTGATCGACACGGATGCGGACGGCAATCTGACCCCTGGGCTGGCGCTGAGCTGGACGCCCAAGGACGATCTGACCTGGGAACTGAAGCTCCGCGACGCCAAATTCCACGATGGCACGCCGTTCACGGCAGAGGATGTGGTCTATACGCTGGCCCGGGTGCCGCGGGTAAAGAACAGCCCGGCCTCGTTCCAGGTCTATACCCGCGCCGTGGTGGCGACCGAGATCGTTGATCCCCATACCATCCTGCTCAAGACCGCCACGCCCTATCCGATCCTGCCGTACGATCTGCTGCAGGTCTTCATGATCCCGCACACGCTGGGCGCCGATCCGGCGACGGAGGATTTCAACAGCGGCAAGCACGCCATCGGCACCGGCCCGTTCCGATTCGTGTCCTACCAGCCCGGCAACCGCATCCTGATGGACCGCAACGACACCTATTGGGGCGCGAAGCCGCATTGGGAGCATGTGGATTATCGCATCATCAGCAATGACGCCGCCCGCACCGCGGCGGTGCTGTCGGGCGATGTCGGCATCATTGAATTCGTCCCTCCGGCCGATTTGGCGAAGCTGCGCTCGGATGCGCGTGTGGCCCTGTCGGAGGTGGTGAGCAATCGGTCCATCTACCTTTGGCTCGATCACGCTCATACCGGACCCAGCGCCTTCGTCACCGGCCCGAATGGGGAGGTGTTGGACAAGAACCCGTTGAAAGACCTGCGGGTGCGGCAGGCGTTGTCGCTGGCGGTCAATCGCGCCGGCATCGTCGATCGGGTGATGGAGGGCGCGGCCCTGCCGACGAAGCAGTACCTCCGTCCTGGCAATCGGGTCCATATCGACAGCTTGCAGGCAGATCCTTATCAGCCGGACCGGGCGAAGGCGTTGCTGGCGGAGGCGGGATATCCGAATGGCCTGCGCATGACCCTCCATGGTCCGAATGACCGCTATGTGAATGATTCCAAAATCATACAGGCCGTCGCGCAGATGTGGCAGCGCATCGGCGTGCAGACCACGGTCGAGACGATCCCCTGGAGCAGCTATGCCACCCGCGCCGGCAAGCAGGAGTTTTCTGCCTTTCTGCTGGGCTGGGGCGTCGCGGGCGGGGAGGGCACCAATCCCTTGCGCGCCCAGCTCGCGACCTGGAATCCCGAACGCGGCCTGGGCACGGCCAATCGCGGCCGCTACTCCAACCCCGCGTTCGACGCTCTGCTGGACAAGGCGATGGTGACCATGGACACGGGCGCCCGCGATGCGCTGGTGAAGCAGGCGACCCAGATGGCGATGGACGATGTGCCGGTCATCATGCTGCATTTGCAGAAGAATATCTGGGCGACCCGCAAGGGGCTGACGTACCGCGCCCGGGTGGACGAGGAAACCCGCGCGATGGACGTGATGGAGGCGAAGTAGCGTGCTCACCTGGCTCGTCCGGCGCCTGTTCCAAGCCACATTCGTGGTGCTGGCGATGACGCTGATTGTCTTCATCGGCGTGCATGTCATTGGAAATCCGGTCGATATCCTGATCTCGCCAGAGGCGGATCAGGCGGAGCGGGCGCGGGTGATCGCGGATTTCGGGCTGGATCAACCGCTGTGGAAGCAATACGCCTTGTTCCTGAACGGGGCGCTGCACGGCGACCTCGGCCGCAGCTTCGTGTTCAACGAGCCGGCGCTGCGCCTGATTGGCGGGCGGATGCCGGCGACGCTGGAACTGGCGGTGACGGCGGTGCTGATGTCGGTGTGTTTCGGGGTGCCGCTGGGCCTCTATGCCGGGTTGAAACCGGACGGGTTCCTGGGCCGCTCGATCATGGCGGGCAGCATTCTTGGGTTCTCCCTGCCGACATTCTGGGTCGGGCTGATGCTGATCATGGTCTTCGCCGTGCAGTTGGGCTGGCTGCCGAGCACCGGGCGCGGCACGACGGCGGCGTTGTTGGGGGTTCAGTGGTCGTTCCTGACCTGGGACGGGCTGCGGCATATGCTCATGCCGGCGCTGAATTTGTCGCTGTTCAACATCTCCCTGGTGATGCGCCTGACACGGGCGGGCGTGCGGGAGACGCTGCCGATGGATTACATCAAATTCGCCCGCGCCAAGGGCCTGTCGCCGGCGCGGGTGATCTTCGTGCATGTGCTGAAGAACATCATGATCCCCGTCGTGACGGTGGTCGGGCTGGAACTGGGCTCGACAATCGCCTTCGCCGTGGTGACCGAGAGCGTGTTCGCCTGGCCGGGCATGGGCAAGCTGATCATCGACAGCATCAACGTGCTGGATCGTCCGGTGATCGTGGCGTACCTGATGATGATCGTGCTGATGTTCATTACAATCAATCTGGTGGTCGATATTCTTTACACCGTTCTTGACCCGCGCGTGCGGCTGGAGACGAAGGCGTGAGGGGGGTGGGGCGATATCGCGTGTGCTTAGGGCATCAATCTCTCCCCCGTCATCCCCGGGCTTGTCCCGGGGACCAATCGCGGCAGTGTGCTGACCTT
>CAIXEA010000108.1 GCA_903918315.1 uncultured Acetobacteraceae bacterium | reverse complement strand
TCCCGTATCGGTGCCACGCGTGGAGGTCGGCCCGATCGGTTTGACGATTCCGCCGGACTGGTCTTAGCCCATCTTATTCACCGCCATTCCGCAGTATGAGGCAACACCGTTATATTTAAACAATCACAACATAATATGCATGCCTCGACCGTTTCTGGCTGGACCGCGTTTCAGACCGTATCTGGCAGGCGCAAGGGGTGGATCGGTAGGGGGTTCGTCGGGGCACACGCCCCCTGGATCACGTCGGGTGCGGGATCAGCACCTTGACCAGGTCCCGGAACAACGCCGCATCCGGGCAATTGGCGGCGAACGCCAGCCTGATCCGGCTGGGGGTCTCGCGCACCCGCACCGCGACCTTCAACAACCGCAGCCGGATGGTGGAGAACTCGCCGCTGGCCAAAGCCTCGCTCGCCGGGATCGCATCGCGGATGGTCCGCACCAGCCAGTAAGCGGCGGTGTGCAGGATCAGCCGCATCTGGTTGGCAAGCGGCGAACGGCAGCTGGTCCGGTCCGAAGCCAACTGGCTTTTGTGCCGCTTGATCAGGTTCTCGGCCTGGCCCCGAGCGCAATAGACCCTCTCGTAGAGATGCTTCGCGCTGCCCCACTTCAGGCTGGTCACGACATAACGGACATCGGCACCTTTCGCCGTCGCCTCGATCCGCGCCACGACCCGCCGGGTCCGGAGCCAGGATTTCGCGGCGTAGCGGGTGGCCGCGAATGTCCGCACCTTGTCCAACTGCCCGATCGCGCGCTGGACGTTGCATGCGTCGAGCCTGGGGAATATCTGCGCGGCCAGGACCGCGTTCGGCCCGAACCCGAAGATGTAGTCTACGTCGTTGCTTTCGCACCAATCCATGGCCTCGGTCCGCCCGTAGTGGCTGTCTCCCCGGATCAGGATGCGCGTCTTCGGCCAGTGCAAACGGATACGCCGCACCAGCCGGCGCAGATGTCCCCTGACCTCCTTGCCCCCAGGGGTTTTGCCCGGACGCAGGATCGTCGTCACGCAATGCCCGGTATCGGCGTCGTAGATATGGATAGGCGCGAAGCACCGCTCGTCCTGGTGGGCGTTGAAAAACGACATCTGCTGGTGGCCGTGCACGATGTCGGCGGTGTCGTCGATATCGAGGACGATGGACTTCGGCGCCTTGACGTGGCTTTGGCACCACAAATCCACCATACCCCGCGACATCCGGATCAGATCGCGCAGGACGGGCGCGTTCTCCAGCCGCGAGATCGTCGGTTGCGAGGCCAGGTCGGTGCCGCTCTCCGGCAGCCGCCCGCAGGCCATCTTGAACGCCGGGTCGCTGCGAAGGGTGTCGAGATCGTTGCCGTCGGGGTAGCCGCAGGCGATGGCGTAGATGCGCTCTCGCAGGATATCGGCCATGGAGTGGGTGATCTGTGCCAAGTCTCTGGTGTCCGGGAACAGCGTCGCCAGCCGGTCGATCAGGCCCAGGCGCCTGTCGGCGCCGACCAGCAGGAAGACCCCGCCGTCCGAACTGATCGTGCCGCCGTCGAACGCCGCGGTGACCTTCTTCTTGCATAGATTTGGCAGGGTGAACGGGAAAAGTGTATCGTCATCGGCGGCGGGCATGGCAGATTCTGTCCGGGGCTGGAGAGTGGCGTCAGCACCCAATCTCTAAGCGATTCCAAATGGTTCTGCCGTGCCCGTTTTCGAATCCCTGCTATGCGATGAATAAGATGGGCTAGACGATGCGCCGAGTTGGGTGGTTGTGTCCG
>CAIXEA010000107.1 GCA_903918315.1 uncultured Acetobacteraceae bacterium | reverse complement strand
TCTGGTTCGAAACGCGGCACGGCAAGCATCGGCGAGGCGCGCGGTGTATTATTTCGGTATGACACCATATGACCCGGGCGGGCGCTTGGGCTGGGCCAGGATGAATAAGATGGGTTAAGGTGCACAAGTCCCCAACTGTACCATCTGAGTGTCATCGCAACTGATAAGTAGGATCAACGGAAGGTGGACCGGCCGAATCTGACGACCTTGTACACACCTTCGACCGTTCTCCGCTTGCAAGCGGCCGATAGTCAGATTGAGAAATCAGGATCGTTTTGGTGTATCCTCCTTATTCAGAGCTGCCGGTCACGACGCTCCCGTTCTCCCACCCGGCGGAGCGGGAGAACGGAAGGAATGCGAACGCAATTCTCAACCTCGCTCAGCCCCCCACCCCCAAAGCTCCGCGCAGATCCTGCACCACCTTCGCGGCCGAACGCGTCCGCCAGCCGACGCGCTGGCCGATGGGCGTGTTCTCGACCTCGGGGTAGACCTTGCACGACACGAACACCGGCCCCGGTCCGGCCAGAATGCCCGGCAACGCTTCTGTAAACGCCTCGATATCCTCAAAATTCATCGCCCGCGGATAGCCCGACGACCGCGCGATTCCGGCGTAATCGACGTTCTTGGCACCCGGTACCGGCTGCCCGCCGGTCGTGGCATAGACCTCATTATCCAAAATGAAATGATAGAAATTCGCCGGCGCCTGCTCCGCGATTGTCGGCAGTTGCCCGAGGCTCATGAGAATATCGCCCTCGGAATCAAACAGCACCACCCGCTTATCCGGCTGCGCCAGCGCCAGCCCCAACCCAAACCCGGCATGCCCGCCCATCGCCGGATCACCCAGCGGAATGTCCAAAGCAGTGTCGGAGTTCTGGATCCAGTGCTTCCCGCCCCGGCCGGAGATAACGATCGCATCGCCGCGATGCGCCGCGAAGACTTTCAACAATTCGGCTGTATGCATCATCGAACGATCTCCTTACCGGTTGAAGCCGTGGAATTCATCGCCGACGAGAACCACGACCGGTTTCTGCGTGCGCTCGGCCTGTGCGAAGGCGATCGATATCCGGTCGGAGTCAGCATCATTCTCCACCAGATAGAACGGGATATCGAAGGCCATCAGGAACCGTTCCGTATAATGCGCCACCGTGTCGGTGATCACCCCGTGCCGCGTGTAGCCGCGATAGCCCACCATCAGCACCACCGGCACATTCAGACCCATCAGCCAGCCGCGGATGGAATCGCCCGATTCCAGCATGCCGGTATTCTGGATCAGGATCATCGGTTTGCGCCCGCCCGCGAACAGGCCAGCCGCGATCGAGCACGCATGTCCTTCCCGCGTCACGCCCACCAACCGCAGATCCGGATCGGCTTTCATGAGGAGGTAGAGCCAGTTGGTCTCACTATCCGGCAGCCAGACGATGTCGGTGACACCGTTGGATTTCATCTGGCGCATCACCGTCTCCGGGCTCAGCGCATTGGCCTCCGTCATCGGATCTCTCCCCTCACGCCCCCGGGTTTGTCGGCGGGCCTGGGCCTAGCTAACATCAGGCGGAGACGAACGACCAGAGGGGAGCCGCCATCATGAGCCTGACATTCAAAGCCGGGGATATGACCATCCACCGGATCATCGAAATGGAGTGCGGCTTCACCCCCGCGCTGGAATTCCTGCCTGGCCTGACCAAAGAGGTCCTCGACGAGAACCGCCACTGGCTCGCGCCCTCGGCGCTGGATGCCAATGACAACCTCGTGCTCTGCTTCCAGGCCTATGTGGTGCAGGTCGGGAAATACAACATCCTGGTCGATAGCTGCATCGGCAACGATAAGGACCGCGCCGCGCGGCCGCTGTGGAACCGCAAGAAGGACACCGCCTTCATGGACGGGCTGAAGCGGGCCAACCTGACGCCGGCCGATATCCATTTCGTGATGTGTACCCATCTGCACGTCGATCATGTCGGCTGGAACACGAAACTGGAAAATGGCCGTTGGGTCCCGACCTTCCCGAACGCGCGGTATCTGTTCTCCAAGACCGAGCTGGATTTCTGGATCGCCGAGAACGAGAAGTCGCCGCTGCCCGTCATCATCGACAGCGTCATCCCGATCGTCGAAGCCAAGGCTTGCGACCTCGTGACCAGCGACTATCAGTTGAACGATCTGGTGACGCTGCTGCCGACGCCGGGCCACACGATCGATCATTACGCGGTGCAGCTGGGCAAGGGCGGGCGGGACGCGGTGATCACCGGCGATCTCATCCATTCCCCGCTGCAGGCGCTGTACCCGGACCTGGCGATGCGGGTGGACTACGACGGCAAGCAATCATCGGCGACGCGACGGATGTTTCTTGAAAAATATGTCGACACCAATACCCAGTGCTGCTTCGCGCATTTCCCGTCGCCGTCGCGCGGCTATGTGAAGCGCTGGGGCAATGGATACCGCTGCGAGTATATCGCCGACTGAGCCAACGAGGCCAGAAAAAAGGGGCGGCGCCGTGCGGCACCGCCCCTTTTGTATCCAACGCCGGGATACGCCTTATTTCACAGACGTGATCGCGTTCCGGTTCTGCGCCCAGGCTTCCGCCGTCGTGCCGGGATCAACCGGGCGCGACTTACCATAGCTGATCGTCTCGATCCGGCTGGCCACCACGCCATGTGCCACCAGATAGGACTTGTCGGAATTGGCGCGCCGCTGACCAAGGGCGAGATTATACTCCTCCGTCCCACGCTCATCGCAGTTGCCGGCCACCCAGACGCTGACGCCGGCGTTCCGCTGGAGCCACTCCGCCTGACGATCCAGCGTGCCACGGGCCTGATCGTTGAGCGAACTGCGATCGGTATCAAAGAAGATCTTGTCCCCGGCGGACTGCACCAAATCCTCCTGAGAGCCAGGCACGGCCTGTCCAGCGCGGCCGCCACCGGGCCCGCCGAGGCCATTGGCGCCGATACCGCCGGCCCCATTGGCGCCATTCGCACCGCCGGCGCCATTCACCGAGGCATCGTCTTTGGATGAGCACGCCGCCAGCAACGCCGCCGCGGCCAAACACGCCATGGTCCAGGATTTCATCGTGGTCTCCCGCCCCCGAATCGGGGCATGCTTCAGGTCTGGCTCTCTGCTAGCCCTTCGCGCCCGCGCCGCACAAATGCGAAGTACGGGGGTAAGCCGTGCCTTATCAGCTGCTGCCAATGAGCACGCCGGTCGCGAACACCAAAGCCCCGCCAAATGCGACCTGCAAGGCCGCCGATAAAGGCGGCGTATCCATGTATTTCCAACGGATCCACGAGATCACGCCAAGCTCCAGCACAACCACGGCGATCGCCACCACGGTCGCGGTGTAAAAAGAAGGAATCAAGAACGGCAGCGTGTGCCCGATGCCGCCCGCGGTGGTCATCAGCCCGCAGATCAAGCCACGAATCCACGGCGCGCCGCGCCCGGTCAGGCTGCCATTGTCCGACAAAGCCTCCGCGAAGCCCATGGAGATACCGGCCCCGATGGAGGCCGCGAGGCCGATGATGAACGCATCCCAGGATTTTCCGGTCGCGAAGGCCGCCGCGAAGACCGGTGCCAGGGTCGAGACCGAGCCATCCATCAACCCGGCGAGCCCCGGCTGAATCACCCGCAGGACGAAAGACCGCTTGGCATGGTCATCCTCATGCGCGCGGACATCATCGGGCAGGTTCTTCTCCCGGATGCCTTCCGCCATGTGTTCGTGGCGCACCTCGGCATCCGCGAGATCGCCCAGAAGCTTGCGGATGGACACATCCTGACTGCGTCCCGCCGCCTTGCGGTAGAAAACCTGGGTCTCGACCTCCATGCTTTCAGCGAGCTGACGCACGGCGTCGAGTTGCAATGGCTGGATCTGCCAGACCGGCTTGTGGTGGATGAAGCCACGCACGTCCTGGCGGCGGACCAGGGGGATATGTTCGCCGAACTTCTCCCGATACAGATCGAGCAACATGCGGCGGTGATCCGCCTCCTCCGCCGCCATATCGGTGAACATCTGCGCGCTGCCGGGGTAGTCGGCCCGCAAACCCTCCGCGATATCGACATAGATGCGGCCATCCTCTTCCTCATTGGCGATCGCCAGAGCGAGGATTTCGCGTTCAGTCAGATCGGAGAAGTTGCGCATTCCCCGGTATTTGGCATTTTGCTGCGCTGCGTCAAGAGTTTCCGTCGACGCGCTGCGCTGCTCTGCGTCAGGGGTTGCCGTCCATCCGGAGAATTGACAGCCGGCGCTTTCACCCGGACCGTGGCGGCCGATGAGCCCACACACGCGCTTCTCCCTGCTCGCGCCATTCCGGGTGCGGGCCTTCCTGTTCCAGTGGCCAGCGGACCTGCTGACAAACTGCGGGATCGAGATGGAGATCCTGATGCTGGGCTGGTTCATCCTGACCGAGACCCGCTCGGTCCTGCTGCTGACGGTCTTCGCGGCCTTGCGCTATCTCGGCACCTTGGTCGCCCCCGCGTTCGGGATGGCCGGGGACAAATATGGCCACCGGCGGGTGCTCTGCGCCATGCGCGCGATCTATGTGGTCGTGGCCGCGGGGATGACGCTGCTGACGATGCTGGGATGGCTGGGACCAGGGCCCATCTTCGCCGCGGCGACCATCCTGGGGATCATCCGCCCCTCTGATCTGGCCATGCGCAACGCCATCATCGCCGCGATCATGCCAGCCGAGACCCTGATGAGCGCCATGGGAACGGCCGGCACCACCTCGGATTGTTCCCGTATCCTCGGCCCCCTCGCGGGGGCGGGCATCATCGCCGCGGTGGGTATGGGGCCCGCCTACCTCGCCATCACGCTATGCTACGGCCTCGCGCTCATCCTGACGATGATGGGCGGGCAAGGCCTCGCCCATCGGCGGGCGGCGGGCGTCGGCCAGGCGTCCTTCATCCGGGAGGTCATGGAGGGCCTGCGCTTCGTCTGGCGCACGCCATGCCTGCATGCGGGCATGTGGATCGCGGTGCTGGTCAATGCCACTGTCATCCCGCTGACCGGCGGGCTCATGCCCTATATCGCGCGCGACATCTATCACCTCGACCGGTTCGGTCTGGGGGGCCTGCTGGCCTGCTTCTCCTTCGGGGCTTTCTGCGGTTCGGTCACGGTGTCCATCATCGGACAGAGCCTGCCGGCCGCCCGCACCATGATCCTGGCGGTGCTGGCCTGGTGCGTGATGGTGCAGGTCTATGTCTTCATGCCCAGCCCCGTCAGCGCCGGGATCGTGCTGGTCCTGGCCGGGATCGCGCAGAATTTCTGCCAGGTCCCGCTCTTTGCCATGCTGCTGCGCGTCTCCGGCGAGCAGTACCGCGGCCGCGTCATGGGGGTGCGCATGATGGCCATCTACGGCCTCCCCCTCGGCCTGCTGACAGCCGGCGCCCTGATCGAGCGGATCGGCTTCCCCGCCATGGCCACCGGCAGCTGCCTGTTCGGCCTGACCGCGACCCTCGCCATCCTGGCCTGGTGGCGAGACGCGATCTGGCCCCTGACCGCCGAGGGCAACCGCCTCAGCCGCCCATCGCAAACCGTATCGCGTTCCGCAACAGCCGCGTGAAGGCCGGGTTGTCCCAGGGGCCGCGCTCGACCGTGGGTGCCGCGCTGGTGGCCGGGGTGTGGCAATGCCCCAGGGCAATATAGGTCACGCCGCCGGTTCCGACCGGGGTGGTGTACCCCAGCACCCGCGTCGCCCCATCGGGCAGGAGCGAGGTGTCCGCGCCATACAGGGCGGTCAGAGAGGGCGAGACGACATCCGGACCATAGGTGGCGGTCAGCAGAATCCGGGCGGAGGCGGGGGCCTGCAGCTCCACGAAATAGGGCTCATCGGCGACGGTGAAGCCGCTGCCCAGGCCCTGGGTGATGGGATGGTCCGGATCCGCCACATCGACGCGGAACGCGCAGAACGGTGGATGGGTCAGGAAGAAGCCCCCCAGCAGCGCGTGATGTGCCATTTTGACGGTGCGACGCTGGCGCTGGCCCTCCACCCGTTCCGCCCGCCCGCCGCTGGTGCCATGCAGGCCCAGCCAATGCCCGCCCGCCCGCAACCAGCCCTCGATCGCCGCGCATTGCGCCGCGTCGGGGTAAGGCCCGGCGACATAGGTGATCAGCAGCCGCGACACGGGGAGCCACCGCGCGATATCGGCGAAGTCATTGGCGACCGAGGCCTGGATATCCTGCTCCGCCAGCAGCGCCAGCAGGCGCAGGCGGGCGAAATCATGGTCGTGACCGGCGCTGGACCCGGCCGGAAAGCCGCCGGTGATCAGATGCGCCCGATGGGGCTGTGTGGTCGTCATAGCCGGCCCTCCTGCATCGGGTGCCCCGCGAGCACCGGGTAATCGGTATAGCCGGCGCCGCCCCCGCCATAGAACGTCGCCCGGTCATAGGGCGCGAAATCCGCGCGCTGGCGCAGCCGATCAACCAGGTCCGGGTTGGAGATGTAGGGGCGGCCGAAGGCCACGGCGTCGGCGGTTCCCGCCGCCAGGATCGCATCCGCCCGATCCCGGTCGAAGCCGCCGGCGACGATCAGCTTGCCGCTCCATAACGGCCGGAACCGCGCCGCCGCGGACGGCGCATCCGGGTCGCCATCGGTCGCGCCGCTGACCCGGGGCTCGATCAGATGCAGAAAGGCCAGACCCAGCGGGTCGAGCGCGCGAATGGCCGCGCCATAGGTGTCCGCGGGATTGCTGTCGCCGCCATCATTGGCATGACCGAAGGGCGAAAACCGGATCCCCACCCGGTCCGCGCCCCAAACCGCCGTCACCGCCGCCACCACCTCCAGCATGAATCGCATCCGGTTCTCGATCGGTCCGCCATAGGCGTCGGTACGGCGGTTGGCTTTGTCGGTCAGGAACTGTTCGATCAGATAACCATTGGCGCCATGCAGTTCGATGCCGTCGAAGCCCGCCGCCTTGGCGTTGATCGCGGCGCGGCGGAAGTCATCGACCAGGCCAGGGATCTCATCGAGGGTCACCGCATGCGGCACCGGCGGCTGTTCCGGGCCGCCCGGCAGCCGCACCGGCAAGGCGGGCCGCACCGCCGAGGCGCAGAGCGGCAGGGCCCCATCCAGCAGCGCCGGATGCGACCGCCGACCGGCATGCCAGAGCTGAAGCATGATCAAGCCGCCGGCGGCGTGGACCGCATCGGTCACCAGGCGCCACCCGGCCACCTGCGCCGGAGAATGGCAGCCGGGCGTGTTGGCATAGCCCTTGCCGCGCGGCGACACCTGGGACGCCTCGGCGATGATCAGCCCGGCGGAGGCCCGCTGCGCGTAATGCGCGGCATTCAACGCCGTCGGCGCATCGCCTGCCCCGGCCCGCTGGCGGGTGAGCGGCGCCATCACGACGCGGTTACGGAGGGTGACGGCGCCCAGCCGGACGGGAGAGAACAGCATGGCCTGCCTGTGGTTCGTGGGACGGTCCCTTCGGGATGCACCGGCCGGCGGCGGACGTCAAATGCCCGGGAACCGGATTGTCCGCCCGGCTCACGGTGTATGGGGTCTTTGGCGCGGGTTGCGCCGCCGCCCGGATCCACCGCACCAGGCCGCGCGCCTCCCCCGGGGTCAGCGCGGTGTCGAACAGCAGCGCCGGGCTCACGGCGCATGGGCTGTTGCGCGCCTCCGGCCGGAGGCGCAGGAGCAGCGGCGTCACCGCCTCCAACGGCAGGCCGGTTTCGACGACCGCGGCCAGCACCCGGCTCCGCGCCGCCAGCGCGGTGGTCCGGGCTTCCAGCTCACGGCGTATGGGGTTTGTCACGCGTGAACGGGCGGCGGCGGCGATGCGGGCCCGGCCCTCCGCCGTCCTCGGGCCGGTGGC
>CAIXEA010000106.1 GCA_903918315.1 uncultured Acetobacteraceae bacterium | reverse complement strand
GTCCGGGCCACCGCCCGCGGCACCGTGCGGGCAGCGTTGGCCCGGACGCGCCGGGCCATGACGGTTGGAACAGGGGGGGATCGGTCAGCGGTGCCTCTGATCGCATCTCGGTCGTCGGCAGATGGGTTGGCGTGGGCGGTGGTGGGGCCTGGCTGCATCCCATGGTGGTACGCGGATTGGCGGTTCGCGCCAAGCGGGATGGGGCGTGCCCTACGCCGAAACCGCCCCCAAAGCCGCCCGCACCGCCGCCAGGGCCTCGTCCGCTTTGGTGCCATCCGGGCCGCCGGCCTGGGCCATGTCGGGTCTGCCGCCGCCACCCTTGCCGCCGACAGCCGCGGCCGCCGCGCGCACCAGCTCCACCGCGCTGATCCGCCCGGTCAGATCGGCTGACACGCCGACAACGATGCTGGCCTTGCCCTCGGCGGTCGAGACCAGCGCGACGACGCCGGATTCCATCTGCTTGCCGATGGCCTCCGCCAGGCCCTTGAGGTCACGGGGCGAGACTTCGCCCATATTGCGGGCGGAGAGTTTGACACCGCCGATATCCTCGATCGCGGCGGCGGAGCCACCGGTGGCGAGTTTCTTCTGCAACTCGGCTACCTGGCGTTCCAGCTTGCGGCGGTCTTCCAGAAGGCTGGTGATGCGGTCGCTGAGTTCGGCCGGGGAGGCGCGCAAGGCCGCGGCCACGTCGTTCAGGCGGCCTTCGCGCTCCATCACCATCGATTCGGCGGAGGCGCCGGTGACCGCTTCGATCCGGCGGACGCCGGCGGCGACGGCGCTTTCGGCGACGATGCGGAAATAGCCGATATCGCCGGTGCGGCGGACATGGGTGCCGCCGCAGAGCTCGACCGACCAGTTGGCTTTGCCGTCATCCGGCGCGCCCATGCCGACGACGCGGACCTCGTCGCCATATTTCTCCCCGAACAAGGCCATCGCGCCGAGGGCGACGGCGGCGTCGGGGGTCATCAGGCGGGTGGTGACCTCGGTATTCTCGCGGATGCGGGCATTGACCTCGGTTTCGACCCAGGACAGCTCGTCGGACGTGATCGGGCGCGGCTGGCTGACGTCGAAGCGCAGGCGGTCGGGGGCGTTGAGGCTGCCCTTCTGCTGCACATGGGTGCCGAGTTTGCGGCGCAGCGCCTCATGCAGCAGATGCGTCGCGGAGTGGTGCGCGCGGATCGCGGTGCGGCGGGTGTGATCGACGGTCGCGACCACCGGGGCGTTGAGGCGGGCGGTGCCGGCTTCGACCCGGCCGAGATGCACGAAGACGTCGCCGAGCTTCTTCTGCGTGTCGGTGATGACGATGCGCAGCCCCTCGGCATTGGTGATCAGGCCGGTATCGCCGACCTGACCGCCGCTTTCGCCGTAGAAGGGGGTCTGGTTGAGGATGACGGCGACATCGGTCCCGACGGCGGCGTTGTCCACCGGGGCGCCGCCGGCGACGATGGCGGTGATGGTGGCTTCGGCCGTCTCGGTCGAATAGCCCAGAAAGTCGCTGGCGCCGATCTGTTCCTTGAGTTCGAACCAGACGCGTTCGGTGGCGGCTTCGCCGGACCCGGCCCAGGCGGCGCGGGCGCGGGTGCGCTGTTCGGCCATGGCGGATTCGAAGCCTTCGAGGTCCACTGTGCGGCCCTGTTCGCGCAAGGCGTCCTGGGTCAGGTCGAGCGGGAAGCCGAAGGTGTCATAGAGGCGGAAGGCGACGGCCCCGGGCAGCGCCTGCCTGTCACCGAGGCGGCCGGTTTCTTCGGCCAGCAGATGCAGCCCGCGATCGAGCAACTGCTTGAAGCGGGTTTCCTCCAGCTTCAGCGTATCGGCGATCAGGGTCTCGGCGCGGACCAGTTCCGGATAGGCGGCGCCCATCTGGCGGACCAAAGCGGGCACGAGGCGGTGCATGATGGGCTCGCGGGCGCCCATCATGGCGGCGTGGCGCATGGCGCGGCGCATGATGCGGCGCAGCACGTAGCCCCGGCCTTCGTTGGACGGCAGTACCCCGTCGGCCATCAGGAAGGACGAACTGCGCAAGTGGTCCGCCACGACGCGGTGGCTGGTGCGGAAGGGGCCGTCCGGGTCCTGACCGGTGGCTTCCGCGCTGGCCAGGATCAGGGCGCGCAGCGTGTCGGTGTCGTAGTTGTCGTGCTTGCCCTGAAGGATGGCGGCGAAGCGCTCCAGACCCATGCCGGTGTCGATCGACGGGCGGGGCAAGGCGACGCGGGTGCCGGGGGGGCCTTCCTCGAACTGCATGAACACGAGGTTCCAGATTTCGATGAAGCGGTCCCCGTCTTCGTCCGGGCTGCCAGGCGGGCCGCCGGGAATGTGGTCGCCATGGTCATAGAAGATTTCGCTGCAGGGGCCACAGGGGCCGGTGTCGCCCATGCGCCAGAAATTGTCCGAGGTCGGGATGCGGATGATGCGGCTGTCCGACAGGCCGGCGACCTTCTTCCAGACGACGGGGGCTTCCTCGTCCTCGGAGTAAACGGTGACGAGCAGGCGCGATTTGTCGAGACCGAAATCTTTGGTCAGCAGTTCCCAGGCGTAGGGGATGGCGGACTCTTTGAAGTAGTCGCCGAAGCTGAAATTGCCCAGCATTTCGAAGAAGGTGTGATGCCGGGCGGTGTAGCCGACATTGTCCAGATCGTTGTGCTTGCCGCCGGCGCGCACCGATTTCTGGGCCGTGGTGGCGCGGGTATAGGCGCGCTTTTCCTGCCCGGTGAACACGTTCTTGAACTGGACCATGCCCGAGTTCGTGAACATCAGCGTCGGGTCGTTCCGCGGCACGAGGGGGGAGCTTTCCACCACCTGATGCCCATTGCGGGCGAAATAGTCGAGGAAGGTGGCGCGGATATCGTTGCTGCTGGCCATGATCGGTCGTCTGGGTCCCGGGTTTATGCGCGAAAGCAGTCAGGTAGCGCAGCCTGGGGCCGGAGTCACGCGGTGGGTGGTGGACGGGGGGCTTAACCTGAGGTTCATGCGCTCGTCGTCATGGTGCTGCTGTCGCGGCGCCGCCGTCCTGGCACCGCGGTCGTGGCACCGCCGTCATGTAACGTCGTCGAGGCGCTGCCGTCGCGGCACCGTCGTCATGGCCCGGCTTGTCCGGGCCACCGCTCGCGGC
>CAIXEA010000105.1 GCA_903918315.1 uncultured Acetobacteraceae bacterium | reverse complement strand
GTCGCAGGTTCAAATCCTGCCGCGCGCGTCGTGCGAATTGCGTCTTACGTGGGCTCACCGTTGCGCATCACGTCGTCCGGATCCTCGTCTGCGATTACGTTCATGCGCACCCCATCACGTGCCTCGCGTGCCCTTGCGGCCGATTGGTGTCCCGCCAGCAGTCAAGGCCAAACGCGAAGAGCGCTGCCGCGATCGCGGACGCCAGATCAAAGCCGAGGATCACATCGACGAGGGTGGTGGCCGCACGAACACCGACGGGGGACGCATCACCACCTCCAAGCTCGAGATGAATCCCAAACCAGCCGGACCCTGCCGGTTTCAGGCCCAACGTTTCCTCAAGGGCCACTAGGCGAGCTTCGGCTTCCATTCGGACTGGGAGGGTTGTAGGGTCGGTGTTCGAGGTTCATTTTCTCCAGCATGGCCCACGGGCGAGGAGTACACGGCAATGACCGACCTGCCCGCAGCGCAACCGGCCGCCCAACCCCCGGCGCAGCAACCGGCGCCACCCTCCCCGCCGCCAACGGCTACGAGTGAGCTCGCGGTGCCCGAGTCGATGCTCGAACCCGCGCAGGCGCTCGCCGCGGCAACCGGGAGCGGGATCGCGAACGCGGCGAACGCTGCCGCGACCGTGAACGTGCAGCAGACTGTGATCGTCAACCAGCGCTCCAGCGGCCCCGGCTTCTTCACCCGCGCGGTCTGGTTCCTGTTAATCGGCTGGTGGCTGACCGGGATCGCGATCGGCTTCGCCTGGCTTTGCTCGCTGACGATCCTGCTGCTCCCGGTCGCCTACGTGATCGTGAACAAGATCCCGGTGATCCTCACCCTTCGTCCCCGCTCGGTCGCAACCGACGTGCGGGTGCACGCCGACGGGACGGTGCTGATCACGACCGGCGGCGCCGCGCAGCCTGCGTTCTGGAAGCGGGCGCTCTGGTTTGTCATCGTCGGCTGGTGGGCCTGTCTGCTCGCGATGCTCGTCGCCTACGCGCTCAGCCTGACGATCATCGGGCTCCCGGCGGGCTTGCTGATCTTCAACCGGATTCCGGCGGTGATGACGCTGCAGCGCAACTGAGGCAGACGGCAAGCAAGCTCGGGCCGTGGAACCGCCGGGCGGCGCAAGCGTTGGTGCCGCCCGGCGAACAGCTCAGGTGTGTCGCGCGCCGTGAACGTCGGGGCAAAGCGCTCAGCGGCCGCTCGCGGCGTCGCATCCGGCGATGTAGTCGCCATCTGGTCGGGCGGGAACCAGCCGTCGCCGACGGCGCCGTTTGCATCCCGCACGCACTTGGCGTGGCTGACATAGGAGGCGCCCGCCTGCTGGCCGAGCGTCCATGCTTGGCTGTGTCCGTCTCCGCCGCAGCCCGCAAGCGTCAGCGTGAGCAGCAGGAGCGGAGCGACGAGGCGCGCACGCCTGCGCTGGATCGGCTTGAGTTTCGTCACGCGTTGATCCTAAACCGCTTGCCGGGGCGCGCCGCAACCTTCTCGATGACGTCGATCCAGTTCGGATTGCGGTCGAACGGGACGCAGCACCGCTGGAGTAGCTTCGTCTCGCCAAGCGCCCCGACAGGTGCCGCTCTCGGCTTCCACGGGCTGCAACGAACTGCAGCGCGAGCCGAAGCCTGCGGCTGCTAGCCGACGCTGGTGAGGTGAACGCCGCCCTTCTCGGAGTACCACGCGATCTCGTGGCCTCGCGGGTTCCATTCGGCCGCCAGTTGCGAAGCCGTTGATGAGACGACCAGCGTTGCTGCCCGGGTTGCGAGATCGACCACGAAGAGACGCGAGCCTCCCTGGCCGCTGGACTCCAGCAGGACGCTGCTTCCGACCGGGTTCCAGGCGACAAGGCCCGTTTCGATCTTTCCACTCAGACCATCCGCCGGAGGTGAAAGCGGGACGGTCACCCCCGTCTTCAAGTTCTTCAGGTAAGGCAGGTAGGGCGGCGAGTCGCTGCCTTGCACGGGCTCGGTCTCGTAGACGACCTGGGTGCCGTCCGGGCTCCAGGCGGCCGCGTAATACGATGGCCCCTCGGCGTTCGACGGGCTGATCCGCGTCACCTGATGGGTGACCGTGTCCTTCACGTACACCGACATCGATTGCGGGCCACCGCCTCCCGAGCCCAGGTTCGAGGCCCACGACTCGAACATGATCTGCTTCCCGTTCGGACTCCAAAGCGGCGGGTCGTAGTCGCAGCAGTCATTGTTGGCGGCCGCGCCGGTACTCGTCGAGCTTGCCAGAGTGAGCTCGCCCGTGCTCACGTCCTCGACGTAGAGCTCCGAGGGCGGTGACGTGCTGTTCGGGAACTGGTACGGCGTCGCACCTGCCGCGAGCACCAGGTTTGGCATCTCGCCGCTGAACGCGATCCGGGAGCTGTCGGGACTCCAGACGGCGTAGCATTCGAGGTAGCACTGGAAGCCGCGACCGCCTCCGAACACGCCCTGCGAGGTCTGCGACAAGACGGAGAGCTTCCCGCTCACGGTGTCGAAGGAGATCAGCTCCGGGATCAAGGCGCCGTTCAAGAGCCGGTTGGCCTCGAAGGCGATCCGGCGCCCGTTCGGGCTCCAAGAGGAGGCGCCGAGCAGCCCGCCCTGCAGGCTTGGGGCGAGCACGGTCGTCTTTCCGGAGCGGAGATCCTTGATGTAGGCGGAGGACAGGCCGTGCGTGCCGAGGTTCGTTGCCTCGGAGTCGAAGAGGATCCTCGTTCCGTCCGGGCTCCAAAGCGCCGTACCGGCGTCGGCGTTGCCCGGGGCGCCCGAGCTGGAACTGCTGACCAGGATAACCTTTCCGCTGCGGAGATCTTTCACGTACACCTGCGCGTGGCTGCTCTTCACCGGAACGAGGTTCGTTGCGGTCGAGAGGAACGCGAGCCGGGTTCCGTCGGGGCTGAAGCCGAGCAACGCGCTGCTGCCGTTCGCGGCCACCCCGGACGCCGAGGTACTGATCAGCCGCGTCTTTCCCGCAACGGGTGTCGTCGCCGCTCCGACCTCAGTCCAGAACACGCACGCAACGGAAAGAGCGGCCAGCGTGCTAAGCGACGTTTTGGTCACCTTGGGCGGCAAGCTACCAGGTGCGCGCCCAGGTGCCGGCCGCTCTGCCCAGCACCGAGGGCCGCCCAACGTTCATCAGACGCACCGCACGATGAATGAGCAGAGGTTCATCGACGTGACGAGTCAGGCGAATCGCCCGCAGCATCGCCAATCGCGTTAAACTCCCCACACCGCCGGAACAGTTCCGACAATCGCGTTGACACCCCACGAGCTATGCGAGCTTTGTGCGAGCTAGACATGGCCAGAGACGGCTAACGCGGGCCATCTCATCCGACGCGATTCTGCTCTAACGCTACGTTTCGGCCACACAACACGACGGGTGGCGCACATCGCCTCTAGCTCCGGAGCGAAAGGTCGCAGGTTCAAATCCTGCCGCGCGCGTCGTGCGAATTGCGTCTTACGTGGGCTCACCGTTGCGCATCACGTCGTCCGGATCCTCGTCTGCGATTACGTTCATGCGCACCCCATCACGTGCCTCGC
>CAIXEA010000104.1 GCA_903918315.1 uncultured Acetobacteraceae bacterium | reverse complement strand
TCCAACACATCGGAAAAACGCATCCGACGGATCCCTTCGTGAATGCGTGCCCGGTCCATCTGTGCCCCCGTTCCTCACAGGGCAGATGACCGGACACGTCACGAGCTACAAACACCGGACAGATCACGAGCTAGCCACACATTGACGCCGCATTGTTGACAGAACCCCGGCCTGCCATCCAACTCCCCCACGGCGAAAAGCGGGAGGCGATTGGAATGCGCGCGGTCGGATTGATGGTTCACGGCGGACCCGAGGTGTTGCAGGTCGTCGATCTCCCGGAAACCGAGGCCGGGCCGGGCCAGGTGCGCATCCGGGTGCAGGCCGCCTGTGTGAACCCGACCGATCTGATGGCGCGCAACGGCGCCCGCGCGGACCAGCAAAGGCTGGACCCGCCCCCCTACATCCCCGGCATGGACGTCGCCGGCATCGTCGATCAGGTCGGCGCCGGCGTTACCACCGGGGTCAAAGCCGGGGACCTCGTCATGGCCATGGTGGTCCCGAAAGCCAGCCATGGCGGCTATCGGTCGCAGATCGTGCTCCAGGCCCGCGCCGTGGTGGCGGCGCCAGCGGGGACAACGGCGATCGCGGCCTGCACGCTGCCGATGAACGGGCTGACGGCGCGCATGTCGCTCGATCTGCTGGGGCTGCATGCGGGCCAGACGCTGGCCGTCACGGGCGCGGCCGGCGCCTATGGGGGCTACGTCATTCAGCTCGCCAAGGCCGCCGGGCTGCGGGTCATCGCCGATGCGGCGGAGACCGATGAGGCGCTGGTGCGGTCCCTCGGCGCCGATATCGTGGTGCGCCGCGGCAACGACGTGGCGGCGCGCATCCGCGCCGAGGTCCCCGATGGGGTGGATGGGCTCGCGGATGGCGCGGTGTTGAATGAGCGTGTCATCGCGGCGGTGCGCGATGGCGGCGCATTCACCTCCGTGCGCGGCTTCACCGGCGACGGCCAGCGGGGGATCCGCTTCACCACCACCTCCGTGCGCGGCTTCACCGGCGACGGCCAGCGGGGGATCCGCTTCACCACCACCTTCGTGCGCGGCTATGACTGCGAATATGAAAAGCTGGACCAACTCCGCGCCCAGGTCGAAGCCGGCATCCTGACCCTGCGCGTCGCCGCGGCCTACCCGCCGGAACGGGCCTGGGAAGCGCATCAACGCCTGGAGGCCGGCGGCACCCGCGGCCGCCTCGTCATTACCTTCTGAAGGACACGACCATGACCGCCAAAGACCGCATGCCCCTGACGGTGGCCGAAGCCCGCGCCTTGGGCGAAGCCGCGATGCGCGGCGCCGGCTTTGATGCCGACGATGCCTGGGCGCTGACGGACCATGTCCTCGACGCCGCTTTGTGCGGCTATGAGTATTCCGGCCTGCCGAAGCTGCTGAATGTCATCGACGACCCGCATTTCCGCCAACCGCGCAAACCGGTCGCGGTGCTGCGGGAGGCTGGGGCGATGGCGGTGCTGGATGGCGGCAACACCACCGGCATGGTCGCGGCCTATCGCGCCACCCAGGCGACAATCGCGCGGGCGGAGGCGCATGGGCTGGCCGTCGTCTGCCTGGGTAATAGCTGGATGACCGGACGGAGCGCGTATTACTGCGAAGCCATCGCCCGCGCCGGTCTGGTCGGCATCCATACCGTCGCCGCCCCGGCGGCGGTGGCGCCATTCGGGGGCGCGCGCAAGGCGCTCGGCACCAATCCGATCGCGTTCGGCTTCCCGACCGAGGGAGAGCCGCTGGTGATCGACATGGGCACCTCCGCCTTCATGGCGACCGACCTGCAATTCCGCGCCCGGATCGGCACCCCGATCCCGGAGGGAGTGGCACTGGGCCCGGATGGCCGGCCGACGACGGATGCGAAGGCGGCGCGGGAAGGCACATTGCTGCCATTCGGCGGGACCGAGGGCGGCTACAAGGGCTTCGGCTTGGCGTTGGCCATGGATGCGTTGGGCGTGCTGGCCTCTGGCGCGCGGCCGCCGGGGGAGATGAGCGGCTATCTCTTCATGGCCTTCAAGCCGGATGTGTTCCTGCCGCTGGAGGACTACCGGCGGGCGGTTTCGGCGCGGATCGCGGCTGTGAAGGCCACACCGCGGCAGGAGGGCGTGAGCGAAATCCGCATCCCCGGGGAACGGGCCTATAAGACCCGTGAGCGCCTGATGCGGGAGGGTATTGTGATCGACCGCAAGATCTACAACGCGCTGGGGCGGTTGGCGGCGGGGAACCTCGATCACGGGGGGTAATATCAATTGGCATAAAGCGCCGCAGGATTCAGCCATTCACGCGTGGGGGCATGCGCACGGCGAGGTCGGCTCCCGCGGTGTTGAAGGCATTTGCGGTTCATCAAGTCGGGTTGACCATCCGTGGGGGGGAGGGTAGCATTCAAGATGTAAACATAGAAAGGATTTAGAGCATTTTCAGGCTGATTGTCTGTATCCGGCATGAGCGATGAAATTGCTGCACTCTTGGGGCGCAACCATGTCGGCGATCTTCCCGAGTGCGGCCCACAAGGTTTCGACGGTGCGGTTCGCCATGGCTCGCAGGATGGCTTTGAATTTTGAGAACAGC
>CAIXEA010000103.1 GCA_903918315.1 uncultured Acetobacteraceae bacterium | reverse complement strand
GCGGTGCTCCTTCACACCGAGACCCTAAAATGTGTCAGGAAGGTCTCCGAACACCTGTCAGGAATGTGTCCAGTCTAAACAACGAGCCGGGCCATGACGGTTTAAGCAGGGTGTGCTCGGTCAGCGGTTAAAGCGGCCGATCTCAGGCCACCAGCGCGTCCATCGCCGCGTCAAAGGCCAACCGGGGTAGGCATCGCCGTCATGGCCCGGCGCGTCCGGGCCACCCGTCGCGGCAGGATGTGGGCGGCGGTGGACCGGACGAGCCCGGCCATGACGGTTTAAGCAGGATGTGCTCGGCCAGCGGTTAAAGCGGCCAGTCTCAGGCCACCAGCGCGTCCATCGCCGCGGTAAGGTCGGGGGCGGCGTCCAGGTCACGCCAGACCGCCAAGGCCTTGTCCGCCCCGGCCGCCCCCAAAGCCGGCGTGGTCAGCAGCCGGAACTTCGCGTCGATCTCCGCGTCGTCCATCGGGTTGGTGCTGTCGCCGCGGGGATCGCCGGTTTCGATCGTGATCCGGCGCCCATCCGTGGCTTCGGCCGTCACCCGCATGACGATCTTCTCCGGGAACACGGCGGAGATCGCGGGATCCTCCGCGACCGCGATCTTCGCCATCAGGGGGCGAAGCGAGGGTTCCATGAAGGCGGCCTCGTCGAAGCTGTTGACCGTGATCGTGCCATCCACCAAGGCGCGGGCGAAGATGTAGGGCAGGGAGTGATCTGCTGTTTCGCGCGTCGCCGGATCCCATTTCGCGGGTTCGGAGCCGATTTCGTGCCAGGCGGACCAGTAGGTGGCGATATCGATGCGGGCGATGTCGCGCGGGGCCATCTGTTCGCGCAGCCGCAAGGCCGCCCAGACCCCGGCCTGGGCGTTGTATTCGACCGGCCAGTATTTCAGGCGCACCCAGGGCAGGCGCCAGGCGCCGCCCTCGGTCGCGAAGGGCGCGATCTCGAACCGGCCGGTGATCTGTTCCATCAGCCCGTGCCGCCCCTCAAAGGGTTTCTCCGGCCCGGTCATGCCGCCAGCGGCCAGCTGCGTCGCATAGACCGCGTTGCGCACGGCAAAGGCGGTCGCGGCGCCCTTCCACAAGGACAGGTTACCGGCGCGGGTGGCACGCATGGGCACGTTCGCCACGGCGGTGATGGCGATGGCATGACCAATCCGGTCCGCATCCAACCCGAGCAGGTGCCCCAGGCCGCAGACGGTGGCGAGGCCGACGCAGAACCCCTGATCCCAGCCCTTTTCGCGCATCTGCGTGGGGGGGATCAGGCGGAACACCGTCTCATAGGCCACCGTCAGCGCGCTCAGCAGCCGCTTGCCGTCGGCCCCGGCGGAACCGGCGACCGCCAGCAGGCCGCCCAGAATGTCCGAGGGATGGCCTGCATGCCAGGAATCGTTGAAATCGAGGTAGCGGATCATGGTGGTGTTGATGAACGCGGCTTCCTCGGCCGTCGCATGGCCATGGGTTCCCAGCACCCGCCCGGCACCGCGCCGCGGCACCGCCCCATCGGCGATCGACAGGGCGATCCGCGCCGCCTCGCAGTCCCGCCCGCCGAGCGCGCAGCCCAGCGTATCCACCAGGCTCTGACGCGCACGGATGAGGACCGCGTCGGGAATGTCAGCATAGGTCAGCCGCGTCGCGTGCTGCGCCAATTGGCGGGTCAGGGTGTCCATGAGGGTCCTATCGTCCAAGGTCACGTCGAAGATCATCGGGCAGGAATCCCTGATCGACCAGGGTCCGCCACGGCGTGTCAGCCTCGGGCATGCCCATCAGGCGCATGGCCGCCACCATCGCGTCCAGGCCAGGCGGGTAGAATTCGCCCTGGCTCCAGAAGGGTATCCCGCTGGCACCGGTCTGATCGAGCAGGCCATCGATGACCGTCCGCATCAGGGCGGGATCCAGCTTGTAGACGCGCGCCGCGATGGCGGCGGCTTCGTCACGATGCGCAGCGATGAACTGCACCGCCCGCCGGTGGGCACGCAGAATGGCACGCAACTGCTCCGGCTGTTCGCGCGCCACCTTGCCCGACGTCACCGCGACCACATTGTTGATCGGCGGGAACAGATCCCGCACCCAGGCGATCGGGCGCAGCGTGTCCTTGTTCAGGCTGTAGACCGGTTCGGCCACGATGGCGGCGGCCACGCCGTCGTTTTGCAGCGCGGTCAGGGCGGCGCCGTAGGGGCCGGTGGCGAGCAGGCTGACGGCGCCGTCCGGGAAGCCAAATTTCTCCAGCAACAGCGCGTCCAACCCCTGGGAGGTCGATTGCGGCGTGGTGAAGCTGATCTTGGCGCCCTTCAAATCCGCCGGCGAGCGGATGGGTGAATCGCGGCGCACGACCCATAGAAACTGGGCATTGGTATGCGACAACTCGCCGATGATCTTCAGATCCGCCCCGTGCCGGACGGCGGCGAGCACGCCGGACAGCGACGATTCCACGAAGGGCAGCGCCCCGGCCAGCATGTTGCGCACATCCGCGCTGCCGCCGGCCGTGGCCCGCACCGCCGTCACATCGGCCTGTTCGTCCTTGAAGAACCCTTTCTCCAGCGCGATGGCGAAGGGCACGCCGGACACGGAGCTGCCGTAGTTGGGGACCGAAATCTCATACGCATCCGCCGGACCGGCCCACAGGATCGCCAGCAAGCCCAGACGACACCACCGCATCCCACCCTCCGTTTGTCGTTGGGGGCAGTGTCCGATGGTTTCATCATGGCGTCCAGGGTGCGTCCATGGACCCGAACGCTACTCGTCGTACCGGATCAAGGTCTCGCAGGGCACATCCAGCCGTTCGCGGGCATTGAGGAATGTCAGCTCGATCAATGCCGCGGCCGCGGGCACGATGCCGCCGACCTGACGGATGAGGGTGATGGCGGCGTTCATGGTGCCGCCGGTGGCCAGCAGATCGTCCACCACCACCACGCGCTGCCCGGGATAGACGGCGTCGGCCTGGACCTCGATCCGGTCGGTG
Source organism: uncultured Acetobacteraceae bacterium (assembly GCA_903918315.1). Classification (GTDB taxonomy): domain Bacteria; phylum Pseudomonadota; class Alphaproteobacteria; order Acetobacterales; family Acetobacteraceae; genus Rhodopila. The sequence goes on along the minus strand of CAIXEA010000103.1, from coordinate 10,476 downwards.
CCATATTCTAGGCCGTAATCCAGCCCGATGGTCGGGCCCGGCAGCTTGCCCGTCTTACGCACCATGATGAAGCCGCAGCCAAGCTTCAGGGCCAGCGGGGCCGCCACCAGGAAGCCGCGTGACTCGATGCCGGCGATCAGGTCTGGCTGAAAGGCGCGCACCAGCCGCGCCATCCGGCCCATGGCCACCGCCCAGGCGTCCTCATGACGCAGCAGCGTGGACACGTCGTAGAACAGGATGCCCGGCTTGGGGAAATCCGGGATGGAACGGATGTGGTCTTTCAGGTCCATGGCGTGGAGAATCCCTCGATTGAGAGCGGTCCTCTAGCGGTCCCACCCAGCGGAGGCAACGCCGGTTGCATGACAGGCCCGTGCCCCGCCACAGTATGGTCACACAGGGGAGGGGCGTCATGAGCCAGACCGCCACGCGTAACACCGACATCGAGACCGCTCTCGCCACGGCCAAAGAATCCTATGTCGCGGCGAATCCGCGCAGTCTGGCCCGCTACATCGATGCCACCGCCGCCATGCCCGGCGGCAACACCCGCAGCGTGCTGCACTACGCCCCCTTTCCCCTCGCCATGGCGCGCGCCGAGGGTTACCGGCTTTGGGACCTGGAGGGGCGGGACTACATCGACTTCCTCGGCGAATACACAGCCGGGATCTATGGCCATTCCCACCCCGTGATCCGCGCCGCGATCGATGGCGCGCTGGATGGCGGGATCAACTTCGGCGCCACCAATAGGACCGAAGCCCGCTTCGCCGCCGCCATCTGCGCCCGCTTCGGCCTGGAGCGCGTGCGCCTGGCCAATACCGGCACCGAGGCCAATCTGCTGGCGATTTCGGTCGCGCGCATCTTCACCAAACGCCCCAAGGTGATGGTGTTCGACGGCGGCTATCACGGCGCCGTGCTGGGGTTTATCGGCGGCGGCTCACCCATCAACGCCCCGTTCGACTACATCGTCGCGCCCTATAACGATAGCGAGGCCACGCGCGCCCTGATCGCCCGGCATGCGGCCGAATTGTCGGTGGTGGTGCTGGAGCCCATGCTCGGCAGCGGCGGCTGTATTCCGGCGCTGCCTGAATTCCTGCACATGATCCGGGCCGAAACCCAGCGCACCGGCGCGCTGATGATCCTCGATGAGGTCATGACCTCCCGCCTGGCGCCGGGCGGGCTGCAGGCGGTGCGCGGGGTGCGGCCGGATCTGACGACGCTCGGCAAGTATATCGGCGGCGGCCTGTCGTTCGGGGCGTTCGGCGGCCGGGCGGATATCATCGATCTGTTCGACCCCAGGCGCGCGGATGCGCTGGCGCATGCCGGGACGTTCAACAACAACGTCCTGACCATGGCCGCCGGCCTGGCTGGGCTGACGCAGGTCTACACACCCGAGGCGGCAATCGCTCTGAACGCCCGGGGTGACGCCCTGCGGGCACGCCTGAACGCGGCCTGCCGCGCGGTTGACGCCCGGCTCCAGTTCACCGGGCTGGGCTCCATGCTCGCCGTCCATACGACCCGCCGGGCGATTGTCACCCCGGCCGATGCGGCGATGGGGGATCAGAAGCTGAAGGAGCTGTTCTTCTTCGACATGCTGGCCGCCGGCATCTGGCTGGCGCGGCGCGGCATGATGACCCTCTGCCTCCCGATCGACGACGCCGCCTGCGATCGGCTGGTCGCGGCGGTGGAGGGATTCCTGGTGGCGCGCGCGGCCTTGCTGGCGGCGCCCGGATGATCCGGTGCCCCTGATCAGATGTCGCCGGCGGCTCGCAGTTCCTTGCTGAGCTGCTGCACCGCCGCCGCACCGAATGCGACATGCAGCCGCCGTCGGACCACCACCGCCAGCCAATCCGGGCGTTCCCTCAGAACCCCATGCGCGATCAGCCGATCGGCTTCATCGCGAATGGCGATCTCGATGCGCTGGACGATGTCGTCGGTGATCTCCTGCCCGGCGAAAGGCTGGAGGCAGGCATTGAGACGCGCGGTGGCGAGGACTTCCTTGTCGGTGACCCGGGCCCGGGTCTCGAACAGCAGGTGGTGCAAATCCGTCATGCCGATTCGCCTTGCGGTTGCCAGCACGATCATCGGCCGCGCAGGCTGAGCGCGGCAAGGCTTTTGCGGCCCGCCCTTCGAAATCCAACAGATATCTGATAGGTATCTTTATGATGGGGCTCTGACAGGCGCGTCGAAGTCGGGTTATACTCCCCGTATGTCCGCGCCCGAGCCCCGTGCCAACCCTCTGCTTCTCGGTCATGAAGCCGCCGAAGCGACGATCCTGGACGCGATGTTCGCCGGGCGGATGCATCACGCCTGGCTGATCACCGGGCCGGAGGGTGTTGGCAAGGCGACCTTGGCCTACCGCTTCGCCCGCCGCCTGTTGGCCGGGCGGCCGGAGGGCCCGAGTCTGGCGCTGGAACCCGGCCATCCCACCTTCCGCCGCGTCGCCGTCGGGTCGCACGCCGACATGCTGACGATCGAGCGCGCCTACGATCCCAAGCGCAAGCGCATGCGCACGAGCATCGCCGTGGATGACGTCCGCCGGGTGGTGCCGTTCATGCACCTCACCCCAGCCGAGGGCGGCTGGCGGGTGGTGGTGATCGATGGGGCGGAGGACATGAACCCCGCCTCGGCCAACGCCCTGTTGAAAGTGCTGGAAGAGCCGCCGCCACGGGCGGTGCTGCTGCTGGTCTGTTCCTCCCCGGGGCGGCTGCTGCCGACGATCCGCAGCCGCTGCCGCCGCCTGCGCCTTGGCCCGCTGGACGATACGGCGATGGGCACCCTGCTGCGCCAATACCTGCCGAACCTGTCCGATGACGAACGGGCCCGGCTGGCAACCCTCGCCGAAGGCGCCCCCGGGCGCGCCTTGATGATGGCGGAGGATGAAGGTCTGGCGATTGCGGCTTTGGTCGATAACCTTCTGGCCGATATCGCGGCGGTCCGCGCATCCAAAGCCTATGAGATCGCGGACCAGCTGGTGCGCAGCGACACCGGGTTTTCGACGTTCATGGATTTGCTGCGGGCAGGGGTGTCATCGGCCGTGCGCGCCGCCGCCCGCGGGCAGGCTGACCCCGAGCAGGAACGCATGGTCGCGCTCCGCCCCATTGATGCCTGGGGCGAGCTGTGGCACGGGCTGACCAAGCTACAGGATGACACAGAGCGCTTCGCCCTGGACAAGCGGCAGGCGATCGTCGCCGGCCTGGGCATGCTGACCGGACACACACCATGACTAAGCGATTTTATATAACAACCCCAATCTACTACGTGAACGGGGCGCCGCATATCGGGCACGCCTATACCTCCATCGCCGCCGACGTGCTGGCGCGGTTCAAGCGGATGGACGGCTATGACGTCTTCTTCCTGACCGGCACCGACGAGCATGGCCAGAAGGTGGAGGCCGCGGCCCGCGCCGCCGGCCTGGACACACAGGCCTATACCGACACAATATCCCAGGATTTCAGGGATATGACGGACGCCATGGGCGTGTCGTACGATGATTGGATCCGCACCACCGAGCAGCGCCACAAGGATAGCTGCGCCGCCCTGTGGAAGAAGATCGAGGCGGCTGGCGACATCTATCTCGGCCATTACGAGGGCTGGTACTCGGTCCGCGACGAAGCCTTCTACGACGAAGGGGAGCTGGTCACGCTGCCCGACGGCAGCAAGATCGCCGAAAAATCCAAGGCGCCGGTGGAATGGGTGAAGGAACCGTCCTACTTCTTCAGGCTATCGGCCTGGCAGGATCGCCTGCTCGAATTTTATGAACAACATCCGGATTTTATCGCCCCAACCTCCCGCAGGAACGAAATCCTGAGCTTCGTCAAAGGCGGGCTGAACGACCTGTCCGTCAGCCGCACCACGTTCAACTGGGGCATCCCGGTGCCGGATGCGCCGGGACATGTGATGTATGTCTGGCTGGATGCGCTGACCAACTACATCACCGCCGCCGGCTTCCCCGACACCACGGCGCCGCGCTGGGATTTCTGGCCGGCCGATGTGCATTTCGTCGGCAAGGACATCATCCGCTTCCACGCCGTCTACTGGCCCGCCTTCCTCATGGCCGCCGGCATTGCGCCGCCCACCCGCATCTCCTCCCACGGCTGGTGGGTGGTGGACGGGGAGAAAATGAGCAAATCCCTCGGCAACGTGGTCGAACCGCGGGTGCTGGCGAAGACCTTCGGGCTGGACCAGATCCGCTATTTCCTGCTGCGGGAGAAGCCGTTCGGCGCCGATGGCTCGTTGAACCACCAGGCCATCATCAGCCGGATGAATGTGGAGCTGGCCAATGACCTCGGCAATCTGGCGCAGCGGTCGCTGTCGCTGATCGCCAAGAACCTGGACGGGAAGCTGCCAGCCCGTGGGGACGCGACGCCGGAGGACTCCGCGCTGCTGGACGCCGCCAACGCGCTGCCAGATATCGTTCGGTTGCACATGGATCGTCAGACCTTCCACGAAGCCCTTGAAGAGATTTGGAAAGTCATCCGCTCCGCCAATGGCTACATCGACCGCCAGGCGCCCTGGGCGTTGCGCAAGACCGATCCCGAGAGAATGGCGGTGGTGCTGCGGGTTCTCGTGGACACGATCCGGGTGGTCGCGACGCTGCTGCAGCCGTTCATGCCCGCAAGCATCGGCCGCATGATGGATCAGCTGGGCGTGGCGCCGGATGCGCGGTCGCTGGCCGATCTGGCGGTGCCGCTGGCGGATGGGCTGGCATTGCCGGCGCCGCAGGGGGTCTTTCCCCGCTATGTGGAGCCGGTGGCGTGATGCTGATCGATTCGCACTGCCATCTCGATTACTACACGCCGGCCGAATTGCCGGACGTGATCGCCCGTGCGACCGCGGCCGGTGTCGGTCAGCTCGTGACCATCGGCACCACAATCGCGCAATCTCAACGGCTTCCGGCCCTGATTGAAGGCTATGACAACCTCTGGTGCACCGTCGGCGTGCATCCGCACCACGCCGCCGAAGCGCCCATTCCCACGCCCGAGTTCCTGGCCGAATTGACCCAACACCCGCGCGTCATCGGGATCGGTGAATCCGGGTTGGATTACTTCTACGACAAAGCCCCGCGCGACATTCAGGCCGATAATTTCCGCGCCCATATCCGCGGCGCCCGCCTCGCCGGCGTGCCGCTTGCCATCCATGCCCGCGACGCGGACGACGATATCGCAACGATCCTGCGCCAGGAACGGGCGCGGGGAGGGCATTTCGATTTCCTCCTGCACTGCTTCAGCTCCACCCGCGCGCTGGCCGAAGCGGCCATGGAGCTGGACGGCTATTTCAGCCTGTCCGGGATTCTGACCTTTCCAAAATCCTCGGATCTCAGAGAGATAGCGCTCGACATTCCACTCGATCGTCTGCTCGTTGAGACCGATGCGCCCTATCTCGCGCCGGTGCCATTCCGGGGCAAGCGCAATGAGCCAGCCTGGGTCGCGCATACCGCCAAACGGTTGGCGGAACTGCGCGGTATGACGCCGGAGGCGATGGCCGAACTGACGACCGCCAACTTTCGGCGGTTGTTCCGGAAGGCCGCATGAAGATCACGCTCCTCGGCACCGGCGCCTCCGCTGGCGTCCCCATGATCGGCGGCGCGGATGGCAGCGGTGACTGGGGGGCGTGCGATCCGCATGAGCCGAAGAACCGGCGCACACGGTCGAGCATTGTGATCGAAAGCGCGCGGGGTCAAAGACTTCTGGTCGATGCCTCACCTGATTTGCGCAATCAGATCATTGATTGCCGGATCACCGGCATCGACGCGGTGCTGTTTACCCATGCCCACGCAGACCATATCGCCGGGATCGATGACATCCGGATCCTGAACCGGATCGCTAACCGGCCGCTCGATGCCTTCGCCACCCAACGCACGTTGGATGAGATCACCCGGCGCTTCGCCTATGCCTTCAAGCCCTGGCAACCGCCGGGATTTTACCGGCCCGTGCTGGTCGGGGCCGCGGCCGAGGCTGGATCGGTGGTGCATGCGGCCGGGCTGGATGTCCGGCTGTTCAGCCAGGATCACGGCAAGCTGGAAACGCTGGGCCTGCGTATCGGTGGGTTCGGCTATTCGACCGATGTGGTGAGCCTGGACGAAGCCGCGTTCGCGGCGCTGGCGGGCGTGGAGACCTGGGTGGTGGATTGCTTCCTGCGCGATGAGCCGCACTGGACCCACGCGCATTTACCCCGCGTGCTGGAATGGGTCGCGCGCTTGCGGCCGCGGCGGACGGTTCTGACGCATATGGGCACGAGCATGGACTGGGCCTGGATGCGCGCCCATCTGCCGCCGGGTGTGGAAGCCGGGTTTGACGGGATGGTGCTCGAGGCGTGACGTCCTGCCATCCACACCAGTTAACATAATATTCCTTCTGCGGCATTCAGACGTGCGCAACGGCGCGCCGCGCCTTCGCGGATTTCCTTGCCTGGCCCGCCGCCATCCCCTATCCGCAAATTATGCCGATACCATCCCCCGAAGCCGAACTCCGCCGTCTGATCGACATCATGGCCGCCTTGCGCGACCCGGACACGGGCTGCCCCTGGGATAAGCTCCAGACCTTCGCGACCATCGCGCCTTATACGATCGAGGAAGCCTATGAGGTCGCCGACGCCATCGCCCAGCACGACCTGACCGCGCTGCCGGACGAACTCGGCGATCTGCTGTTCCAGGTCGTCTATCATGCCCGCATGGCCGAAGAAGCCGGCCATTTCGCCTTTGCCGATGTCGCCAAGGCCATTTCGGACAAAATGATTCGCCGCCATCCGCATGTCTTCGGCGATGCCGCGGCCCGCGACGCCGCCGCCCAGACCGCGGCGTGGGAGGCGCAGAAGGCCACCGAACGCGCCGCGCGGCGGGAAACCGGCACCCTCGCGGGGGTTCCACTCGCCCTGCCCGCTTTGACGCGTGCCGCCAAGATCACCAACCGGGCCGCCCGTGTCGGTTTCGACTGGCCCAACGCCGAGGCCGTGCTGGACAAGCTCGACGAGGAAGTCGCGGAGCTTAAAGCCGAATTGCCGGGCGCGGACCCGGCGCGGCTGATGGACGAAGTCGGCGACATGCTGTTCGTGCTGGCCAACCTCGCCCGGAAATTGAACCTGGACCCGGAAGCCTGCCTGCGTCATGCCAATGACAAATTCTCCCGCCGTTTCAATGCGATGGAACAGAGTTTTGAAAGCCGGGGGCAAAGCCTGAAAGGCGCGTCGCTCGATGCGATGGAGGCCGGCTGGCAGGCGGTCAAAACGCGCGAGCGCGGCGGATGAGAGAACCGGAGTGGCTGGTCCGCAACCGCGCCAACTGGGACGAACGCGTCCCGCTCCACGTTGCCTCAACGGAGATGTATGACCAAACAAGGTTGCGCGCCGGGACCGCGCAGCTGGGCGCCATCACCGCGGCTGTGCTGGGGCCGGTCGCGGGGCAGACAATCCTGCATCTTCAATGCCATTTTGGCATGGACACGCTCATTTTGGCGCAGCATGGCGCCCAGGTCACGGGTGTCGACTTCTCCGCCCCCGCGATCGCCGAGGCAAAAAACCTCGCGGATGCCCTGGGGCTGCAGGACAAAGCCCTGTTCGTGCTGTCCGACGTCTATCAGACGCCCAGCCTGGCGGCCCTGCCCCAGGCCGGCTTCGACCGGGTCTTTGTATCCTGGGGCGCGCTGTGCTGGCTGCCGGATATGGCGGGCTGGGCGCGGATCATTGCATATTTCCTGAAACCGGGTGGCTGGCTGGCCCTGGCGGAAGCGCATCCCGCCGCCTATGTCTTTGATTCCAGAACAAAGACACCGGATGGCATGCCGGGCTGGTTCATGCCTTACCTCGCCCGCGCGCCGATGATCGAGGACCGGGAGGACGACTATGCCGACTCAAAGGCCCGGCTGACGGCCACCCGCACGCATGAGTGGTTGCACCCGCTCAGCGATATTCTGACCGGCCTGATCAGCGCCGGCCTGCGGATCGACCAGTTCCACGAGCACGATGTCATTCCCTGGCCGATGTTCGACACCCTCCTCCCCACCGGCGACGGTCTCTACCGTTGGCCCGATCGGCCATGGCTACCCTTGGCCTTCTCCCTGCGGGCGAGCAAGCCGGCCTGACCTCGACGATGGCCGCGTTTCGTGCGAAACCGTGTGTAACCGCATTGAGTTACGCACAATGACCGCAGGCCCCCTCGCCCGCTTCAAGGTAATCGATCTGACCCGCGTGCGCGCCGGCCCCACGGCGGTGCGCCAGCTCGCCGATTGGGGCGCCGATGTGATCAAGATCGAGTCACCCGACGGCGACGCCGGTCTCGGCGGCGAACGGCATGGCCCGGACTTCCAAAACCTGCACCGCAACAAGCGCAGCCTGACGCTCAATCTGAAGTCGCCGGAGGGGTTGGATATCCTCAAGCGCCTGGTCGCGCAGTCCGACGTGGTGGTGGAGAATTATCGCCCGGACGTGAAATTCCGCCTCGGCGTGGATTACGAAAGCCTGAAGGCGATCAACCCGCAGCTGGTCTATGCCAGCATCTCGGGCTTCGGCCAGGACGGGCCCTACCGTGATCGGCCGGGTTTCGACCAGATCGCGCAGGGCATGGGCGGGCTGATGTCGATCACAGGCCTGCCCGGCCAGGGCCCGGTGCGCGTCGGCATCCCCGTGGCGGATCTGACAGCGGGCATCTTCGCGGCCATGGGCATTCTGGTGGCGCTGCTGGAGCGGGAGCAGTCCGGCCTCGGCCAATGGGTGCAGTCGTCCCTGCTGGGCGCCCAGATCGCCATGCTGGACTTCCAGGCCGCGCGCTGGACCATCGGGCGGGAGGTGCCGGAACAGGCGGGCAACAACCACCCCACCAGCATCCCCACCGGCGTGTTCCAGACCGCCGACGGCTATATCAACATCGCCGCCGCCGGCAACGACATCTACCGCCGTTGCTGCGAGGCGCTGGGCCGTCCGGATCTCGCCACCCATCCGCTCTATGCCACCGCCAAGGCGCGCTCAGACAACCGCGACGCCCTGAACGCGGAGATCGAGGCGATCACCAAGGGCCGGACCTCGGCCGACTGGATCGAGGCCTTGAACAAGGCCGGCGTGCCCTCCGGCCCGATCTATAAGATGAATGAGGTCTTTGATGACCCGCAGGTGAAGCATCTCGGCATCACCCGCACCGTGCCGCATCCCGTGCTCGGTGCGGTTGAGGTCATTGGCCAGGCGATCGAACTCAGCCGCTGTAGGGGGCCACTTGTTTTTAGAGTGGCTGCCACTTGATTCTGGAACACTTTCAGCCCCTCTAAGCGCCGCCTAAAAGGCCTCTCAGACGCCCCTAAGACGCTTTTGTGATAAGCACCTCCGCGAAGCGTCCAGAGCGGGCAGACGACACGCTATAGGTCGTCTCGACCGCCTCAATCTGGAACCTCGAGAAGATCGACCGGACTTCTGGCCGGTCATTCAGCGACAGCATGAATGCCCCTTTCAGGGCAGCCAGCGCCGCTGCCAATGCCTCGAAATCGGGACGGCCGAAGACCCTCGGGCCGTAGTCGCCCTCGGACCCGTAGTAGGGCGGGTCGAGATAGAACAGCGTCGTCGGGCGGTCGTAGCGGGCCAGGAACGCCTGCCACGGCAGCCGCTCGATCACCACACCCGCGAGGCGTTCGTGGACATCCTCCAAGACTGTTGCGAGCTTGGTGATATCGAACCGGGCACTGCGGCCGTCCAAGCTGACACCGAAATTCCGCCCCGCGATCTTCCCACCGAAGGCCGTGCGCTGGAGGTAAAGGAACCGCCCGGCCCGTTCCATATCGGTCAATGTGTCCGGGTTCTCTGCCACTAGGCGCTCGAACTCAACCCGGCTAGTGATCTGCCACTTCAGCATATCCAGGAAGGCTACATAGTGGCGTTGGAGCACCCGAAACAAGGTCGTCACATCCTGGCTGATGTCATTGATGACCTCCCCGCGCGCCTTGAACGGCCGCCGGAGGAAGACCCCACCCATACCGACAAAGGCCTCGGCATAGGTCTCATGGGGCATGAGCGCCAGGCGTTGGATGATGGTTTTGGCCAGGTTCCTCTTGCCACCAAGGTAGGGGGCGACAGGTATCACCGGGCGGGTCGCAATAAGACTCGACTCCATGGGCTTGGCGTTCCAGATAGCCCCACCTCCGGCCGGAGGAGCGGGGCGGTTTATCCGTGCACAGCACCCACTGTGCGGCTTGGGCGGTTCCAGCCGCCCAACCCCCGCTAAGAGCTGATTGGCTCAATCCCGAGGAATTCCGCGTTCATCGAATGCTTACGCTCTAAAGAGAGACGGAAGCACACCGCGTCGAGAAGTCGGAGCGTTCTCGTGCAACGCCCGATAGGCGCGCATCGCAGCTGTGCCGACAATTAGAGCATTTTCAGGCTGACTGTCTGTATCCGGCATGAGCGATGAAATTGCTGCACTCTTGGGGCGCAACCATGTCGGCGATCTTCCCGAGTGCGGCCCACAAGGTTTCGACGGTGCGGTTCGCCATGGCTCGCAGGATG
>CAIXEA010000102.1 GCA_903918315.1 uncultured Acetobacteraceae bacterium | reverse complement strand
GTATCCTCATCGGTGGCGGGCATGGCGGATTATGTCCGGCGTTCGGTGTGGGTGTAAGCAACCAATCACTGAACGATTCCATATGTTTGCGCCATGTCCGTTCGCGAATCCCTGCCATGCGATGAATAAGATGGGCTAGCGCGGCCCCGGCGGGCACGGCAAAAGTCGATTGCGTGACAGATTTTTGACCGGAGAGCCCCGCATGCTGGACCAGACCTTCGATTGCCTCGCCGATTCCAGTGAGGGGGCGTGGCCCCTGTATGCCATTCGGCCGGATGGGCTGGCGGGGTTCCTGGACACGCTCCCGGCGCCGCAAGCCGCCTTCCTGACAGGCCAGGGCTTCGCCGCCAAGGCGCAGGAGCTGATCGTCCTGCCAGGACCGGAGGGCATCGCGGGGGCAGTGCTCGGACTGGGTTCGGATCGATCGCCGTTCGCATTCGGTGGCCTGGCGACCCGGTTGCCGGCAGCATCGGCGTGGCAGATCCAACCCGGCGACTTTGCCATGGATCAGGCCACGCTGGGCTTTTGCCTCGGGGCGTATCGTTACACCGCATTCAAGGCGCATGAACGCGCCCCCGCGCGGCTGGTCCTGACCGGGGATCAGCACGCCGCCCTGTCGCAGGCGGCGGCCATGGGGATGGTGCGCGACCTGATCAATACACCCTCGAACGCCCTGGGCCCGGTCGAGCTTGGCGATTTCGCGGCCGCACTGGGTGCGCGTCATGGGGCGGCGGTGACGATCGTCGAGGGCGCGGATCTGGAGCGCCTTTATCCCACCGTGGCCGCGGTTGCGCGGGGCTCCGCCCGGCCCGGCCGGGTGGTGACGCTGCGTTGGCGCGGCAGCCAGGCGACCGAGACGTCGCCGCTGCTCTCGCTGTGCGGCAAGGGCGTGTGCTTCGACAGCGGTGGCTACGATCTGAAACCATCCGCGGGCATGTTGCGGATGAAAAAAGATATGGGGGGCGCCGCGCATGTGCTCGGTCTGATGCGCATGATCATGGACGCGGACCTGCCGTTGCGGGTGACCACCCGAATCGGGTGCGTGGAGAACGCCGTTTCGGGCTCCGCGATGCGCCCGCTCGACATCGTCCGCACCCGTTCCGGACTCACCGTTGAGATCGGCAATACCGACGCCGAGGGGCGGCTGGTGCTGTGCGACCTGTTGTCGGAGGCGTCAGACGAATCGCCCGCCCTGCTGCTGGATTGCGCGACCCTGACGGGCGCGGCGCGGGTGGCTGTCGGGCCGGATTTGGTGCCGGTTTTCTGCAATGACGACGCCTGGTCGGACAACTTGTTACAATTTGCCACGATGATGCATGAACCGATGTGGCGCCTGCCGCTGTGGGAGGGGTATGCGGCGTGGTTGAAAAGTCCAATCGCGGACCTAAATAATGTCTCGTCGCAACCACAGGCGGGGGCGATCACCGCCGCGCTTTTCTTGAAACACTTTGTCACAACTACTATTCCGTGGATTCATCTCGATCTGTACGCATGGAACGATCAGGCCCGTCCGGGCCGCCCCGCAGGGGGAGAATCGCAGGGTTTACGGGCGATTTTTGCCACTGTGAAGGCGCGTCTGTGCGCCTCGCAGGGATGATACATCTACTCATCCGCAATAAGCTTGACTTGCGACTGTCACCCGATTAGATGCGCTTCCACGTCATTAGTCGCGGTCCGGCGGCTAATATGAAAGGCAAACAAAATGGCAACCGCTCCTTCCGCAACCGATTCGCAGGTCGACCTTCTGCGCAGCACCGTCGTATCACTCGTCCGTCGTGACGGTCCTGACCTGACCGCGCGTCAGCTCGCGGTCTTCCTGACCTGCTATCTGGTCGAAGGCGGCCACACCGTGCGCGGCCTCGCCGCTGAGCTTGACGTTTCGAAGCCGGCGATTACTCGCGCGCTCGATCGTCTGGGCGAATTCGATCTGGCCCGTCGCAAGACCGACCCGGCGGACCGCCGGAGCATTCTTGTGCAGAAGACCCCCAAGGGTTCCGCTTTTCTGCGTGATATCAAGACCATCATGACCAAGGCAGCCACCGGCGAAAAGAAGCCGGCCGCGACGACCAGCCGCCGCGCCGCTGGCTGAATCCAGGATTCATCCCCCCGTCACGCTCTGTGTGATGGGGGGATCAGCGCCTTCAGAGCCGGTCTGATACGGCTCTGATCCGTCTTGAAAGGCATGCCCGCGATTCCGTTTCCCGCAAGCGCGGAACGTATCGCCAGGCAACGCCCTGCACCCCCAAACAATCTCTGCTTGCCGGCCGAATCTGGCCACCTGGAAGTGCGTCGACATCGCACTGATATTGCATACTCATTGTGATATCGTCCGACGGCGAGCCGTTGCGGCCGCAACCACCGGCGTCCGGTGGAAACGCAATATCCTGCAATGGCCGCGGCTCATTATTGCTATCTCGCCCTATGTTGTTATTTCGTGAGAATACCTAGGCATACGTATTGATTGTGCCCTTATTATGCAATAACCACGCGCCAGTGACTCACTGGATCAATCATTTGGTCAAGTGATGGAAAATAAGGCAAAATCTCGTGGCGCGAATCCAGGCGGACCTTGGTCCCCTTGCCCCCGCTTGGTTCGCCCAGCCCCCTGACTCCGCGCGGCTTGTCAGGCACACTCCGCCCAAGCCGGATCGTCCGGCGTCTGACGGAGGACATAGCGCATGAAGGTTGGGTTTATCGGCGTGGGCAACATGGGCGGGCCCATGTGCCGCAATATCATCAAGAACACGAACCATGAAGTGGTCGTGTTCGATCTCAATCCCGACGCGGTGAAGGCCTGCACCGAACTCGGCGCGTCGTCCGGCGCGTCGGTCGCCGATGTGGCGGCCGGCTGCGATGTGGTCATCACATCCTTGCCGCTGCCGAAAATCGTCGAGCAGGTCACGCTCGGTGACGGCGGCATCGCGCAGAACGCCCGCCCTGGCACTGTGTTCATCGACCTTTCGACCAATTCCCCCGCCACCGCCAAACGGGTGAATGACGGCATGAAGGCCAAGGGCATTGCGATGCTGGAAGCCCCGGTGTCCGGCGGCACGGCGCGCGCGGCGGCCGGCACGATCGTCATCATGGTCGGTGGTGACGAAGCGGTGTTCGAGCAAAATCTGCCGCTGCTGAAATCCTTCAGCGGGGAGGTCATCCATCTGGGCGAAGTCGGTTTCGGCTCGGTCGCGAAGTTGATCAACAACATGCTCGCCTTCTGCAACTCCGCCGCGGCGGCGGAGGCGTTGATGATGGGCAAGCGATCCGGCATCGATCTGCACAAGCTCGACGCGGTCATCCGCAACGCCAGCGGCATGTCGTCGGGCTATGCGAATATGGCGACCAAGGCCCTGGCCGGCAATTTCGCCCCCACCTTCGCCCTGGACCTGGCGCACAAGGACCTGCGCCTGGCGATGGAACTGGCCGATGAGGTGGGGGTGCCGGGCATGATCGCGCCGCAGGTGCTGAACCTGATGCGCATGGCGCGCGGCATGGGCATGGGGCCGGATGATTCGACCTCGATGATCCGGGTCTATGAGGCGGCGTTGAACGAGGAGGTTCGCGCGCCCTAACGGATATTACCCGCCGGCCCGCTTCTTTTTGGGGCGGGGCGGCGGCGTAGCCGGGGGGCGGGGCGGTTCGGGAAGGGGTTCAGTCCCGGCCACCTCCGCCGGCGATTCCGCAGGTGCCGCAGCCGGGGTCTCCGCCGCGGCTTGAACGGGCGCGTTGGTGCGGCCGGATTGCTTGGCGATCACGTCGGCGATTCCGCCCGCCGCCTCCGCGCCCACGACCACCGCGACATCGCCCCAATAGTGGTCCAGACTGCCGGCTGGAATTTCGTTCAACTGCACGACCTTGCCGCGCTCGTCGCCTTTGCCGTTCAGCACCGTCCAGACGATTTCGATTCGCTGCCGTCCCTTGGGCTCCGGCGCCAGGCTGACATCGCCCCGGACCTCAAAATCAGCGCCGGCGCTGGCGGGCTGCAGGACCAGACCATATCCGTCCAACCGGGCCCGAAGCTGGCGGGTCAGGGCCTGGTTTCCATCGCCGGGGGCCCCTGTAACCTCGGCAACGAAAGCCTTGGCCGGGCGATTATAGAGGCTGGTGGGATCGGCCTTGTCGCGGCCGATACGGATATTGGTCAGCAGGGCAGAGACTTTTGGCGCGGCGTCGAGCGCGATGGTGCCACCGAGATCCGCGCCAGAGGTTGCCACGACCGCATCTGGCACGGGTGTGCCTTCGATCATCCCCTGGTCCGCCCCCGCGGGGTCACGCACGATGAAGATGGGCACGACCGCGCCGTCGCGGTGTTCGGCGCGGGTGACCAGGTGCCATTCGGTTTTCTGCGCCACTTTGGCCTGGGCGGGCACATCGATTTTCTGGAGTTCGGCCGCGAGCAGCCCGCCCAATGCGGCCCGCACGGGCGCGGGCAAGGCGGGATCAACCGCTGGCACGACGGCGAGCAGCGGTGGGGGCGGCTGCGCCAGACGCATCGCCGTCGCGCCGGGATTGCCTTTGAACGGTGTGGGCAGATCGCCGCAGGCCGCCAGGCCGAGGCACATGACAGCGAGGCGCAACAGGCCTTGCAGAACAAACCGGTCCTCAACCAAGTACAATCACCGAAATCTGGTGCCCGATCGGCCCGCCCCCGGCGAGGGTGCGGCGGCGATGGCTGAAGAAGCGCGTATCATCCGTGAGCGTATCCACCCCGGTCACCGCGATGGAGCCGACACCGGCGGTCCGCAACCGCATGGCGCAATAGCCGGGGAGGTCGAACTGCCAGCGATCCTCCCGCCGGCCTGGCGCGAAGAACGCCGCGCCGCTCTCCGCCTGAGCAGACCCTTGGCTCAGGACGGCGTCCCGCAGATCCGGTCCGACCTCGTAGGATGGCTGGGCGATGCAGGGCCCGACGGCGGCGGCGATGTGCTCCGCCCGGGCGCCGAGGGCGATCATGGCGGCGAGGGTCTGTTCGATGACCCCGGATACCGCGCCGCGCCACCCGGCATGGGCCGCGCCGATGACGCCGGCCTGGGTGTCGGCGAACAGGACCGGCGCGCAATCGGCCGTGACGATCCCGAGCGCGACACCGGGCCGATCGGTCACCATGGCGTCAGCGCGCCCCCCTGCCCCGGCGGGCCAGGGTTCGGTGACGGTCAGGACATCATGGCCATGCACCTGGGTCAGACCGAGCAAGGCATCGGGCTCCGCGCCGAGCGCGCGCGCGGCGCGGGCCCGATTTTCCAGGACCGCCTCCCGCGCGTCCGCGCCGGACAGGCTGCAATTCAGGCTGGCGAACGGCCCGCTCGACACGCCACCCAGCCGGGTGAAGAATCCATGCGGGACGGCGATCGGATCAACGCTCAGAAACTCGGCCATGGGACTCCTGTGGCGAGGTTCGCGCGCGCCGTCAATCCGCCGCGGCCAGGGCGATCGGGGAAAGGGATGCAATGGTCATGGCCGTCCTTCTTCGCCCGCCCCCAACCGGCTGGAAGTGCTTGAGTTCCCCTGCACCGGTGCCTAGGTTGCCATTGGCATCAAGCATAGGAGCCAGCCATGGCCATCGGTCCGACCTCACTGCCCGATTTCAGCGAATTCACGAAGTTGTTCGCGAGCATGAAGATACCCGCGATGCCGGATATGGAAGCCTTCGTCGCGGCCAATCGCCGCAACATGGAAGCCATCACCGCCGCCAATAAAGTGGCCCTTGAAGGCGCCCAGGCCGTGGCCCGCCGGCATATGGAGATCATGCAGACCGGCATGGCGGAAATGACGGAGGCCATGCGCTCCATCGCGCTGCCGGAGGCGCCGCAGGCCAAGGCCGCCAAGCAGGCCGAATTGCTGAAGCAAGCCTATGAACACGCGGTCGCCAATATGAAAGAGATGGGTGACCTGATCCAACGCTCCAACGCCGAAGCGATCGCGCTGCTGAATCAGCGCTTCACCGAAGCAATGGAAGAGGTTAAGGCGCTCGCCACCAAAGGCTAATCGTTCGGACTGAATGGGACGTCCCTTATGAACAGTGATTTCCGCCCGTATGCGGCTGGGACCCAGCCGCCGTTGGATGTGCCTGACTATCGCGGCACCGCCAAACGCCACCCGCTGCGCGCGCGCCACCCGATGCCGCAGACCATCACCGAAACAACCGGGCCGCGCTTCTCGGAACGGCATTTCCCCGTGATGGCGGATATGACCAAAAGCACCAACGGCCAGGCCGCGTTGGGCGAACGGATTGTCGTGGCCGGGCGCATCCTCGATGAGGATGGACGGCCGGTGCCGCATACGATGGTCGAGATCTGGCAGGCCGGCGCGAGCGGGCGCTACGATCATCCGGCGGATCAGCACGACGCCCCGGCTGACCCGAACTTCCACGGCGACGGACGCGTGTTCACCGATGCGGATGGGAACTACTCGTTCCTGACCATCCGTCCCGGCGCCTATCCCTGGCCCAACCATCGCAACGCGTGGCGGCCGACGCATATCCATTTCTCGTTTTTCGGCCCCGCCTTCGCGACCCGGCTGATCACCCAGATGTATTTTCCGGGCGATCCGCTGCTGCCCTTCGACCCCATCTTCAACAGCACCCCCGACGTGGCGGCTCGCAACCGGCTGATCGCCAACTTCGATCTGGCCATCACCCAGCCGGACTTCGCGCTCGGCTATCGCTTCGATGTCGTGCTGCGCGGGCGCGGCGCCACCCCGATGGAGGGCTGAGCCATGGGTTTCACCACCGCGAGCCAGACCATCGGTCCGTACTGGCACATCATTGAAGACAAAGCCTTGGCCGACCTGACCCGGTTCGGAGCGGAGGGGGAGCGGATCGTGCTGACCGGGCGGGTGCTGGATGGCGACGGCGCCCCCTGCTCCGACGCCTGCATCGAGATCTGGCAGACCGATCCACCGCAATCCGATACCTTCCCGGGCTGGGGCCGCGCCAATACCGACGCGACCGGCGCCTTTCGCCTGACCACGCTGAAACCCGGCCCGGTGGCCGGGCGGGGCAACACGCAGCAGGCGCCGCATATCGCGGTTTGCATCCTGTCACGCGGGTTGATGCACCATCTGGTCACCCGCGCCTATTTCCAGCACGAGCCGCTGAACGAAACCGACCCGCTGCTGGTGTCGATCGAGGACCCGGCGCAGCGCGCCACCCTGATCGCGGTGCCGGAAGCGACGGGCGTGTGGCGGCTGGATATCCGGCTGCAAGGGGACAACGAAACGGTGTTCCTCGACGTCTGAATGGGCCGGACCGGTCATGCGACGACACGTATAAATTGGATATCATGCCCATCAATCCCGCTGACGGCCCTATTCTGGGCACCCTCTACGGCACCGACGCGATGCGCGCGGTGTTCTCGGAAACCGCCTATTTCCAGCGCATGCTGGATGTGGAAGCAGCTCTGGCCCGGGTTCAAGGGCGCCTCGGGCTCATTCCGGCCGACGCCGCGCAAGCCATCGCCGCCGCCGCCCGGATCGAGAACCTGCGCACCGAGGACCTCGCCGCCAGCGCCGCCAATGTCGGCTACCCCGTCATCGGCCTCGTCACCGGCCTGTCGGCAGCCGCCGGGGAGGCCGGGGCCTGGAGCCACTGGGGCGCGACCACCCAGGACATCATGGACAGCGCGACTGTGCTACAGGTACGGGCGGGCCTGGACCTGATCGAGACCGAGCTGCGCGCTATCCTGCGGGCTTTGGTCCAGCAGGCCGAGACCCATCGCGACACCGTCATGGCCGGGCGCACCCATCTGCAACAGGCTTTGCCCACCACATTCGGCCTGAAATGCGCCATCTGGGCGCAACCCTTCCTGCATCACCTGCCACGCCTCGCCCAACTGCGCCCGCGGGTGGAGCAGATCGAATTCGGCGGCGCCGCCGGCACCCTGGCCAGCCTGGGCGATCAGGGCATCGCGGTGATGGAGGCATTGGCGGCCGAACTCGGCCTGACCGCCCCCGCCGCGCCCTGGCATGTCTGCCGCGACGCGATGGCCGAAACGGTCGCCTATCTGGGGGTGGTCTGCGGCAGCCTCGCCAAGATCGCCACCGACATCACCTTGCTGGCGCAGACGGAAGTGGCGGAGGTCACCGAACCCTACATCGCCGGGCGCGGCGCGTCGTCCACCATGCCGCAGAAGCGCAACCCGATCGCGGCCGAATATATCCTGGCCGCGACCCGCACGGTGCAGGCGCTGGTGCCGGTGATGCTCGGCGCGATGGCGCAGGACCACGAACGCGCGACCGGCCCCTGGCAGGGGGAGGCCTTGGCCCTGCCGCAATGTTTCGTGCTGACGCATGGGGCGCTGAAGCACGCGCGCGTGATTGCGGAGGGCATGGTGGTGGATGCGGCGCGGATGCGCGCCAATCTGGATATCACCCACGGTTTGATCGTGTCGGAAGCCGTGATGATGGGCCTCGCGCCCATGCTCGGGCGGTTGGAATCGCATCATATCGTGAAACATGCCTGCGACGTCGCGCTATCAGAACGGATTTCGCTGGCCGATGCATTGGAACGCGAGCCGGCGGTGGCGTCCCGTCTGGATCGGGCGGCGATCGAGACGCTGATCGACCCGCGGAATTATCTCGGGAGCGCCGGGGCGTTTGTTGACCGGGTGGTCAAGGCGGCCGCGCTCGTCGATCCATGAGTGAGACCCATCACGCCCTCCCACTGCGGGAGGGCGTGACGACGCCGCGGGATGCCAGCGGTTTAGTGAATTTCGCCTGAGCGCTTCAACGCGTCGCGCAGCTTCGCGGGGGAGAAATCCGCCGCCCGGCAGACGTCCAGAATCACCTTCTCCCGCCGCGAAATCAGGTCGATCGCCGCCGGCAGCTTGCGCACCGCGTCGGCGGGGATCACCACCGCGCCGTGGAAGTCGGCGTGGATCACGTCGTCATGGCCAGCCTGCATGCCGAAAATATTCACCGGCTTGCCGAAATCGACCATATGCACATGGGCATGGCTGGGGCCGACGCGCCCGCCGATCATCTGATAGCCCGGCGCCCAGGCGTCGAGGTCGCGGAATGAGCCATTGGTCACGCAGCCGATGGAGCCCAGCGCCTTGTGGATGGTCGACTGCACTTCGCCCCAGTACGCGCCATAGCCCATGCGGCCATCGATATCCTGCAACACCGCGATGGTCGGCAGGTCGACGCGCGCGACATAGTCGTACCAGTCGGCGCGTTCGGTGACCTTGCCCCGCGGCGGTTCGGTCGAGCGGATCATCCCCACCCGCGCCACGCCGACGATCGGCTTCGCCTTGGGGTCGATGCACACCATCGGTTCGGTGGTGTAGCCGAAGGACCGGCGCTCGGGATTGGTGATCTCCAACCCATTGCAGATCGTCGGCGTGTCCCACTGCGCCAGCACGTCAAGGTCGGCTTGGTTATAGGGCCGATCGGCCATCGCGAATTCTCC
Organism: uncultured Acetobacteraceae bacterium; assembly: GCA_903918315.1. Lineage (GTDB taxonomy): Bacteria > Pseudomonadota > Alphaproteobacteria > Acetobacterales > Acetobacteraceae > Rhodopila. The sequence goes on along the minus strand of CAIXEA010000102.1, from coordinate 17,484 downwards.
TGGATTGGTTTGTGAATTGGGGCAAACTAGTCACATGAGCACCATCGCGAAAGGCGGCAAAGCCGTTTACGGCGCCCCTCTGGGCATTCTGATGCTGGAGGCGCGGTTCCCCCGGATTCCCGGCGACATGGGCAACGCCACCACCTGGCCGTTCCCGGTGATGTATCGCGTGGTGACGGGGGCCAGCCCGGAAAAGGTGGTGCTGGGCGGCGCGGCCGGGCTGTTGCAGGATTTCCTGGTCGCGGCGGCCGATCTGGTCGCGCAGGGGGCGGAGGCGATCACCACCAATTGCGGCTTCCTGGCGCTTTTTCAAAAAGAGCTGGCCGCGCATGTGAATGTGCCGGTGGCAACCAGTTCCCTGATGCAGGTTCCCTGGGTTCAGGCCACCTTGCCGCCGGGGAAACGGGTGGGAATCGTCAGCGTGTCCGCCGGCTCATTGACGCCGCGGCATCTGGCGGCGGCCGGTGTGCCGCTGGATACCCCGATCGAGGGCACCGAAGCCGGGCGGGAATTCTTTCGCGTGCTGATCCTGGGTGAGAAGCAGGACATGGATGTCGCCCTCGCGGCGCAGGACATTCTGGATGCCGCGCGGCGGCTGGCCGCCGCCCACCCCGATATCGGCGCGATCGTGCTGGAATGCACGAACATGCCGCCTTATGCGCATGCGATCCAGGCCGAGCTTGGTCTGCCGGTCTACGACATCTACTCCTTGATTCTTTGGCTGCATGCCGGGTTGCGGCCGCGCGATTTCGGGCCGCCGGCTGATCGCGCCACATGCTTATCCCTTGCCTCGGCAGCGCATATTTGACAGTTTGCCAGCGGCTGCTCCGATAGGGTTTTCCTGATGTCGTTGACTCGTAAGCGTGTTTTGGTAACGGGCGGGGCGGGCTTCCTCGGCTCCCATCTCTGCGAACGGCTGCTGCGCGAAGGCGCCGACGTGCTGTGTGTCGACAATTATTTTACCGGCCGTAAAGACAATATCGCCCATCTGCTGAACGACCCGCATTTTGAGGCGATGCGCCATGACGTGACCTTCCCGCTGTATGTGGAAGTGGACGAGATTTACAATCTCGCCTGCCCGGCCTCCCCGGTTCACTACCAGTTCGACCCGGTGCAGACCACCAAGACCAGCGTCATCGGCGCGATCAACATGCTCGGCCTCGCCAAGCGCATCGGCGCCAAGATCCTGCAGGCCTCCACCAGTGAGGTCTATGGCGATCCCACCGTGCATCCGCAGACCGAGGATTACCGGGGCAACGTCAACACCCTCGGCCCCCGCGCCTGTTATGATGAGGGCAAGCGCTGCGCCGAGACCCTGTTTTTCGACTACCACCGCCAGCACAAGACCCAGATCAAGGTCGCGCGCATCTTCAATACCTACGGGCCGCGCATGCATCCCAATGACGGGCGCGTGGTGTCGAATTTCATCGTGCAATCGCTGCGTGGCCAGGACATCACTCTGTACGGCGACGGCGGGCAGACCCGCGCCTTCTGCTATGTCGATGACCTGATCGATGGCCTGATGCGCCTGATGGCGACCGGACCGGACATCACAGGGCCGATCAATATCGGCAATCCGCATGAAATCCCCGTACGCGAACTCGCGGAACGGGTGATCCGGCTGACCGGTTCCGCCTCCAAGATCGTCCACCGGCCCCTGCCGCAGGATGATCCGATGCAACGGTGCCCGGATATCACCCTCGCGCGCGATATCCTTGGATGGGAGCCAAAAGTGGCCCTGGATGATGGACTGCTGAAGGCCGCCGCCTATTTCCGCCAGGTGGTCACGGAATCCGAAGAGCGGGCGGCGCACGCATCCCGTTGAGGCAACCCGGACGCCTGGGCCTGATCCGCAACCCACGCCTTCGTGTGCTGACATGACAGACAACGCCCCTGAAGGGCGATCGATGACCCGGCGCATTGCCAATGGCATGGGCTGGGTGATCGCGTGGCGGGTGGCCACCCGCAATCTCGGCCTGGTCAGCACGCTGGTGCTGGTGCGTCTGCTCGACCCGTCGGATTTCGGCCTGATCGCGCTGGCAACCGCCTTTGCCAATACGGTGGATGCCCTGTCGGCGCTCGGCGTGCCGGATGCGCTGCTGCGGATGCCGTCCCCCGATCGCGATACCTACGATTCCGCCTTTGGCATCGGCGTGGTGCGGGGCCTCGTGACGGCGCTGATCATCGCGGGCGGCGCCTGGCCGGCGGCGGCGTTTTTCAACGAGCCCCGGCTGGCGATCGTGCTGCTGATGCTGGCGCTGGGGACGATGATCACCGCGTTGGAGAATATCGGCGTCGTCGATTTCCGCCGCCACATGACGTTCCAGAAAGAATTCCACCTGCAGGTGGTGGGCCGGATCATCGGGGTGGGCGTGACGATCGCCAGCGCCTGGATCTGGCACAGTTACTGGGCCTTGGTCGCCGGCATCATGATCACGCGGATTGTGCGCCTGGTCCAAAGCTACATCATGTCCCCCTATCGTCCCGGCTTCACGCTGCGCGCCTGGCGCAGCCTGATCGGCTTTTCCATCTGGAGCTGGGCGGTGACCCTTGCGCTCCAGATCCGGGATCGGGCCGATAATTTCGTCATCGGCCAACAAATGACCACCGCCGATGTCGCCAGCTTTTCGGTCGGGCAGGAAATTGGGGCGTTGCCGATCACCGAGATCGTCGAACCGCTGAACCGGACGCTGTTTTCAGCGTTCGTGCTGCTGAACCATGATGACAAGGACCCGCGGTCGCTGTTTCTGAATGTCATCGAGGCTGCCTTGATGGTGGTGATGCCGGCTGGTGTGGGCATTTCGCTGGTAGCCGATCCGGTGGTGCATCTGATGCTGGGGGAGCGGTGGATCAGCGTCATTCCGATCGTGCAAATTCTGGCGATCGTTGGCACATTGTCGGTGTTTGGCACCGTCGCCGCCAGTTTCAATACCGCCGCCGGCCGGCTACGCACCAATTTCTCCCTGTTGGCGGTTTCGGTGGCGTTGCGGGTGCCGCTGCTGGTGGTGCTGGTGCATACCCATGGGCTGGTGGGGGGGGCGATCGCGCTGTGCATCTCCACCGCGGTCGATCAGTTGCTGATCCTCGCACTGACCGCGCATGGGTTGCGCATCACAGCCGGGGCCTTGCTGGTCCGCCTGTGGCGCACGTCGCTGGCCTGCGGGGCGATGGTCCTGGCGCTTGCATGGGCGGGCTGGGCCTGGACGCCCACGCCGTCCCCTGGCTCCCTCGATATGGCCGCCGATATGGTCGAACGATCCGCGTCTGGGGCGGCGGTGTATGTCCTCTCGCTGCTGGTGCTGTGGTTCGCCTCGGGGCGTCCGGCGGGGGTGGAGCGCACCGCGCTCACCGCGGTCGGACACGGGATACGGCGCATCGGGCGGTTGGTTCGTTTGGTCTGAGCAGGCTGTGTGCCGGCGTTGGGGGGCTATCGCGGATCAGCTACGGGCGACCAAGGCGATTCCGGCCATCACCAAGGCGATCCCCCCGAGCCTGGCCGGACCGAGCGCATCGCCAAAAAACCAATACCCGATCAAGGCGGTGAAGACGAAACCCAGGCCGACAAACGGATAGGCCTGGGACACCTCCGTGCGCGACAGAACCGCCAGCCACAGCACGGTGCCAAGCCCATAAAGCGCCAGGCCGCCGAGCACGCCCGGGCTGAGCCCGACGGCGAGGAGGACATCCACCCCCTGGCCCTTGGCGATGGCCGCCCGCACCGCGGCGGACGACATGCCGAATTTGAACAGCACCTGCGCCACCGCCGACATGCTGACGCTGACCAAAATCAACCCGAGAACGCCGATCGGCATGATTGATTCGGCCCCTAACCCAATGACATTGTGAAAGATTGAGCCACGATCACCACCACCACCACCGCCGCCCCAATCGCCCAGGAGATACGGTCCTTAACCGCATAGACGATCGGATCGTGGTGCATATAGCCCCGCGCGCCGGCAAGCCACATCCGGCAAAGCCAGAACAGAATCAGCGGCACGATCAGCCCGAGGATATTGGGTGATGCGTATCGCTGGGCTGTCGCCTCATTCTGAACGAACAGCGCGAGTACGATGCTCGACGCGAAGGCGGCGGCGACACCGAAGGTCTGCAAAATCGGCGTATCGGCGGGCCCATAGCCCCGGCGCCCGGATTGCGTGCGGCCGGAGGCGCGCATGCTCATCATCTCCTCAACCCGCTTCAGCAGGGCCAGACTGAGAAACAGGAAGATCGAGAAGCCCAGCAACCAATGGCTCAGATGGTGGCCGGTCGCCTCCCCGCCGCCGAACAGGCGGATCGTGTAAAGGCCGGCCAGGATGAACACATCCACCAGAGGCAACTGCTTGAGGAAGAAGGAATAGCCAATCGACATCGCGGCATAAGCAAGAATGATGAGTGTGACATGACCGAACATGGCCAGGCCCAACCCGGCCGCCACCATCACCACCGCCGCCATCGCCCCGATCGGCAAGGCAATCGCCCCCCGCGCGAAGGGGCGCAGGCGCTTTTTGGGATGGGCCCGGTCAACCGAAATGTCGACGAGATCATTGATCAGGTAGATGCCCGACGCCGTGCAGCAGAACGCAGCGAACATGATCAGGCCCCCGATCCAGGCGCCCGCCTGCGTCAGGGCATGCGCGGTGAGAATCGGCACGAATACCAGGATATTCTTGACCCATTGATGCGGCCGCATCGCCCGCACCATCTCCGTGGCGAGGGCCGGCTGATCCATGATCGTCAGCTCGATTGGCATGGCGCGGGTGACCTGCGCCAGAACCCCGGCCGGCGCGTTGACAACGACCGCCGTCGCCGCTTCCCGCCATATCGGCAGGTCGCTGCTGGCATTCCCGGCATAGCAGAAGCCTTTTGCGCCGAACCGCTCGACCAACGCGGCGGCCTTGGCGGGGCCTTTGAGATTCCGCACCCCGTCACTGGCGATCACCTCATCAAACAGGCCCAGATGCTCGGCGATCGCCACCGCCACGGCGCGATCCGCCGCGGTTGCGAGCACGAGCCGGCGCCCGGCGCTTTTCTGCGCCCGCAGCCAGGTCAGCAGCGCCTCGTTGTAAGGCAGATATTCAGGATCGACCGGAGCGCGGGCGGCAACCTCCGCCTTGAAGGCCGCGCGGCCATGCCGCAGGGCCGCCACGGCGGACAGAATGCCGGGACTTGTGGCCAAGGCGCACAGGCCTTCATGCAGCATGTCGGACCGGATGAGCGTGCCATCGAGGTCCACACAGAGCGGCAACGGCGACGGACCCACTGTTTCATGCGTGTTCACTGGCCAACCTTGTCCGTGCAGGGGGCGACACAGGACAGATCCACCGTGTCGAAACTTTCAGCGAAAACCGATGCCACCGGCAGATTATTGGCCCCGATCATGACCGCGAGCAGAACGACCACGGCCAGATAAGCCTTGCCCGGCCAGCGGGCGCACCGCAGCCAGGGCGCCAGGCCACAGGCCAAGGCGAAGACCAGGAAGTGCATATGCGCGGCATAGAGATACAGGCTACCGCGAAATTGAAACCGCATATGAAACAGCAGGTTACAGAGCAACGCCACCGCGATGGCGGCGGCGATCACGCGGTAGCGCCGGTGCATCAGACCGGCCACCGTCCCGACCGCGCAGAACACCAGCCAGAGCGGCGCCGTGATGAAACCGGCCGGTGGATAAATGTAATCGCGGAAATCGCGCATGTTGATGCCCTCGGGCAGCATCAACCAGCTGTAGCCGGGGGAGACGAAGGAATAGGTGAAGAAGGTCAGCAACACCTGCCCGGGCCCTGTGACCGGCCCCTTGGTTTGTTGCCAAAAGATGTGCTTCAGGGCGAGCACGGGATCACGCAACTCATCCAGCAGATCATGATACCAAACCGCCGTGGCGAGAACCGCGATCACACCGCCAAGGATGACGCCGAACAGGATGCAGGGCCGGAATGCCCGGCTGAACCGCAAGTGCCGCCACGCGACGACAAACTCCGCGATGGCGGTCTGCATGACATTGGTCAGAGTGGTTCCGAATGTCGCCACGCCCGCGACGTAACGGAGGATGCGAAACCGGCTGGGATCGCGCAGTCGCGCCTGCGCGATCACCCAGGTGAGCACGATGGTGAAACTGGCGACGCCATAGGTCTCCGCGATGATCGCCGTGAAAATCTGCGCGCCGCTGACGATGAACAACACCGTCAGCGCGCTCGCGATCGGCCGCTCAATCCGGGCCTGACGCAAAAACACGAAACACAGTGCCACCGTGACCGCGCCGAAGCCCGACAGCAGCAGGGCCGCGGCCTCCCGCCCCGTGCAGCCCAACCAGAGCAACGGCCAGGCCAGCGGCCGCAGCAACACGAACAACGGGTGCTTGACGTTCAGGAAATCGGGGGGCGTGGTGGTGAGGGCATCGACCGTCCGGATCGGATCAAAATCGAACGCCAGATTGTAATAATTCAGGTACACGCCCTGCGCGAGGCGCCAGGCAAGCGGGCTGTACAGGAGCAGCGAGAGGATCAGCAGGACCGCAAGCAACACGCTATCCTGCCGCGCCCATCCGGGGACGGGCGTGACACGCGAGCCGGAATCGGTGTCATCAGACATGCGCGGGTCCGATCAGGGTGGACTTAGAAACAATCGTATCACGCCGGGAGAGGCCCACCCGCCTAGGATCCCGCGCTGGTGGTGACCGGATCGCCCAGAAATTTCCGATAGACGTATTTCAAGGGCCTTTTCACCCCAATTCCCTCCGCGACACGCCGGATCCATGGCAGCCAGACCTGATCGAACTCGATCGTCAGCAGCGTTGTCGCGGTGCCAATCGGGTTGCGCCGGAAATACCGGCCCAGGAAGCGGCGGTATTCGGCCGCGGTGAAGACCTTGGCGTTGCCGCCGATCTTGGCCACCAGGGGCGTGAAACGGGGATAGAGCTGGGTGTTGATGAGCCGGGTTTTCATGAAGTTGCCGATGAGCAGATCGTCGAAGTAACCCCAGGTCACAGTTTCGAGCAGCGACGCCCGCGGCACGATGAATTCGATCCCGCGCCGCTTCGCGGCCGGCGCCGCATGGGCGGGATTGATGTCGATCTGGCGGGATTCACCGCCGACGGTAAATATAACGAAATCAATATAACGCCGAACGAGTTCGAATTTACGCATGAAGGTTTCGACCTGCACCCACTCCTCGGCGCTGAGGGTTTCAGACCAGTCGTCCGAGGCGGTCGTATCCGTGATCTGGCTGACATCGGAGGTCTGGGCCGGGTGGTTTCTGACGACGGTGCCGGTGTCCAGATCGACGGTCACGAAGGGTTCGATGATCCGGATGGCGGGCCGGTGCCAATGAGCCTGAATATCGCCCCAGGTGACCCGATAGGGATTGGCCCAGACGGAATCAGAGCGTACGTAAATGTGTTGTGAGGATGAGACGCAGAAGCTGCCGACGCCAAGCCCCTCGGCGATGCGCGCGGTGCGCCAGATCATGCCCCGCTTACGCTCATCCGGGGGGCCGGCGAGGGATTGCCCCTGCGCGTCGACGAAATTGAACATATCCGCATCGATGGCACACAGCGCCAGCAGATAGGTCTTATCCCGCTGGTGGGCTTTGACGATATCGCGGATGAACCGCGACTCCCCGCACAACGGCGAATCATTGAGGTTGACGATCAGGCTGCCGCCGGCCTCGATCAACAGGATGCCATCCTGGTTCATGTTATCGATGCACATGATCCGGACGGTCGGGGATAAGGGAAACCATTCACGATATCGTAATATGGTAACGTCGAACCCGGCTTCCCGCAGGCTGTCGGCGATCTCGGAATTATAATGATCGGGCAGCAGCATTTTCCGGCCACGCGGTAAGGCCGCCAGTGAGTCATGATGCAGATGATCGGGGTGACCGTGCGAGATCCAGAAATAGGGCGTGTGCTGATAGAGGTCGAGCTGTTCGCCGGTCAGCGGATGATCGAGCGCCCAACTGCCAAAATAGCATGACCCGAACAGCCACGGATCAGTGGCGAGCAGCGGTTTTCCATTCTCGAACAGCAGGACGGAGGCGTTGCTCAGGGTCTCAAACGCATGTGTCATTGTTGTTATCCGCACTATCCCGGCTGACGAAAATCGCCCGAAAACCGTCCCCTCCCTTCGCATCGCTCCCCCGATTTTGTGCCCGCCGGCTACCATGCGGGACAATTCAGGGTCAAGGCCAGAGGCAACGGCTGCATGCTTGCCCGGTGACCGTGCCATCACGTAAGAACGCCTTATGATTGCTTTGCGACACTGGAAGCTGGCGCCGACGCAGGGGGCGGCCGATACGCGGCCTCGCGCCCATTTCAGGTATCGGGTCGCGGCATGAGCCACCCCACCGTGAGCGTCATCATCCCCGCCTACAACATGGGGGAACAGCTGACACGCGCGATCGACAGCGTTCTGGCCCAAACCGTGCCGGTGCAGGAGATCTTCGTCATCGACGACGGCTCAAAAGACAACACAGCCGACGTCGCGGAACGCTATGGATCACCGGTCAAGGTCATCCGCAAGCCCAATGGTGGCCCCGCCAGTGCCCGCAACCTGGGGGCCCGCATGGCAACCGGGGAATGGCTGGCGCTGCTGGATGCGGATGATTGGTGGTTTCCGCACAAGACCGAAGTGCAGATGGGTTTCACCAACGCGCCCGATGTGGGCCTGGTCCATTGCCTGTACGATCATCGCATCGAACGTCCGCCCGCCGAATTGAGCTTCGATGACCTCTGGGCCCATAATTGGATCGGCACCGCCTCGGTCATGATCCGGCGCTCCTTGTTTGAGACCCTGGGCGGATTCAACGAAGAACCCGCGCTGATCTCGGTCGAGGATTACAATCTCTGGCTGCGGCTGGTGTCCGCCGGCTGGCGCATCGTCACCTGCCCCCATATTCTGGCCCATTACACCCAGGGCACCGGCATTTCATCCAACCTGGAACGGCTGATGAAGGCCTCGCTGTTCAATCTGGATGATCTGGAGGTCCGGCTGAAGCTGCCGGCAGCGATGGTCAATCGCAAACGCGCCCAGCTATGCGCGCAATTCGGCCGCCAGGCGTTGCACGACCGGAAACTGCCGATCGCGCGGGACTTGCTGTGGCAGACCGTGAAAGCGGAACCCAGTACCGATAATGCCCTGCGCTATCTGGCATCGCGACTGCCGGTTGGTCTGCTGGATGCCAAGCGGACCTTCACGCAGTGGACCAAAACGGGCGCATCATCCGCCGGCCAGCCGGACGCGGCGCTCACGGATTCCAGCAGCCCCATCGTGCCCAACGAAGAGTGGCCATACTGGACCGATGTTCGCACCGCTTCGGTGCTCGACCGCCGGTTCCATGTGAGGGCGCCCATCGAAACCCTGCAGCGGCCCATGCTGGTGACAACGATTGACGCCGAGGAGGACTTCGATTGGAGCGGCCCCTTCGACAGCTCGGCTTCGAAAGTCACCTCCATGCGCCACCAGCATCGGGCGCATCGTGTGTTCGAACACTTTGGCGTCGTCCCGGTTTACCTCGTCGATTACCCCGTTGCCTCCCAGGATGACGGGCGGGCGCCGCTGATCGAACTGCTGCGCGACAATCTGTGCGAAATCGGGGCCCAGTTGCATCCCTGGGTCACACCGCCTTTCATCGAGGAGATTTCGGTCCGCAACAGCTACCCCGGCAACCTGCCAATGGTGGTGGAATATTCCAAGCTCGCTGCCCTGACGGAGGCTTTGGAGACAGCGTTTGGCACCCGGCCGCGGCTGTACCGGGCCGGGCGCTGCGGCGCCGGGCCCAACACGGCCGAAATCCTCAAACATCTCGGCTATCAGGCCGATACCAGCATCATGCCGCATTGGAACTACAGCGCGCAGCACGGGGCGGATTTCCGGGAATTCTCCGTCACCCCGTTCTGGCTGGATACCGATCGCAGCTTGCTGGAGATGCCGATCACCTCATCGCTGGTGGGGCATGCGGCCGGCGTGCGGCTGCCCAATCGGTTCGATCCCTTCGGCAAAACAGCCGAACGGACGGGCGTGACCTCGGTGCTGGCGCGGCTTGGGCTCATGGAGCGCATCCGCCTGACACCGGAAGGGATCCAGATCGAGGAAGCCAAGCGGCTGGTTCGGCATATGAAGACCGAGGGGCACAAGGTGTTCGTGCTGACCTACCACAGCCCGTCACTCGAGCCCGGCAACACCCCTTACGTCCGCACCCAGGCCGACCTGGAGGCGTTCCTGCGCTGGCTCGAGGAATTCTACGACTTCTTCACCACCGAAATTGGCGGTGAATGCGTGAGCTGGCGGGATCTGCGGGCGGCCTTGCAGCCGGGCTGACGCCGGAGCGATCAGCCAAAGCGGGCTGACGCCGGAGCGATCAACCCATCACAAGCTCGCCCGGCGCATGGGTGAGATGGCATGCGGATGTATGACCCTCCCCCACCGTCCGCAGTTGCGGCTCTTCCGTGCGGCAGCGGTCGTGCACCAGCGGGCAGCGCGTGTGGAACCGACATCCCGACGGCGGGTTGATCGGGCTCGGCACGTCGCCGGTCAGGATCACCCGATTGCGCGGCGCGGTCGGATCCGGCACCGGCACCGCCGAAAGCAGTGCTTTGGTATAAGGATGGTGGGGCTTGGAAAACAGCGTCCGCCGATCGGTCAGCTCAACGATTTTGCCGAGGTACATGACGGCGACGCGATGCGTCAGATGCTCCACCGTCGCCAGATCGTGGCTGATGAACAGCAGCGCGAGGCCGAGTTCATCCTGCAGATCGACCAGCAGGTTGATGATCTGCGCCTTGACGGACACGTCAAGCGCGGACACGGCCTCATCGCAGATGATGAGGTCCGCGCCGGGTGCCAAAGCGCGGGCGATGCCGATGCGCTGGCGCTGGCCGCCGGAGAATTCGTGCGGGAACCGGTCGATCGCGTCGCGCGGCAACTGCACCTTGTCCATCAGCAGCGAGACTTTCTCCCGCAGATCGGCGTTGTTCTTCACCAGGCCGAAATTGGTCAGCGGCTCACCCAGGATGTCGCGGATCTTCATACGCGGGTTCAGGCTGCTGAACGGGTCCTGGAACACCACCTGCATGCGCTGGCGGATGGGCCGCAGCTTGCTCGCCGGCATGTTATCGATGCGCTGGCCGTCGAGGTACACTTCCCCGTCGGTGACATCATAGAGGCGCAGCAGCGACTTGCCGACGGTGGACTTGCCACAGCCGGACTCGCCCACCAGCGACAGGGTTTCGCCGCGCTGGATATCGAAGCTGACGCCATCGACGGCATAGACCTTGGCGGTGGTCTGACCGAACAGGCCGCCAGTGATCGGGAAGTACTTCTTGAGGCCCTTGACCTCAAGCAACGGTCGGGTGGTGTTCATGCGGCCATCCGGCGTTCGGCGAAGTGGCAGGCAACCGAGTGTTCGGGCGCCTTCAGTTCAATGGCGGGGGCAACGGTGCGGCAGAGATCGGTTGCCGAACCGCAGCGCCCGGCGAAGGCGCAGCCAATGATCGGCTTGCGCAGGCTGGGCACCAGCCCGGGAATTTCGGCCAGGCGGCCGCGCGGCCCATCGACCAGCGAAGAACCCAGCATGGGCACGGCGCCAATCAGGCCGCGGGTATAGGGATGCAGCGGGCGGGCGAAGATCTCACGCACCGGCGCTTCCTCGACCTTGCGGCCGGCATACATCACGACCACCCGCTCCGCCATTTCCGCGACCACGCCCAGATCATGGGTGATCAACATGATGGCCGAACCCAGGCGCGTCTTGAGGTCGCGCATGAGGTCGAGGATCTGGGCCTGAATGGTCACGTCCAGCGCCGTCGTCGGTTCGTCGGCGATCAGCAGCTTGGGGTTGCAGGCCAGCGCCATGGCGATCATCACGCGCTGGCGCATGCCGCCGGAGAGCTGATGCGGATATTCCCTGACCCGGCGCCCGGGGGCGGGAATGCCGACGAGGGTCAGCATTTCCACCGCCTTGGCCTCGGCATCGCGGGCGCTCATGCCCTGGTGCAGTTGCACCGTCTCCCCGATCTGCTTGCCGACGGTCAGCACCGGATTGAGGCTGGTCATCGGCTCCTGGAAGATCATCGAGATCGCGTTGCCGCGGATCCGGCGCATCTCCGGCTCGCTGAGGTCGAGCAGGTTCGTGCCCTGGAACCGGATCTGGCCCGCGATCTTGCCCGGCGGTTCGGCGATCAGCCGCAGCACCGACATGGAGGTGACCGATTTGCCGCATCCGGATTCACCCACGATCGCGAGGGTTTCGCCGGCATCGACGTGGAATGACAACCCATTGACCGCGCGCACCACCCCATCGGGCGTGGCGAAATGCGTCTGGAGGTTTTCGACTTCAAGAAGTGCCATGATTTTACAGCCGCTTGGCCAGCCGCGGGTCCAGCGCGTCGCGCAGACCATCGCCCAGCAGGTTCACCGCGAGCACGGTGATGGACAGGAAGATCGCCGGGAAGAAGACGATGTATGGCTTCACCTGCCAGAGCGCCCGCCCCTCCGCCATGATATTGCCCCAGCTCGGAATGATCGGCGGCGTGCCGGCCCCGATGAAGGACAGCGTCGCTTCGGTGATCATCGCCGAGGCGCAGATGAACGTCGCCTGCACCATCAGCGGCGCCAGCGTGTTCGGCAGAATATGCTTCCAGATGATCACCGGCACCTTGGTGCCCGACGCGATCGCCGCCTCGACATAGGGCTGTTCGCGCAGGGACAGCACCACACCGCGGACCAGGCGGCAGACACGCGGCGTTTCGGTGATGCTGATGGCGATGATCACGTTCTGCACCGAGGCCCGGGTCAGCGCCATCAGCGCGATGGCGAGCAGGATTTGCGGGATCGACATCAGCCCATCCATCGCCCGCATCACGATCGCATCGATCCGGCGGGTGAAGCCGGAGATCAGGCCGATGGTGGTGCCCAGGATGCCGGCGCAGCACGCGACCGAGAACCCGACCGTCAACGACACCCGCGCGCCATAGAGCACCCGCGAATAGACGTCCCGGCCCAGCATATCGGTGCCGAACCAATACAGCGCCGAGGGTTCCCGCGTGCGCTTGGACGGCGCCAGCGAGGTCGGGTCCTTGGTGAACAGCCAGGGTGCCAGAATGGCGATCAGCACCATGATCAGCACCAGCACGCCGCCGATGACGATGGTCGGATGCCGATGCACGAATCCCATGATCCGACCCCGCTCCTTGGGCGTGGGCAGGATTTCGGGTAGCACGGTCGCGGCCACATAGGCCCCGTGAAGAGAGGTATCGCTCAATACCGGATCCTCGGATCGAACAGGGTGTAGAGCAGGTCTACCCCCAGATTGACGAGCACATAGACGAAACTGAACATCAACACGACGCCCTGAATGACCGGGTAATCGCGCCGCAGGATGGCATCCACCGTGAGCCGGCCGAGGCCGGGGATGGCGAACACGCTTTCGGTCACCACCGCACCGCCGATGAGGGCGGCGAAACCGATACCGACGATGGTGACGATGGGCACGGCGGCGTTCTTCAGCGCATGGATAAACAGCACCCCACGCTGGCCAACGCCCTTGGCCTTCGCCGTGCGCACGTAATCCTGCGACAGCACATCCAGCATCGTAGCCCGCGTGATGCGCGCGATCAGCGCCATATAGACCAGTCCCAGCGCGGTCGCCGGCAGGATCAGATTGCGCAGGAACGGCAACAACCCCGCGGAGATGGACGTGAACCCCTGCACCGGCAGCCAATCCAGATACAGCGCGAACACATAGGCCAGCAGATAACCCACCACGAAGACCGGCGTGGAAAAGCCGAACACCGCCGTCATCATGACCGCGCGATCGATGATCGTGCCGTGCTTCCAGGCCGCGATCACCCCCATCGGAATGGCGGTGGACAGCGACAGCACCAGGGTCAGCAGCATCAGCGACACCGTGGGCTCGATCCGTTGCGCGATCATGTGGCTGACCGGCAGGTTGGTGAAGATCGACACCCCCAGATTGCCGTTCAGCACCTGCCACAGCCAATCCGCGAAGCGGATGACGAAGGGACGATCCAGGCCGAGCGAGGCGCGAATCCGCTCGACATCGGCCGGGGTCGCCTGATCGCCGGCGATGATCGCCGCCGGGTCGCCCGGCGCGAGATACAGCAGGCTGAAGACGAACAGCGCCACGAGCAGGACCACCGGGATGGTCGCCACGACACGGCGGATAATGTAGGCGAACATAAGGTGGCTACTCCGCTCAGGTCTTAGTCACGTCCCAGAACACCGGGAACGGCGCCTTGACGATGCCGGACAGGTTCTTGCGCCAGGCCTGGTTCACCTTAAAGAATCCGGTTGGCACGTAAACCACGTGCTCCATCGCCGCCTTGTTGATCTCCGCGACCGCGGTCTTTTCGGCGGCCAGATCGGGCGCGTCATACCAGGCGCCGATCTTTTCCTGCACCAGATCGGACTTGGGCCAGCCGAACCACGCGGTTTCGCCGCTGCAATTGAGGGCGATATAGGGGGCCGGATTCACGCAGTCGGCGCCGGCATGCCAGGTGTGGAAGATGTTCCAGCCGCCTTCGGCCGGTGGTTCCTTCTTGGCGCGGCGCTGGCCGACGGTGCCCCAGTCCAGCGCGGCGTATTGCACGTTCATGCCGATACGCTTGAGCAGATCCGCCGTCACGTCGCCCTGCGCCTTGGTGATGGCGACATCGGTCGCGACCAGAAGAACGATGGGTTCGCCCTTGTAACCCGCCTCGGCCAGCAGCTTTTTGGCGAGGTCGTAATCGCGCGGGCCCTTCAACGGTTCCCCGCCCAATTCGCTGTACAGCGGGGTATCGGGCGTGAAATAGCCCGGCACGGTCTTCCAAAGCGAGTCATCGGACCCGACGACCGCCTGCATATAGTCCGCCTGGCTCAGCGCGATTTGCAGGGCGCGGCGCGCCCGCACGTCATTGAACGGGGGATGCAGGTGATTGAGCCGCAGTGACCCGATATTGCCCAGCGGATCGGCGATATCGACCGCGACCCCTGGCGATTTGCGGAGCAAGGGTACGAGGTCGGGCAAAGGTGTTTCCCACCAATCAACCTCCCCGTTTTCCAGCGCGGCACCGGCGGTGGCGCCATCGGGCACGATCTGCCATTCGATGCGGTCGAAATTGATGCGCTTGCCGCCGGCCATCCAGTTGGCCTTCTCACTGCGCGGGCTGTAGCCATCGAACCGGCTGAAGCTGGCCTTGGCGCCCGGAACCCATTCATCTTTCATGAACCGCATGGGGCCGGAGCCGACATAGTCGCTGATCTGTTTGAACGGATCGGTCGCGGCGATCCGCTCGGGCATGATGAACAGGCAGGGGGTGCTGCTTTTGCCGAGCGCGAACAACATCTTGGGATAGGGGGCGTTCAGGCGGAAGCGGAAGGTGCTGTCGTCCACGGCCTCCAACGCGTCCAGGCGCTTCTTGATGACCTGACCCATGGTCGCATCACGCACCATCCAGCGCTGGATGCTGGCGATCACATCCCTGGACCGCACCGGTTCGCCGTCATGGAATTTGAGGCCGGCGCGCAGCTTGAAGGTCCAGGTCTTGAAATCAGGGGTGACCTCGTGGCCTTCGACCATCTGCGGCTGCGGCACCAGTTGGTCGTTGACCCCATACAACGTGTCCCAGATCAGCAGCGCACCGTTGCGCACCACGTATTGCGTGGTCCAGATCGGGTCGAGATTGGCCAGATTGGCCTGCGGAACGAATCGCAGGACTTTGCTGTTTGCCGCCCGGGCCAGATTCGGGGCCGAAAGCCCGCTGCCCGCGACGGCGCCTACCGCCGCAGTCTTCAAGAATGCACGACGCTGCATGAGTTGAATGGCCCCTGTATCCGCTGATTGAACCTTTGGCACCGTCCCAGACCCAGTGCGGTACCAGCGTGCCTCACCTGGGCGTGAAAGGCCAGCCTCGATTGAAAAAGGGCCCCCCGGAGTGGCGCGCCTGATCGCGTCCTATATAAGGCGCACGCACCCACGGAGCGCCTCGCCGATGCAATCCATCCTGGTTCGTCTGGTTGATCGCCTGCCGCCCCGTTTTCGCGCGTTCGGCACCACCGGGCGGATCGCCCTGCTGGCGCAGTTCATCCGGTTCGGATTTGTCGGCGTCGCCGGCCTGGTGGTCGATACCGCGACGGTTTACGCGCTGCGCGGCTGGCTGGGGCTCTATGGCGCCGGTATCGCCGCCTATGGCACCGCGGCAACGTTCAACTGGCTGCTCAACCGGTTCTGGACCTTCCGCGGTCAGGGGAACGGCGCCGCTCACAAGCAATGGGCCCGCTATCTGGTGGCCAATCTCGCGGGCTTCATCCTCAACCGCGGCACCTATGCGCTCATGATCTATAGCCTGCCCAGCGCGGCGCGGGAGCCGGTGCTCGCAACCGCCGCCGGCGCGCTCGTGGGACTGGGACTGAATTTCCACCTGTCGCGGCGGATGGTGTTTCGCTGACGCGCACGATGCGCCAGGGCCACTCTATTCGTTGTATGTTCTTCTGTCCGGCGGAGATTGGAAAATATATTTCGAGACCAGAATACTGCCGTATGTGCGGTTAACCTTTTCCTAATCATTTGCAACCAACACTTGCTTCATCGCGCATTTTACACGTGGTGAGGGCATGTTCGACTATCATGGCGACATCAGCGACCGGATGCTCGCGCCCGAAGGGGCCGGGTTTCATCCGATTTCCCGGGCGACAGCCGAGGCGATTTCCCGGCCCGCGATTCCACGTCCGCGACGATGGGACGCGCTGGCCAAGCGCGGCCTGGATATCGTGCTGGCCCTGACGGGGCTGTTGATCCTCGCCGGCCTGCTGCCCTGGATCGCGCTGGCGATCCGGCTGGACAGCCCGGGCCCGATCTTCTTCCGCCAACAACGCATCGGGCTGCACGGGCGGCCATTCGGGATGCTGAAATTCCGGACCATGCTGGACGATCCGGCTCCGCCGGGCGGGCATGACGATCCGGCTCCGCCAGGGCTGCGCCAGGCCACCCGGCACGACCCCAGGGTCACCCGCGTGGGACGCTGGCTGCGCCAGACTTCGCTCGATGAGTGGCCACAGTTCGCCAATGTCCTGCGCGGGGACATGTCGGTGGTCGGGCCCCGCCCGCACGCGCCGGGCACCACGGCGGGGGGGCGGTTGTTCGAGGACATCGCCGCCCGCTACCCCGAACGCCACCAGGTCAAACCAGGGCTGACCGGCCTGGCGCAGGTCCGCGGCTGGCGGGGGGAGACGGATACCGAGCAAAAGCTGGTCCGCCGGCTGGAAAGCGACCTGGAGTATATCGCGCACTGGTCGCTGACGCTCGATCTGGCGATTGTCTGGCGCACGGTGTTCGTGGTGCTCGGCATGCGCAACGCTTACTAGCCCATCTTATTCATCCTGGCCCAGCCCAAGCGCCCGCCCGGGTCATATGGTGTCATACCGAAATAATAAACCGCGCGCCTCGCCGATGCTTGCCGTGCCGCGTTTCGAACCAGATTTGTCAGGC
>CAIXEA010000101.1 GCA_903918315.1 uncultured Acetobacteraceae bacterium | reverse complement strand
TTGCGAGTAGGCTGCGCCATGTCGCCATGCCATCGGAACCTCCGGGTAGATGCCGGACGCCTTTGACTCACATAACGCACCCGCGCCGGAACCCCGATCAGTGCAAACCTGCGATTCCAGTCACGCAGGGGTCGCTCTAAAAATGCGTAAGATTATCCTATCGGCCATTGCCGTGGCCGCTACCACTCAGGTCCAAACTGCCTATGCGCTGAATTTTGATTTTACATTTACGGGCAATGGGGGCGATGTCGTTACCGGGGAGGTATTCGGTCTTATAAACGGCACTTATTCATCTGCCACAGACATTGTCGTAACAAGTGGTTTCCCTCTGGGCGGCGGACAATCCTATCCTATTGATATGTTTGCAGGTGCAAACGTCATCGTAAGAAATTCCTTTTCGGTAACCGGGAGTGCGGTGACCTACGCCAATTTCAGGGGCCATAAGTTGCTCTCGTCAATCGGTACTGTTTCTCGTAACGCATGGCTATCTCTGCATACGTTCGGATATAATTGGCTGTCGACCTATGGCACTGCGGGTGGCACTAGTTTCCGGGTCACGACTGGGAACCGCGGGCAGAATTTGGTGACGTTCACGCTGGTCGAAGCACCCGAACCAGCCAGCATCGCTTTGCTCGGCGCCGGTCTGGCCGGGATCGCCGGGTTCCGCCGCCGCAAGGCCGCCTGATACGAGTCCGCAAGGCGGGTGGCACCCGCATTTCCGCTATCGTGGTGCGATCGTCGCCCTCCCGTGGTCGCCACAGAATCGCCGCGGCCGGCTCGATTCGGCCGCGCGCGGTCATATCCCTCTGATCTGATACCAGTCCGCATAATGATTGACGTAGGTGGGTCAATAACACCGCCATGGTCCGCCCATAGGCCCGCCTTGACGGGAGGGCGCGGCCAGTACGTCAACGTCAAGCAGTATTAGTATGATATGGGATTTTGGCACCGCAGTGGCCTGAAACCGCGGGTCTGGAACCGGCCGGGACGGTCGATACCATCCGCGGCGGACAGGACCGCCCGGCCCGGCATCGCGGCTTAAGCCCATAGGTCCGTATATTTTGCGACGCGGGAGAACCCCGGTTGACAGCCAAGCCAAACTGCCGAAGATTTAATCCATAATCAACAGAAGGTGGCCGGATCGTGCGTAAAATCATCCTATCGGCCATTGCCGTGGCCGCGACCACGCAGGTTCAAAGCGCCTATGCGCTCAACTTCGACTTCTCCTTCAGCGAAGGCCCCAACGCCACCGTGACCGGGGAGATTTTCGGATTGGCTTCAAGCGGCCAATCGGCGGCGACCGATGTGGTTATCACCAGCGCATCCTACGGCCTCGGCTCCGCATCGCTTCCATTCGATATGTTCGCGGGGAGTCATAGAATTCTCGCTAACACATTCTCGGTAAAAAGCGGATATATAACGAATGCAAACCTACTTGTACTTACCAGCAATACCAATCAGCTTTGCCCGACATTGGAGCTGAACCATCAAGGCGTAAATTCGTTCTATGGCACGGACAGTATCGCAAACCGTGGCGGCTTCCAGGGGGCTACATATACGCTCCATTCTTCTAACCCCGCCCCAGAACCCGCCAGCATCGCTTTGCTCGGCGCCGGTCTGGCCGGGATCGCCGGGTTCCGCCGCCGCAAGGCCGCCTGAGGCCCAGACCCGTGAGCGGTCTGGACGCAATCCGGGCCGCACACGCAGCGAGGACGCGTGCATCTGGCATATGTGCGATCGTGTCCTTCATCCCCCGGGGCCATCGCATAGGGCATATTTGGGATAACACGCGTCATCCCCGGGGCTTATCGCGGGGGCCAATCGCGGCATTGGCGGTAAGCTTGGTCCCCGGGACAAGCCCGGGGGTGACGCGGTTTCAGATTGGCGGCCCGTTGGGGTCCCTCTAAAATCTGCCATATGACGATAGTCCGCCGTCATCCGCCGGCTTGTCCCGGGCACGGCGGTGTTGGCGATTGGCGGCTCGTTGGGACCCACCGCAAATCAGCTCAATAGGATCGTCCGGCGCACCCTGACGCGCTGCTGACGGGGACAGGCCGATCCGCTACAGTGTCTTTTGTCCCCACCAGCACGGATCGACCCTATGCTCCTGACCGCCGAACCCGACTTCGACACCGGCCTCACGTTGCATCGCGCCGGCCGATTGCTGGAAGCCGCGCGCACCTATGCCGCCGTCATCGCCGCCGAACCCCGGCATGCCCCGGCGCTGCTGTATCTCGGCGTGCTGCGCCTCCAACAAGGCCGCGCCGAGGAAGCCGAATCGTTGCTGCGCCGTTCGGTCGCCCAGGAACCCTCCGCCGCCGCGCAGGCCAATCTGGGCGCGGCGCTCCTCGCCCTCGGCCGCATTGACGACGCCATCGCGGCCCATACCGCGGCGACCGAAGCCGAACCTGGTCTGGCGGATTTCTGGTACGGCCTGGGCAATGCGCTGCGCGACGCCGGCCGGCATGAGGACGCTTTGGCCGCTTTCGAGCGGATGGCGGACCTCAGCCCGGACCAGCCGGAAGGCGCCTATGGGGTCGGCGCCGCCTTGCAGGCATTGAGACGCTTCGGCAAGGCCGTCGCCGCCTACGATCAGGCCCTTGCGCTCGATCCCGGTTTCGCGGAGGCGTTGTACGGCAAGGCAACCTGCCTGCAGTTCGGCGGCCGCCACGAAGCCGCCATCAGCCTGTTCGAACAGGTCCTGGCCATCCTGCCCAATGACGGAGACACCCACCACGCCATCGCCATCAGCCTGCTGGACCAGGACCTCGGCCCCCGCGCGCTGGAGCATCTGGACCGCGCCATCCAGGCCGATCCGGCCTCCGACGAACGCCATTACCGCCGCGGCGATGCGCTGATGCTGCTCGATCGGCACAAGGACGCCGAAGCCGCGTATCGCAAGGCTTCCGAACTGGCACCGAAACGGGTAGAGGCGATCCTCGGCCTCGCCAGCGCCATGGAAGCGCAGGCCGTCGATGCCGAAGTGCTGCCGCTTTACGAGCAGGCGCGGGCCCTGGAACCGGAGAATGCGGTTGTTCTGTGTGCCTTGGCGAGCGCGCTGTTGCCGCTCGACCGGCATGAGGAAGCCATGGCGTTGCTGGACGAAGCCAAGGCGCTGCGCCCGAACCTGCCGATGGTCTGGGGCGGGCTCGGCCATGCGCGCGAGCAGATGGGGGATATGGAGGGGGCGCAGGATGCGTTCCGCGAAGCCCTGCGCCTCGCACCGCGCCGACCGGGATTCTACGCCGGCCTGTTCAACGCCGGTAAGGTCGCTGCCGGGGATCCGCTGATCGAAGCGCTGGAAAACCTCGCCACCGACGGGCGGACATTGCGCCGGCAGGAACAGATCGCCCGGCTGTTCGCGCTCGCCAAGGCGTACGACGATATCGGGGACAAGGCGCGCGCCTTCGATTGCCTGCTGGAAGGCAATGCGATGAAGCGCGCGACCACCAACTACGACGAGTCCAAGGATATCGCGGCGCATCGCCGGATCCAGACCCGCCTGTCCGGCCCGGTGATCCGCGCCGGCGCCGGGCGCGGCGATCCGACGGAGGTGCCGATCTTCGTGCTGGGCATGCCGCGGTCGGGCTCAACGCTGGTGGAGCAGATTTTGGCCAGCCACCCGATGGTGCTGCCGGGCGGGGAGCGTAAAGATTTCGGCAAGGCCCTGCGCCGGACCTGGAACCGCCAGCGCGGGCAATCGACCTCCGACATGGCCAACGCGGAGCAGCTGCGCAAGCTGGCGCGCCTGTATCTGGAGCAGTTGCCGCCTTTGCCGCCTGGCAAGACGCGGATCACCGATAAGATGCCAGGCAATTACCTGACGGCGGGGCTGATCCATACCGCGATGCCGAATGCGCGCATCATCCACACGCGGCGCGACCCGGTGGATACGTGCCTGTCATGCTTCTCCAAACTGTTCGGCGATAAGTTGGACTGGACCTACGACCTGGGCGAACTTGGCCCCTTTTACCGCCGCTACCAGGACATGATGGAGCATTGGGAGGACGTGCTGCCGCCCGGCTCCATCCTCGACGTGCAGTACGAGGACGTGGTGGACGATCTGGAGGGGCAGGCCCGGCGGCTGCTGGATTTCTGCGGCCTGCCCTGGGACGAGGCCTGCCTGTCGTTCCACAAGACCAAGCGCGCCGTCCGCACCGCGAGCGTGGCACAGGTGCGGGAGCCGATCTACCGCCGCTCGGTGGGCAAGTGGCGGCCGGATGAGGCGGTGCTGCGGCCGCTGCTGGATGGTTTGGCCAGTCAGGTGCCATAACCGGCCAGCGCTTTGCGTGACGCATGGCGGCGCGCGGTGGCCCCACCCCGCGCTGTGGTGCTTGCGATCCGCTTTCCCCCTTCGTAGGATCGCACAAAGCCCAACAACAGGAGTGTCCAACATGCCGCAATCGCCGGGTACCAATTTCACCGCCGGTCCGCTGACCCTCATCGTCCGCCACCAGCTTTGGGACGCGAATGTGGAGGATCACTCTGACCAGGGCGTGTCCATCGAAGTCGCGGCCGAGGCCGGCGGCAAGTCCACCGTGCTGCTGCGCTTCAACTGCTTCGATCTCGAACGGGGCTACGTTTACGGCCCCGAGAACCCTGAACTCTCCACCCCCGGCCGGGTCGGCGGTGGCATGGGCGTGCATTGCCGCATGGACCCGATCATCGATGGCAACCCCATTGGCTGGACCGTCCGCACCCTGGGCAAGAAGCTGCCGCAGATGGTCGCGCGGGCCGGCTATCCCGAAATCGCTGACACCATCGACATGCATGCGGTTCATGCCGTGCTGCCGGACGTCGAGGCCTGCGCCCGGGAAATGTTCGTCGCCAAGCGCAACACCGTGAAGCACAATCGCGGCACCGACATGTTCGAAGCCGGCAATATCCGCTTCGGTCTGGAAATGCGGCGCCAGCGCAACGGTGACGGTGGCCTCGCGCTGCATGTGTTGGGCGATGTCGGCGGGTCCAAGGGCAAGACCTATGTCGAGGAAACCGAACTCCTCGCCTTTGATTGTTTCTGGAAGGATGCGCATTACCACTATGGTCCGCGCAATAAAAACCACCGCACCAACTGGGACCTGACGGTCATCGACGATCCGCTGGACTGGACGTTCGAGGTGATTGAAGCCCGGAAGCTCGGGCCGATGATCGAGCGTGCGGGCTATCCGGGCATCGCGGCTGATCTGGACCTGGACAAGATCGCGTCGGTGGTTCCGGCGCTGAAGAAGCGGGCGTATGAGATGTACGAAGAAGGCGAGCGCCTGACCGGCCATAAAGGCCTGCCGCTGGAATTCACCCCGAACATGGCGCCGGGCTAACCGGCTATGACGACGGTGGAGGGGACGCGGACCACCCTCCACCCCCTGCCCCGCCTGTCCAATGCGACGCTGCGCCAGGCGCGGGCCGGGGTCGCCCTGCCCCCTTACGACCGCGGCCGCTTGCGGTCGGGCATCGTGCATCTCGGCCTCGGCGCCTTCGCCCGCGCGCATCTCGCGGCTTATACCGACGCCCTGCTGGCGATCGCACCAGGGGATTGGGGCATTATCGGCGCCAGTCTCCAGAATCCCGGCCAGCGTGATCGGCTGGCGCCGCAGGACGGGCTCTACACCGCGATCCAGCGCGACGGCGGCAAGACAGGCGTGCGCATCATCGGCTGCGTCCTCGACATCCTGGTCGCGCCGGAGGATCCCGCCGCTTTGATCGCGGCGATGGCGCGCGCGACGACCCATATCGTCAGCCTGACCGTCACCGAGAAGGGCTATTGCCACGATCCCGCAACCGGGCGGCTGGATCAACACCACCCGGATATCCGCCATGACCTCGATCATCCCGGGGCGCCGCGTTCGGCTATCGGGCTGATCGTCGCGGCCTTGCGGGCCCGGCGGGCGAGCGGCCTCGCGCCCTTCACGGTGGTGTGCTGCGACAACCTGCCGCATAACGGCCGCCTGGTCGCGGGCCTCGTGGGCGACTTCGCCGCGCGCCACGATGACGGGCTGGCGGGCTGGATCGCGGCGCATGGCGCCTTCCCGGCCACCATGGTGGACCGCATCGTTCCCGCCACCACCGACGCCGACATCGCGTCCGCCGCCGCGGCAACCGGCCTGTGCGACGCCGCCCCCGTCACCCATGAACCCTTCCAGCAATGGGTGATCGAAGGTCGCTTCATCGCCGGTACGCGCCCCGCCTGGGACAAGGTTGGCGCCCAGTTCGTCACCGACGTGGCGCCCTATGAGCATATGAAGCTGCGCCTGCTCAACGGGGCGCATTCGGCGCTGGCCTGGCTCGGCTACCTCGCGGGTCATGAGACCATCGCCGAGTCCGTCGGCGACCCCGTGCTGCGCGCCTATGTCACCGCGCTCTGGCGCGACGAGATCATCCCGGTCGTCCCGCCCCCGCCGGGCACCGATCTACACGCCTATGCCGCCGATTTGCTGGTCCGTTTCGATAATCCCGCGATCCGCCATCGCACCTGGCAGATCGCGATGGACTCCTCGCAAAAGCTGCCGCAACGGCTCTTGTCCACCATCCGCGATCGGCTGGCCCTCGGCCTGCCCATCACCCGCCTGGCTTTGGCGGTCGCGGCCTGGATCCGCTATGCTGGCGGGGTGGATGAGGCCGGGCACCCGATCGACGTCCGCGATCCCATGGCCGTCACCGTACGGAAGGCTTTGGATGCCGCGCCCCCCGATCCCGCCGCCCGCGTCGCGGCGATCCTGGCCATACGCGCGGTGTTCGGAACCGATCTGCCGCGGGCGGCGCCCTTTCGTGACGCCGTGACCGCGGCCTATGCCACATTGCTGGAACACGGCAGCCGCGAGGCAACCCGGCGCGCCACCGCCGCGCGGCCGGTGCCTTAACGATCGAGACAGACGCCCTTACAGCGCCCCACTCTCCCGCAGCCCGGCAATATCCTGCGCGGAATAGCCAAGCTCCGACAGGATCGCATCCGTGTGCTCCCCTTTGCCTGGTGGGGGGGCGGTCACCGCCGGGCCGTCGGCACTGGCGGTGAAGCCCGAGGTCACCAGGCCGATCTCCCGCTCGATGCCCGCGACGCCGGACATGCGGGCGATGGTCTGACGATGGGCGACCTGCGGATGCGCCAGGACCTCCGGCACGGTGCGAATGGCGGAGCCGGGCACGCCTTCCTTGTTCAACCGCTCTTCCCAGTGCAAAGCGGTGTTGGTCAGAAACGCCGCCGCCAGTTCGGCCCGCAGGTGGTCGTAATGCGCGCGCCGCCCGGCGACGGTCTGAAACCGTGGGTCCGCGCCCAGGTCCGGCCGATCGATGGCGCGGGCAATGCCGGACCATTGTTTGTCGGTGAGGGAGCTCATCAGGATCCCGCCGCCACCGAGGGTCGCGAAGGATCCGGTCGTCGGCAGCTTCACCACCGAGCCGTTGCCGACAAGCTCCGGCACCGCGCCGATGTTGAGAAAGGCGCTCATCAGCGGGGCCATCAGTGCCAGCGATGTGTCGAGCATCGATACGTCGAGATGTTGCCCCTCCCCGGTCATGGCGCGGCGGTACAGGGCACCCGCGATGGCATAGGCCGCCATCACCGCCGTCCCCAGATCAACCACCGTGAACCCCACCCGGGTCGGCCCGTTTTCCGGATAGCCCGTCACCGACATCATGCCGGACGTCGCCTGGATCGCGCCGTCATAGGCCGGCGCCACCGAAGACGGGCCGGTCTGGCCGTAACCGGAAACCGAGCAATAGATCAGATTGGGCTTGATCGCCCTCATCGCCTCATAGCCGAAACCGAGCCGGTCGATGACGCCGGGGCGGAAGTTCTGCACGACCACGTCCGCCTCCTGGACCAGGCGGTGGATGACCTCGGCCGCCCGCGGATGCTTCAGGTCCAGGGTCAAAGAGCGCTTGTTGGCATTCATCGCGAGGTAAAAGGGCGGCATGCCGGCGGCACCGATGTCATTGTCGGCGCCGATGCCGCGGCATTGATCGCCGTCCTTGGGTTCTTCGACCTTGATCACCTCGGCCCCCAGCAAGGCCAGTTGCATGGTCGCGAAGGGCCCTGCGAAGACCTGCGAGAAGTCGAGGATACGCACGCCCGTGAATGCCTGGGCCATGAAACAGCCTCCCTTGGTTGATTGGTGCGTTCTTTACGCGTGCAGCATGGCCTCGACCTGCGCGAGATGGCGAACCCGCGCATACATTTTCATCGATCGATCGAGGCTATAGGCCTGGGCGGCGGCGTCACCGCTCCAGCAGCATTCGCGCACCACGATGGTGGAGAGGTCCTGGTTGAACGCTTCCCGCACGCTGGTCTCAACGCCGCGATTGGTGGCGCCGCCGCCGATGATGACGCAGTCGCGGCGCAGCATGCGCAACAATTCGCCGATGCCGGTGCCGTAGAAGGCGCTCGGTCTGCGCTTAAGGTAGACATAATCCTCCGGGCGCGGGGCGATCGCATCGGGAAAACCGGCGCCTTCCGTGCCTTCGATGCCATTGGTCAGCGAGGGCACGCCGGTTTCCGCCGAAAGGTCCGTCGGCAGGAGGACCACGTCCGCCCCATCCGCGCGGCTGACCGGGGTGGTGTAGATGACGGGCACGCCAACGGACCGCGCGGCTGCCAGGAGCCGCACCCAGGCATCCAATGTCGGGCGCATCGCCGCGCGGCGATCCGGATCGTCCGGCGTGAGCGCGCGGCGGCAGACATCATAGGCGATCAAGGCGGTGCGGCGCGGATCGATCAGGTCTGGCATCGCGATGTCCTCCGGCGGGGCTTGTGCCCTTGTCAGCGCCCATTTCACCACGGATGGGGTTGGATGCAAGGTGCCGGGGCTCAATCGGTAGTTGGCTGTTCAGTTCCGGGGTGTGATTTGCATGGGTTGGTGCGGTTTTTACGGCCGGATTTTCCGAGGCTGTGCCTGCTTCGGTATTCGTTTCGTTAAAATTATATATATTGACCCATCTCTTGTTCGTCATGGCCCGGCTTGTCCGCGCTACCCTTCGCGGCACTGTGCACGCGGCGCTGGCCCGGACGAGCCGGGCCATGACGGTTCGAGTGGGGTGTGATCGGTCAAAGACTCATACCAAACGACGGAACCATTGGTTCATATCTTATTCGTCATGGCCCGGCTTGTCCGGGCCACCTTTCGCGGCACTGTGCACGCGGCGTCGGACCGGACGAGCCGAACCATAACGGTTGGAACAGGGTATGGATGCCCAATGGTCACCCGGGTTGGTATTGCGCACGCCGTCGTGGCTCGATTACCTTCGCGCCCTTCGTGCCAATGCGATCCGCGATACCGCTCAGGCTGACAAGCCCGGTGCGATCCCGGTCAGTTCGATCCGAACCAGCGTGCCATCGCCGTGATTGGCGGCGGTGATACGCCCGCCCATGTCTTCAATGATTCCATAGCTGATGCTCAGACCCAGGCCGGTGCCGCGTCCGACCGGCTTCGTGGTGAAAAACGGCTCAAACATGCGCAGCAAAACCTGTTCATCGACCCCGCCCGCATGATCCGCGATAGCAATCGACACGATCGGTCCGGTTCTGCTGACCTCGATTTCGATGCCGCGCCGATCTGGGGCCAAACCCGGCGACTGGGCTTCGATGGCGTCGGCGGCATTGCCCACCACATTGATCACAACCTGTTCCAGCAGCACGAGGTACCCTGTCAGGCTCGGCAAATCCGCCGCATAGCGGCAATCGGTGACGATCCCGACCCGGTCGAGGCGGCTGCGGAGAATGGACAGAGCCCCTTCGATCGCATCGACGGCGGAAAATTCAACCGGTGCGCCCTCCTGCTTGCGGCCGAAGACCCGCATATGGTCGATCAGCACACCCATGCGGGTCGCTTGTTCGACGATGTGGTCGAGCTTGCCGCGCAGGCTGGCATTGTCATCCATTCCGGCTTCGACGCCGGCATCGATGATAGCCAGGGCATTTTCGGCTAGCATGCTGATGCCCGCCACCGGCTGATTGAGTTCATGCGCCATGCCGGTGACCATTTCGCCCAACATGGCGAGTTTGCCGACCTGGGCGAGTTGGACATCACGGTCCCGGTCGCGGGTGATGTCTCGGACATATCCGGCATAGGTATTGGGCCCGAAATCGTCGGTCCTCTGGCTGGACACTTCCAGCCAGCGCCAGCGGCCATCCCGATGCCTGGCCCGATAACGAACCGTTGACGCGCCTTCCGTTTCCAGCCGCCTGCGGTGGAGTGCTGTTTCTTCAAGGAACGCCGGATCCAGCAGGGCCCGCAGCATTTTGGGGTCCATGACCTCCGCCGGGGTGTAGCCCATGATCCGTTCGATGCTATCGGAAATGAAAATGATGCGCAGCTCGCCGTCGTTATATATCCGAGTTCGGAAGAGTGCCCCCAGGGTCAGCACCAGCAGCGTGTCGAGCTGCTCCTTGGCGCGGCGCAGTTCCAGCTCCGCCTCCCGGGCGCGGGTGACGTCGCGCGAGGCGGTTACGATATGCTGCGGCGCCGTTGTATCGTCGCAGTCGCCGATGACCCTCAGATCGGTCTGAATCCACGCAATCTGCCCATCCGGCCGGATCACCCGCACCTCACTGCGGGCATGATGGCCGATCGGCTGGTGCAACACGTCTTTCAATGCGACGTCAGACTTATCATCCGGATGCACGAACAGGCCCGTGGTCTGGCCGATAAGGGATTCCGGTGCCACGCCCAGCACAGCGCGCGCCGAGGGGTTGGCATAAATGACGATGCCGAAGCGGTCCAAAACCCTGATCAGGTCCGGCAAGCCTTCCGCCATGCGCCGGAACAGGGTTTCGCGGTCGCGCGCCGCCTCCGCCCGCGCTTCGCTGCCGAGGACCCGGCGGCGCCAGCGCACGGCAAGGATCGCGGTGAAGCTGACGATCACCACCAGCGCCAGAACCCGCACCCGCGCGGTACGGACCAGGTCCAACTGGCTGGCGATCGCACCCAGGCGGCGTTCCACATCCAGCCCGACACGGATGATCAGGCCGGAGGGCTCCAGCGTCCGCCACGCCAGGATGCGCTCGGCGCCATCGACCGGGCTGTGCAGGCGCGTCGTGCCACTGGTGGCGGCCATGAGCAGCCTGGCCGCGTCCGAAACCACAACCGGATCATCGGCAACCGGGCCGCGCGTCAGCACCGACCCATCCCGGCGCAGAATGGTCATTTTATCCGGCGCCTGCCCCCCCATCGCGCCGGCTATATTGGTGAACAGATCGGGGTTGACCGAAACGACGGTTACGTCTTCGAGTGTGCCATCAGGCGCGTAGTGCCCCTGCGAAAAAGGGATGTCGGCCTTCCCCGAAACCAATCCCCGCAAGGGCGCGCCAATGAAGTGCGTCTGCTTATCCCGTGCGATCGCGAGAAAATGCGCCTGCTCACCCAGATCGGTTTTGTCCGGGCTATCGGACAGGTTGGACCATTCCAGGTAACCGGTCCGCGAAATCGCTCCGACCTCGCGGAAGCCATGATCTTCTTCACCCCCCAGCGGGCGAGCTCGCGCAGGCCACGCCGCTCCATCTCCTGATCGCCCACCCGCCTCGCATCACCGACAAGCCGGGCGAGACTGTGGAGGATGTCGATCTGATCGAGAATGCGCTCAACATTTTGTCCCAGGACCTGCGTCTGGAGCGCGGCTTCCTGTTCCGCCCGCATCAGCGCTTCCCGCGTGGTCTCGTCCAGGATCTGGATCGACCGCAGGTAAATGATGCCGCAGGTCAGCAGGGTCGCCACGGCGATGCCAACGACCGGCAGATCCAGCCGTGCCAGCAGCTTTTGCCCGATTCTGAAGGGGCCGATGCTCATCGGTCCGTTTCGTCGACCGGCACAAAAGGCACAATCAAGGCAGCAACCGTCCCCTGCCCGGGCGTGCTGGTCAGCGCCAGACGACCGCCCAGCAACACCGCGATCCGGTTGGCGATGGTCAGACCGATCCCAAACCCTTCTTTTGGGCGCGACAGCGACATATCAACCTGACGGAAGGGCTGCAGCGCGAAATGCTGCTCGTCTTCCGTCATGCCCGGGCCGGCGTCGTGGACTTCGAACCCAATGCTGTCGCTCATCCGGCGCGCCGCCAGCCGGATCACCGACCCGGAGGGAGAAAAGCGGCTGGCATTGTCGAGCAGTTCCTCGATCGCCTGGCGGATACGCGGGCCATCGCTCTGGCACGCCTCGCGGCATTGGATGTCCAGCGACACGCTCTGCCCCCGCTCCGCCAGCCTCGCGGCGTGGCTTCGCGCGAGCATCAGCAGGATCAAATCGGGCCGGCACTCATCGTGCCTGATCACCGGGCTCCCCGCCATCAACCCCGTCAGATCGGCTATTCGGGAAAACTCCCGCTCCAACCGCTCACCGCTTTGGCGGATTTCCTTGGCGAAGTTACGGAGTTCTTCAGGACTGAGGCGATCGGGCTTGCCCTCGATCATCCCGGCATAGCCGATGATCGGGGCCAGCGGCGTGCGCAATTCGTGGCTGATCAAGGACATGAAGGCGTCGCGCGCATCGTCGCTGTTTTTCGATTCAGATTCTTCGGCCTGGCTGAGGGCTGATTGCAACTGCCCGACGCGGCTTTGAAGGGTGCGCAGCGCCTCGCTCGTGTGCGTATGGAGCCGCCGCGCGGCCTGTTGATCCCGCCATTGCGCGCGCCGGTGGACCGCCGACACCCGCGCATGCGCGACCGCGGTCTTCAAGGTCGCCAGCCGAATGGGCTTGGTCAGAAAATCGACAGCGCGCAGTCGCACCGCCGTCGCGGCATCGGCGATCGTCGCGTTACCGGTCAGGATCACCACCTCCAGCGCGTACTCGTCGTCGCGCAGCGCAATGGCCGCGGTCGCAAGACTGAGGCCATCCATGTCCGGCATGCGCAGATCGGTCAGCATGACCTCGATCGAGGGGTCATCGCGCAGCCGCGCGAGGGCCTCCCGCCCGCTGAGCACGGCTTCGGCCTGATAGCCCTGAACGGTCAGATATTCTGCGATTTCCAGACCCAGAATCTTTTCATCATCAACGATCAGGATATGGGGTCGGGGCCGGGCGGGCCCCGCCTCGGTCATCACGGGTACGTCGGGTTTCACGGGGCTGTCACTATCATCGCTTCGTATCAATGCGACCAACGTGCGGAAAAATCCAGTACAGATGAAACCGATCAGCGATCCCGCAAGCGCCCACGGCGCAAGGCCGGGGCGTGTCGCTAGCTAATCAATCTGTCCGGTTTATGTAGCTCATGATCTGTCCGCTTCGTTCGTGCTTTGTGCCGGGCCATGGCCCGGCACAAAGCGGCTGCGATGGAAGCGTGTCATGCGGCCTGTCTTTCCGTCTCGGTGA
>CAIXEA010000100.1 GCA_903918315.1 uncultured Acetobacteraceae bacterium | reverse complement strand
CGCGTCGAGCAATGCTTCGGCAAACTCAAACGGTTCAAGCGGGTCGCTATGCGCTGTGAGAAGACCAAGCGAAACTACGAGGCATTCGTGTCATTGGCCTGTGTGTTTGTCTTGATCAAATCCGTCCACACGGCCTAGCCACAATGGGCCGCTTTTTTGTTGAAGTCCTCGCCAGGTCGCATCATGCTGCGTTGCAACATAGGGAGATCGTCCGTCTGCTTCTGACAGGAAGGGATCGTGACCATGAACGAACGTGGCTATTGGGACGACTTCGCGGATGCGATGGCCCTGACCATTGAGGGGGAGCGGCTGATCATCGGCGAAATCGCCACCTGCATCCGCGATGAAGCGCGTGTCGCAATGCGCTGGATCGCGGAACGCCTCAATGGGTTCAGCCGCATGCGGCATCATCCGCCCATCTAGATCGGTCGTCAGCGGTAGCGGCCATGCCGCTGCAGCACCTCGATCTTGTAGCCGTCCGGGTCCTGGACGAAGAAAAACCGGGCCATCAATGTGCCCTCCCGATGGAACGCCTTGATCGGTAGGGGGGAAAGGCCTTCGGTCTGAAAGCGCTGATGCTCCGCGTCCAGATCATCCACGACATAGGCGATGTGCCCATAGGCGTCGCCCAGCGCATAGGGTTCGGTGCGGTCGTGATTGATCGTCAGCTCCAGCTCGAACGGGCTTTCCTCGCCGGCGAGGTAGACCAGCGTAAATCCGTCGAAGGCGAAGCGGTCCGCGATGCGCATGCCGAACGCACGATTGTAGAAATCGATGGATTTTTGTTCGTCCAGCACGCGGATCATGGTGTGGATGGGTTTGGTCATGGTCTGACTGCCTGTTCGTCGAAGGAGCGCGGTCATTGACGCCGGTTTCAGCGCCTTGTCCACCACCGACGGCCCTATCACCGACGGCCCTATCACCGACGGCGCCCGGTGCCTTCCTCGGTATGCGCGCTTTGGTCTATGGGTATGGGATCGTCGCGGGCTGAGGGCGCGAACATGAGGATATCGCATGACTGCCAATCTGGGACGCGTTCCGACCATCCTGGTCGTTCAGCCGTTCTATGCCGATCTCACGCATGCTTCGGTGAATGCCTGTTTTCTCAAGGCCATGGTGCTCGGGCGGCCCGATGCCCGGATCGTCTTCGCGGCCCATCCGGGCCATTACGCGGCGGTCCTGGCGGTTGTGCCGGAGCTTGCCAATATGATGGATCATCGCCCGATCGAGGTCATGCCCCAGGGCGGCATTCGGTATGAGCGGTTCCAGTACCATCGCCGGCTGCTGATGCAGCATGCCGATGCCACCGATGCCAGCAGTGTCGTCTGTCTCGCGATCGTGCCGGAAACGCTTTTTGCCTGCGTCTCATTCCGGCTCTCGCGCCCGGCGATTCCCGTTCTCGCCATTCTGCATGGGGATCTGTCCTCGGCGATCGGGTGGCGGTCGAAGGATCCGCGCCGGCGCCTGTTCGATCACCGTGCGGCCATTCGCGCCGCGGCCATGGCTGGTGTGCGGTTCGTCGTGCTGGAGCACTATATCAAGCGAACCGCGGTGCAACTCGGCCTGATCCGTGACGCACAGTGCGATGTCTGGCCGCTGCCGGTTTTGGATGCCGAATTCGTCGATGCGTGTCCCGCGCTGAGCCCGGACCGTTTGCGATTGGGCTTTCTTGGGTTCGCCAAGCGGCAAAAAGGGTTCGATATCTTCCTCGATCTCGTGGCGACAGCGGATCGCCACCAGGCAGATTGGATCGATTTTGTGCTTATTGGCGGCATCGCGGAGGCGCGGTACGAACCATTGCCCAGCCGGGTGTCGGTCGTGCCCGGCGTCGACGAGCGGGCCAACTTTATCGCCGGCGTGCGCGCGGTCGATTACGCAACGCTGTTTCTGGATGACCACACCTACCGGCTGACCTCGAGCGGAACTGTCGTTGATGCGCTGGCCGCTTTGCGGCCGGTGATCGGTCTGCAGACCCTCGCGACGCGGGAGATGTTCGACGGCCAGCCGGTTGGCTACCTGTGTGACACGATGGACGCGCTTCGCACCCTGATCACCAACCGCGCGGCGTTGTTCGACGCCGCGCGATATCGCACATTCCAGGACGGATTGCTGGCGTTGCGGCGCGGACGCCGGGCGACCGAGCTGGCGCATCTGATGGCCGGGACGATCCGGCTACGCAAGGGACCCTGATCCACCCGATGCCGCGTTCCCCAGCGGGCGCGGCTCGTTGTATGATCCGGCGGTGTCCAATCCCTCAACTGATCTGTTCGGCCCGGCGGAGCCGCCCGAATCATCCGACACCCGTGCCGCGCGGCCTCTAGCCGATCGGCTGCGCCCTAGTACGCTGGAGGAGGTGGTGGGGCAGGATCATCTGCTGGGACCCGAAGGGACGCTGACGCGCATGCTCGCGCGGGGGTCGTTGGCCTCCTTGATTCTGTGGGGGCCGCCGGGCGTCGGGAAGACCACGATCGCGCGGTTGCTGGCGGCGCGATCCGGCTTGCACTTCACGCAGCTATCCGCCGTCTTTTCCGGGGTGGCCGATCTGAAGCGGGCGTTTGAGGAAGCCGTGCGGCGGCGGCGGACCGGGCAGGGGACGCTGCTGTTTGTCGACGAAATCCATCGCTTCAACCGGGCCCAGCAGGATGGATTTCTGCCGGTGGTGGAGGACGGGACGGTCATTCTTGTCGGCGCCACCACTGAAAATCCGTCCTTCGCATTGAATGGCGCGCTCTTGTCCCGGTGCCAGGTTCTGGTGCTGCGCCGCCTTGATGACGATGCGCTGGAATTGCTGCTCAGCCGGGCCGAAACCGAACTCGCGCGGCCGTTCCCCCTGACGCCAGAGGCGCGGCTGTCCCTGAGGGCCATGGCCGATGGCGACGGGCGTTACATCCTGAATATGTCGGAGCAGCTCGCCGCCCTGCCGCCGGGGACGCCGGTGCTGGATCCGGCTGGTTTGTCGGAGCTGCTGGCGAAGCGCGCGGCGCTGTACGACAAGGATCGGGAGGAGCACTACAATCTGATTTCGGCCCTGCATAAGTCGTTGCGGGGCTCCGACCCGGATGCGGCCTTGTATTGGTTCGCGCGCATGCTGCATGGCGGGGAGGACCCCCGTTACATCGCCCGCCGTCTGGTCCGCTTCGCCGCCGAGGATATCGGCATGGCGGATCCCAACGCGCTGACGCAGGCGCTGACGGGATGGGAAACCTATGAGCGGCTGGGCTCGCCGGAAGGGGAACTGGCGCTCGCGCAGGTGGTCGTCTACCTCGGTACCGCTCCCAAATCGAACGCGGTCTATGCGGCGTATGGCGCCGCTCGCGCCGCCGCCAAGGCGACGGGCAGCCTGATGCCGCCGGCGCATATTCTGAACGCGCCGACCAAGCTGATGAAGCAGTTGGGGTATGGCGATGGTTATGCGTATGACCATGCGACGGCGGATGCGTTCTCCGGTCAGAACTACTTCCCGGACGGCATGGCCCGCGAAGCCTTCTACCAGCCGCGCGACCGCGGCTTTGAACGGGAGATCGGCAAGCGGCTGGATTATTGGGCGAAGCTGCGGGCGGCGAAGGGTGGGTAGTTGAACCCTCCCCCAGACCATTGTCTGGCGGGAAAATCATGTCCATTGCCGCGATGAAAAGAATGAAATTTCTTTTTTGTGGCGGTCTATTGCATCGAATAGAAAAATATCCTTCTAAGAGGGCTGTTTCCGGCGCCAAACCGTCGCCGCGACTCACTGAGGCCTTTTTCCTATGCTGCCTTCCCGCCTTCTGGCGCCCACCTTTGAACATGGTTCGGTGTGGCTTGTCGGCGCCGGCCCAGGTGATCCGGGGCTCCTGACTCTGCACGCCGCGCATGCGCTCGGTCAGGCGGATATCGTGTTGCATGATGCCTTGGTGTCGAAGGAAATTCTGTCCCTGGCGCCGCAGGCGATCCTGGAAGCGGCGGGCAAGCGGGCGGGCGGCAAGCGGACCCCACAGCTGCGCATCAACCAGCGTCTGATTCAACTGGCTCGGCAAGGGTTGCGGGTCCTGCGCCTCAAAGGCGGTGATCCTCTGGTGTTCGGGCGCGGTGGGGAGGAAGCCCTGGCGCTTGTTGCCGCCGGCATCCCGTTCCGCATCGTGCCGGGGATCAGCGCCGGCGTCGGCGGCACCGCCGCGGCCGGGATCCCGGTGACGCATCGTGGCCTTGCCCGGTCGGTCGCTTTCGCGACGGGGCATGATTCCAGCGGCGCGTTGTCTGATATCGATTGGGCCTCGCTTGGCCGTGGGGCCGAGGTGCTGGTGCTCTACATGGCGGGCCGGCAGATCGCCGCCATCGCCGAACGCCTGATGGCGGCCGGCCGTGATGGTGATGAGCCGGTCGCGCTGATCGCCGATGCCAGCACCGAACGCCAGACGGTTCAGATCACCACCCTGCGCGACGCTGCCGCGGCCGTCACGCCATCCCATGCACCGCTGTTGATCGTCGTTGGTCCGGTGGTCGCGATGCGCCCGCTGCTGGCCGGATGGCAGCAGACCACCCCCATGATTCTGCGCGCGGATAGTGCGCCCGAACGTGCCAAAGGTTGAGGACTCCCTGATGCCCAGCGCCCCCTTGCTTTCCCGCACCGCGCCATTCGCGGATGACCAGATCGCCGCCCTGAACAGCGTGCTATCGGTCAGCACCTCCGATCAGCGTACTTGGCTGACGGGCTTTCTGGCCGGTTTCGCCGCGGCGGCGGTGCCGCTGACCGGTGAACAGGCGGCCACCCTGGCCGCGCCCATGGCGACGCCGGCCCGCCGCGTGCCTTTGACCATCCTGTTCGGCACCGAGTCCGGCAATGCCGAGGCGCTGGCTGCCCAGGCGCGCAAAGTCGCCACCAAGCTCGGTTTCGCGCCGAAGGTCGTGGACATGTTCGATGTCACCCCGGCCCAGATCGCGGCGTTGGAGCATGTGCTGATTATCGTCAGCACCTGGGGCGAAGGCGATCCGCCGCAACGGGTGGTGGACTTCCAGGAAGCCCTGATGGCGGATGACGCGCCACGCATGGAAAAGGTCCATTTCGCCCTGCTGGCGCTGGGTGACCGCGCTTATGCGCAGTTCTGTGAAACCGGCCGCCGCTTCGATGAGCGTCTGGTGGCGCTGGGCGCGACCCGCGTCGTGGACCGGATCGAATGCGACCTCGATTTTGAAACCGAGGCGAATGGCTGGATCGACACGACCCTCCCGAAGCTCAAGCCCGCGGATGAGCCGGCGGTGGCGGACCATGCGGTCATCCATGTTGATTTCGCGCGCGCCGCCGCGGAAGGCCCGACGCGCCAGCGTCCCTTCGCGGCTGAGGTGACCGAGCACGTGCGGCTGTCCGGCAGCCGTTCGACCTCGGATACGCATCACATCGCGCTCTCGCTGGAGGGTTCCGGCATTGCTTATGAGCCGGGTGACGCGCTCGGCATCGTGCCGAAGAACGATCCGGTGCTGGCCGATGCGGTGTTGTCGGCGGTTGGCCTGTCGGGCGATGTATCATTGCGCACGACGCTGATCGAGCGGCTGGACATCACCACTCTGACCAGCAAGCAAATCGCCGATTTCCAGACCTTGACCGGCTTTGCCCCGCCGGACGCGGCCTGGGCAAAGGGGCGGCAGATCATCGATCTGCTGGAAGCCGCTGATACCAGGTTGACCCCGGTGCAGCTGACCGGCCTGCTGCGGCCGCTGCCACCGCGCCACTACTCCATCGCCTCCAGCCGCAAGGCGGTGGGCGAGGAAGCCCATATTCTGGTCGCTGGTGTTCGTTATCAGCTGCATGGCCGCGCCCGTCAGGGTGTTGCCTCCATCGACATGCTCGATCGTGCGCGGGATCGGTTCAACGTGTTCCTGAGCCCGAGCAATCACTTCCGCCTGCCCGCTGACAATGACCGGCCCATCATCATGATCGGACCGGGCACCGGCGTCGCGCCGTTCCGGGCCTTCGTCCAGGAACGCGAAGCCGTCGGCGCCAAGGGCCGCAACTGGCTGTTCTTTGGCCATCGCAACTTCATGCAC
Organism: uncultured Acetobacteraceae bacterium; assembly: GCA_903918315.1. GTDB lineage: Bacteria > Pseudomonadota > Alphaproteobacteria > Acetobacterales > Acetobacteraceae > Rhodopila. The sequence goes on along the minus strand of CAIXEA010000100.1, from coordinate 15,986 downwards.
GACTTCCTCTATCAGCTCGAATGGCAGGATTGGCTCAAGAGCGGCGTGCTGAACCGCATGGACGTCGCCTTCTCCCGCGATCAACCCGAGAAGCGCTACATCCAGCACGCGATGTGGGATGCCCGCGTTGAACTGGCGGGCTGGCTGCGCGATGGCGCCAGTCTCTATGTCTGCGGCGACCTGGAATTCATGGCCCCCGACGTGCACGCCATGCTGCTGCGTATCCTCGCGGATCAAGGCGGTCACGACGATGCCAAGGCGAAGGCGGAACTCGACGCGATCCGCCGTGCCGGCCGCTATCTCCGCGACGTTTACTGAGAGACCAGAGCGATGAACGAGATCCGCAAGCTCTCCGCCAACGAGCACATCAAAACCAACAGCAACTTGCTGCGCGGCACCATCGCGGAGGGGCTGACCATCGGCCATACCGGCGCGCTGGCCGACGATGACACGCAGCTGACCAAGTTCCATGGCATCTATCAGCAGGATGACCGCGATCTGCGCGCCGAACGCGGCAAGCAGCGGATGGAGAAGGCATTCAGCTTCATGGCCCGCATGCGCGTGCCGTCCGGCATCCTGACCCCCGCCCAATGGCTGGCGGCGGAAAAGGTGGCGAAGGAACGCGCCAATGGCACGCTGCGTCTGACCACGCGCCAGACCATCCAGTATCACGGTATCATCAAGAGCAACCTGCGCCCGGCGATCGCCGAACTCAGCACCGCGCTGCTCGATACCATCGCGGCTTGCGGCGACGTGAACCGCAATGTTGTCGCCTCCGTCGATCCCTGGCTGCCCGCCGGGCACAAGGCTGTGACCCGGCTCGCCAGTGACATCGCCACGCATCTGCTGCCGCGCAGCCGCGCCTGGCACGAAATCTGGCTTGGTGAAGAGCGCGTCGCTGGCGGTGAGGAAGAGGACGAGCCCATCTACGGCCGCACCTACCTCCCGCGTAAGTTCAAGATCGCGGTCGCCCTGCCGCCGCACAACGATGTCGATGTGTTCGCTCAGGACCTGAGCTTCGTGGCGATCGAGAAGGGCCGCGAGATTATCGGCTACAATGTCATTGCCGGCGGCGGCATGGGGATGACCCATGGCGAGCCGGACACCTATCCGCGCTCGGGCAGCATCCTCGGCTTCTGCCCACCGGAACAGGCGGTCGATGTGGCTGAAAAGGTTGTCACCACGCAGCGCGATTTCGGCGATCGGTCCGACCGCAAGCACGCCCGCCTGAAATACACCATCGATCGCATGGGGCTCGACGCATTCATCGCCGAAGTGAACGCCCGCCTCGGCACGCCGCTGCAACCGGCGCAGGAAATGGTGTTCACCTCGACCGGCGATCGTTTGGGCTGGGCCAAGGGTGAGAAAGGCACGTCGCATTTCTCACTCTATGTTGAGAATGGACGCGTGACGGACCTGCCGGGCCGCCCGCTCATGCGTGGCCTGCACGCGATCGCCAAACTGGATGCCGGCCGGTTCATCATCACTGCCAACCAGAACCTCGTCATCGCGGATATCCCGGCCAGCAAGCGCGACGCGGTCGCGGCGCTGGTCGAGGAATACAAGCTCGATCAGACCGTCAGCGGCCTGCGCCAGAACGCGGTGGCCTGCGTGGCGCTGCCGACATGCGGCCTGTCACTGGCGGAGAGCGAGCGGTATTTGCCGCACCTCGTCACCCGGCTGGAAGCCGCGCTGGAGACGGTGGGCTTGCGGGACAAGGAAATCACCATCCGCATGACCGGCTGCCCTAACGGCTGCGCCCGCCCTTACATGGCTGAGATCGGCTTGGTCGGCCGCACGCCCGGCTTGTACAACCTCTACATCGGCGCTGCCCATGAAGGCACGCGGCTAAGCAAGCTCTACAAGCGCGATGTCGGTGACGATGCGATCGTTGCCGCGCTGGCGCCGCTGTTCGCGGCCTATGCGGCGGAGCGCCGGGACGGCGAGCATTTCGGCGATTTCGTGGTGCGCACCGGCGTTGTCGCCCGCACCCATGAAGGCCTGGACTTCCACGAGAACCTTTCCCCCGAGCTGAGGAGCTGATCCGATGCCCATCCTGACTGACCGCCCCATTGCGCTAGCGAACCCCGGAGACCGGGCTTGGCTGCCTGGCCTGCCGCATGTCGCCGCTGCCCTGATGACTGCCCCGTTGTTTGGCGTTCCGGCCTGCATCGCCGGTCTGCTGGTCGCCACGCTGGTCAGCTTCGTCGTGTTCCTGCCCCTGACGGTGTTGGCGCTGAACGGCGGCGCCCCATTGCCGGAAGACGCCGAACCGCCAGCCATGACCCTCCGTGCCCAAGCGCTGCTGCTGGCGCTGTGGACGGCGGCGGCCTGGGTGACGGCCTGGGTCGCGGCTTGAAACGAGCGGGCTTGGCCGGATATTTATCCGGCCTCAACCTGTCGCATCAGGGCAGCCCATGTGTCGAGTTGCGGCAGAATGGTGCCAGCCGGGGCTGAATCCAGCGAAATCACCAGCCGATCGACGCCGATGTCGCGATAGTGACGAAGCTTCGCCAGATCGGCTGGCACCCCGAACATCGTCACCGGCAGGTGCGCACGGCCCGCATCCGCGGTCATTTTGCGGAATTCCGGCAGGAAATTCGCGACATCCCCGTATTGCGGGCGGGAGCCGTGCGGCACCCAACCATCACCATAAGCGATTGCCCGCCGCGCCCCATAGGGAAAGGCCCCGCCGACAATCACCGGCGGATGCGGCTTGCGGGCGGGTTTGGGATTGGCCCACATCGGCGGAAAATCCACGAGATCGCCATGATACTCGGCGACATCCTGGGTCCAGATGGTCTTCATGGCCTCCACCCGCTCCCGCACCAGTTTCCAGCGGCCCTTGAAGTCGGTCGTGCCGTGATCCGCCATTTCCTCGGCGTTCCAGCCCCCGCCGATGCCGAACAGGAACCGGCCGTCTGACACGGAATCGATCGAGGCCACCAGTTTGGCGGTCTGGATCGGGTCGCGCTGGACCACAAGGCAGACCCCGGTGCCCAAAAGCAGCGTCTTGGTCACGGCGGCAGCGACCGAGAGCGACACAAACGGGTCCATGCAATCGGCGTATTTCTTTGGCAGCGCGCCACCGGCCGGAAAGGGCGATTGGCGGGACAACGGGATATGGGAGTGCTCGGGCGCCCAGACGGATTCGAAGCCGCGGTCTTCCACCGCGCGCGCGAAGTCCGCCGCACCCATGGCGTAGTCGGTGAAAAACATGGCGACGCCGAATTGCATAAGACAGGTCCTTTATAAGATGCGTGCGATCCTCGGACTCGACCGGAGGATCGGTTTGGGCAAAGGCGGGTTATGCCTTCAGCCGATTCGCCATCTGCTTCTGATACTCATCGATCATCATGAAGCCCGGCGTGGCGCGGCAATGCGCCTCGGTATAGGCCAGGATCTCCTCGTCCGAGGCTTGCAGATCGAAGGGCGCGCCATGCGGTTGCGGGACATGGAATGGGGTGTCGAGATAGGCTTCGACCACATTGCCTTCGGGATCCTTGAAATAGCAGGACCAGGCATTGCCATGGGTGACGACGCGCATTTCGGTCGCGCCAAGCTCCAGCGCTTTGTTATGGACCGTGCGCAGGTCGGACAGGGAGTCGACCATGAACGAGATCTGCTGGATCGGGTTGAATCCCTCGGTATCCGGGCGGCCGGACACCAGCACGAACTGGTGATGGGCCTGGGGATTGCCGCTCATGAATGTCAGCTCCATCCCGTTGCGGGCGGTGCCGCTGTCGGTGACGACCAGGCCGAGCACGTCTTCATAGAAATGCTGTAGGCGGGGCTTGTCGTGGGCATAGACGCCGACATGTGCCAGACGTGCATGGATTGCCATGGCCGTATCTCCCATTTTGAACTAACCCCATTGAAGGCCAGCCGACCCCGCCAAGGCAAGAGGCCGGGTGCTGCGCCCTTGTGGGGAAGTGCCGTGCTGGCCGTTCTGACGATTGCATTGCCGGTCTTTGGATTGATTTTGGCCGGTTGGGGCGCGGGCCGGGCGCGGCTGCTGGGGCGGGACGCGACCGGGGCGTTGAACCTTTTCGTGGTCTGGCTGGCGCTGCCGGCGGTGCTGTTCCGCGCGATGGCGTTGATTCATCCGGCGGACTTGTTGAATGGCGGGCTGCTGGCTTCGTTTGGGCTCGGGATCGTCATTCCCTATGGCGGTTACGTTTGGTGGGCCCGCCGTGAGGGCACGGCGCTGGGCAACCGTGGTATCCAGGGACTCAGTGCCACGTACGCCAATGTTGGCTACATGGGCATCCCGCTCTGTCTGATGGCCTTCGGGGAGGGGAGCCTGATCCCCGGGGTCATCACCATGGTCATCACGGCCTGTCCACAATTTGCCAGCGCGATCGTGCTGCTGGAAATGGATCAGCAGGGTCCGCGCGATTTTGGCCGGGTTTGCCGCCGGGTCGGCGGGGCGCTGATCCGTAATCCGCTGCTGATGGCCACGCTTGCAGGTCTTGGCGTGGCGCTGGCGGGCCTCTCGCTGCCGGTGCCAATTGATCGCTTCCTGGTGCTGATGGGCGGGGCGGCGACGCCCTGCGCCCTCGTCGCCACGGGACTGATGTTGGGGGAGACGACCGAGCGATTCCAACCGTCGCTGGTCGCCCGCCTGGTCGTCATCAAATTGCTCGTTCAACCGGCCATCGCCTGGGTGATCGCCTACCATCTGGTGACCTTGCCGCCGGCCTGGGCGGAGACCGCGGTGCTCATGAGCGCGCTGCCCACCGGGGCCGGGGCGTTCATCCTGGCGAAGCTTTATGGGAAAGAGGCCGCCTCCACCTCTGGTGCGGTGCTGGTGTCCACCATTCTGTCCTTCGCGACGCTGTCGGTGCTGCTGACCTGGTTGACGTGAGAGGCCGGGGAATAAATGTGGTCCTTGCGCGTCATCTGTTAAGCGGCGGTGGGACATGTGTAGGATGGTCAGGTGCCTGCATCCACGACAGGCCCAAGGCGACGGCGGGTCATCGCCCCCGTGACTTAAAAACAGGTAGGAGCCACAAATGAACATGACGATGAAGATGACGGTCGCCGCGGCGATGCTATTGGCCACCACCGGGCTGGCGCGCGCGGACGGGCCGAGCCCGATCGAAATGCGCCAGGTCGGCATGGCTCTGATGTCCGGAGATTTCGCCGGTATCCGCGCTGTCATCGCCGCTAAAGGCGATGTGAAGACGCTGGAAAACCCGCTGAAAGCGATGCAACGCTGGGCAACTCTGATGCCGTCGATGTTCCCGAAGGGGACAGAGACCGGGGGCAACACCAAGGCGATGCCAGAGATTTGGTCTGACTCGGCGGGCTTCGCCAAAGCCTCTGCCGCCCTGGGCGACGCGACCGGCGTGATGATGGCCGCCGCGAAGGCTGGTGATGCCGATGCGGTTGCCGCCGCCGTGAAGGGAATCGGCGACGCGTGCGGCGCTTGCCACAAGGCTTATCGGGCGAAGTAAACGATCGTCGGTCACTTCGGCTCCGGCACCGGTCATGGCCGGAGCCGGAGCGTGCCGGTCACTGCCAAATTGGACTGCAGATGCCGGTCATCTACCTCTACATACCCTTTCCTGACCTGTCACACGACCGCAGCATGCGGTCGCTGGTTTTGTCGCTCCGCGATGCCGGGTTGGATTTCGTGTCCATTGCCGACGAACGCGGCGGCCAATTTCTTGCCCATGTTCGCTCTGACGATCTGCTTTTGATCGCCGGACATGGCCTGGCCAATCACAATGGTATTTTCGTCAAAACGGACGAAGGGATACGGGAAGTGACGGCCAATGATCTGGCGGCCCGAATTGCGGGCGCTGGCCTGAAAAAAACACACGAAGGTATTCTGTTGCTGACTTGCCATGCCGGGGGTGAGGCAACGATGAAGGTCGAGACGGACAACCTCTCGGTCTCGCCGGCATCAGTCACGGTAAAATACGGCAGGGCCAATGCCGCGGCCCATGCGCCGTACCGATGCATGGCCTCGCTTGTCGCCAAAGCCCTGGGTTTGCGGTCCTATCGCAGTATCGCCGTCGGCGGGTTTCCCGGTGCGCTCGGTTTGACCGCCGCTTCGGGGCAATACGCCGTCGAAGTCTCAGACGTGGATGGGTCGGACGTGAATATACTGGCCGATATGGACCATATTCAGTGGTTCGACGCGTCCGGGCGCACAACCGCGGAAACCTACGATAAAGTGTCGGAATACGCCCGCCGTTGAGGCTGTCAGAGGCGCACCAGACATGCGACCGCCGCCACCGCCGCTACGACGATCCCGGCTGCCAGCAGCGGGTTCACGAAACGGGGTTCCGGCACCGGCTCCGCGATGTCCTTGGTGCCCAGGATCATCGGGCGCACCAGGTTATGCCCTTTCAGCGCCAGATAGGTGACGATGGCGCCGATGTGCAGGATCACGACGATCTTGATGAGATCAAAAATTTTGTCGTGCAGGAACCCCATCAGATCGCTGGTTTCCTTGCTGACGAGATGCCGCAGCGGCCCCTCGATCAGGGCATCATCATCGGCGGTGAACAGGCCGGTGCCGACCTGTGCGAAGAGTAGGGCAAGCATGCCGATGACCATCCACCCGCCGGCGGCGTTGTGGCCGATCTCGGTGTCGGGTTCGCGTTTGCGTAAGTGCTGCAGGTGATGGAAGGCTGCGATCGGGCTTTTCAGGAAAAAGCCGAAGCGGGCGGTATCGCTGCCGACAAAACCCCAGACCACACGAAACAGCAGCAGCGCCAGAATGGCTTCGCCGGACAGGATGTGCAGGTCCATCCATCCACGCCACTGGGTCACGTAGCTGGTCGTGATCAGGAGCACGAGCAGCCAGTGAAACAGGCGCGTGGGAATGTCCCAAATGCGAACCGGCGATGCCATGAGCGTTTATCCTTCGGAGCGGCTTTGCATGACCTGGCCATGCATCTCGTCTCGCGGGAAGCGGAAGTCGTAATGGCAGAACTCGCAGGTCATGGTGATCGTCCCGTCGATCGCCATGTGATCGAGGTCGTCGTCGGAAAAGCCCTGCAGGATCCCCGACAGACGCGACCGCGAGCAGCGGCAGCCGTATGACAGAGCGCGGGCGCGGTCGACGGCCACGCCCTCTGAGTGGAACAGCCGGTATAGCAGCTGTTCGGCCGGGAGGTCGTCATCCAGTAACTCCCGATCCGTGAGGGTCCCAGCCAGAATACAGGCAGTGCGCCAGCTTTCCTCCTGCGTCTCATGGTCGAGGATCGGATCGATGCCGCCGGCACCGGCGACGCGTTCCAGGATCAGGGCGCCGGCCCGCCAGCCGGCTGGCGTCTGTTCGCAGGCAAGATGGATGTGACAGCGTAGCTGCTCACTGGTTTCGAAGTAGTGCAGCGCCATGGTGGCAAGGTTGCTGCCCTCGATCGCGACGATGCCCTGATGGCGGTTCTGATCGCCGCCCTGATCGACGGTGAAGGCCAGATAGCCGGTCCCCAGCAGCGCGTCGGCGGCGGGGGCGGGGTCGCTGGCGAGAAGGGTGTCCAGCATCTCGGCATCGCTGCGGGCGTAGCCCCGAAGCTCACCCGTGTCGGTGCAATCAGCCAGCAGCATATCCACCGCGCCCTTGCCTTTGGCCTGGAGGCTGAAGGTGCCGCGGAACTTCAAAGCCGTGGACAGGCCGGCCGCCAATGCCAGCGCCTGGCCGACCAGCTCCGTGACTTTGGGATGATTGTCGTGGCGCATCAGGAGCGCATGGGCCAGCGGGCCGAGCCGCACGAGCCGTCCCCGCACGGGGCGGTTCGGTACAAAAAACGGCACGACGCCGCGTGGGATCACCATGTCGGGCACCGGCGGGCGGCCAACATCAAGAAAAACGGGAGAGTCGGTCATACCGTAGAATAACCGCCCCCGCGGCCGGACGCTACCTCGCGGTATGCGGTGCGGCCTTGCTTCTGTAGGGTGGTGAAAACGGACCGAGGAAACCCCACCACGTGCGGCCCTGGATCATACTCTCCGCCCTCGCGCTGGCGCGGATCGCCTTCGGCTACCAGTTCCAGAGCGTTGCCAGCATGGGCCCCGACCTGATCGCGCTGTTCGGCCTGTCCTATTCCGCCTTTGGATCGCTGATCGGCGCATTCATGTTGGCCGGAGTCTTCGTCGCCCTGCCGCTGGGCGCGATGGGGCGCCGGTTCGGGGATCGGTGGGTGCTCAGTGGCGGGCTGGCGCTGATGGTGGCCGGCGCGGTGGTCAGCGCGAGCGGTGGCGGCCCGGCGGGGATTGCCACCGGCCGCACGATTTCCGGTATCGGCGCGGTCGCGATGATCGTCCTGCAGGGCAAGATCATCGCCGATTTCTTCACCGGCCGGCATTTCATGCTGGCGATCGCGCTCTCGGTTTGCTCCTACCCCATCGGCGTCGGCATGGCGCAGCTGATCCTGCCGCCGATCTTGCATCGGTTCGGCTGGCAAGCGGGGTTTTTGTCGGCTGGGGTCATGACGGCGTTGGCGCTGGTGCTGTTCCTCGCCAGCTACCGCCCGACCGCACAAGCCGCCGCCGTGGCGCGCGGTTTCGCCTGGCCGAGCCGGAAGGAGTGCGTGCTGCTGATGATCGCGGGCCTGATCTGGACCGCTTATACGGCGGGCTATGCCGGTTATACCGCCTATATCCCGGCAACGCTGAGCGCGCGGGGCGACAGCCTGGCTCTGATTGCTTTGGTCATGACGGTTGGGACCTGGGGCAACGTGCCGGCGACCCTGTATGGGGGTGATCTGGCCGCGCGATTCGGGGGGCTGAACATCCTGCTGCTTGGCACGCTGTCCCTGGCGGCCGGTATTGTCGGCACGGCATTGGCGGGCTGGCCGGTGGCATGGTCGGTGCTGGTGGGCATCATTGGCGCGATCCATCCCGGCGTGATCATGGCGGTCGGCACGCTGTCGGCCCGGCCGGAGAACCGCGCCGTGGGCATGGGGATTTTCTACACGGTCTATTATATTGGTGGCACGATCGGGCCACTGACCTGTGGCTGGGCGGCGGATGTATATGGTGGTCCGGCTGGCGGGCTGCTGATGTCGGCGGTCCTGGCGACATTGGTGGTTCCGCTGTTCTTGTGGCACCGCGCATTGGCCCAGCACGAAACCATGCTGGTGCGGCCATAAATCCTCCCGGTTACCCGCGTCGGTGAGACTCAGATCCGCTGAGCCAGTTCCCGCAGGCCTTCCCGGATCACGCCGTCCAGGGGGGCGTCCTCCCCCAGTCGCTCGATGACTTTGGCGATGGCCGCCTGTGCCTCTGGACGCCGGTAGCCGAGATTGGTCAGCGCGGAGAGCGCGTCATCGGCGACCGTCGCCGGGCGGGCCATGGCGGGCGCGCTGCCGGATGATGTCGGCATGGCGCCGACTTTGTCGCGCAACTCCGTCACCAGCCGCACCGCCAGCCGAGGGCCCACGCCGGGCGCCCGGGTCAGGCCGGCTTTGTCGCCGGCGGCGATCGCGGCGATCAGATCGCGCGGTGACAGCGCCGACAGCACCGACAGCGCCACTTTGGCACCCACGCCTTGCACGGTCGTCAACAGGCGGAACCAGTCGCGTTCGGCGGAATCCGCGAAGCCATAGAGCTGGATCGCGTCCTCCCGCACATGCGTTTCAATCAGCAGCCTGGTCAGAGCCGGGGCAGCCGGCAGCGCCGCCAGGGTGCGTGAGGAGGCATGCACGAGGTAGCCGACCCCATTGACGTCGAGCACGCAGTTGCCGTCCTGGAGGGAGTCCACACGCCCGGTCAGCAGCGCGATCATGCGGCGGGCCTCGCCCAGGCCAGGCGGGAGGCGCGGTGATGCGCATGACAGATCGCCACCGCCAATGCGTCGGCGGCGTCGGCCCGTTTCAGCGTGGCGTTCGGCAGCAGGCGCTTGACCATCATACTGACCTGATCCTTGTCGGCGCCGCCGGTCCCGACCACCGCCATTTTGACGGTTTTGGCCGCGTACTCGGCGACGCTGATGCCCAGCAAGGCGGGGGCGAGCAAAGCGACGCCGCGCGCATAGCCCAGTTTCAGCGTGGCGCTGCCGTTGCGGTTGACATAGGTCTCCTCCACCGCGGCTTCGTCCGGGCGGTAGGTTTCCAAAAGGGCCGCAAGCCCATCGTGGAGCGCCTTCAGGCGCAGCGGCACGGCCTCCGTGGCATCGGTGGCGATGACTCCATCGGCGATATGGATCAGCCGGTTGCCGATCGCTTCGATCACGCCCCAGCCGGTGAAGCGCAGGCCGGGGTCGATGCCAAGGATGCGGACGCCGCGATTATCCATGGGCGCTGGCCATCGCGTAGCCGATGCGCCGATGGGGCGGGACGGGATGGCGGCCCGAGACACGTTCGATCAGCAGACGAACATCGGCGTCCAGCCCGGCTTTGAGGGCGGAGTCGAGGAACAACTGCTCCAGCACGTCCTGCTGCGCGTGACTGCCGCCGAGCCGGTACATCTCCCCGATGACCGGGCGCATCAGGCGGACGGCGTCAGCGTGGCGGCCTTGGCTGTTGCGCAGAACAGCCTCCGTCACCGGCAATGCAACCGTGCGGACCAGGGTCGCGTTCAGCCCACCTGTCTGATCGGCGTTGTCGCGCATCGCGTCGAGCATGCGGTTGGCGGCTTCTTCGCGCCCGGTCGCGGCCAGCGCCATCATCCAGTGCGGTAAGGTGAAGGCGGACAGGCAGTCACCGATACGGGCTTCCGCTCTGTCCGCGAGTTCGGCCCAGCGATCGCCGGGATCAACCCCGTGACGGCCGAGACGGAACAGCATGGATGCGGCGTTTTGCGCGTCGATATAGAGGTCCGGCATGGCCTGCGTCAGCTCGGACTGGTGGTTGCGGTAGCCCGTGTCATAGAGGTCCAGCACCTTGGCGAAATCGCCGCGTTCGAGGTGGCACATCGCCTGATGCCACCAAAGATGGTGCTTGAGGTTGTTCGCCCCGCTCCAGTTGGATTGCAGTCCCTCGATCCACGCGATGCCTTCGCCCCGGCGGCCTTGCATTTCCATCACATGCGCGACGGCATGGGCGGACCAGACATCGGTGGGATCGCGACGGATCGCCTCCCGCCCGGCGGCCTCGGCTTCGGTGTAATAGCCGCATTCCTCATGCGCGAAGGCGCGGCAGCCGAGGATGGCGTTATAGGCGGGTTCCGCGTGGCTCCAGTGCCGTTCGACCGCCCGTACCGAGGCGAGCATGGCTTCCGGGCGGCCAAGCCAGAAGTTCACGAAATGGGCAAGGCGAAAGGCCAGGATATCATGCGGCCAGTCGTGCAGAATCTGATTCCATATCTCGACGGCCCTGTCGGCGGCGCCATTGACCCAGGCATCCAGCGCGGCGGCGTGGCTGTGCTCACGCGGGGTGGCGGCGGCGACCAGACGCCAGGTATCGGCCGCGGCCTGGCGGGCGGTGGGTAGGCCGGCCTGATTGAAGCCCAAAAGCGTGAAGTAACCTTTGAGGCAGTGCGCCATCGGGCATTCGGGGTCGATCGCCATGAGTGCGCCCATGCGCCGCGCCATGTCGGCGCGATAGCCGAGATAGCCATCGATCACATGATTGTAAGCGGTGACGGCCTCGGCCGATGCCGCGGTGATGGCCAGCCCGTACGAATCCTTGTGCATGATGATCTCACCCTCCGCGCGGTTGGCTTAGCACGGAGGGGAGCGGACAGACCACGCTGAACCCGGCGGTGCGCGGCGTCATCTGCGGAGCGCTGTTACCGGCCCGTGGAACGGGCGGATCAGGCGATACCGCGTTCGTCCAGCACTTCCTTGAGCACGCGCGCGGCGGTCATGGAGGCGGGCCAGCCGGCGTAAAAGGCCAGATGGGTGATGGTTTCGGCGATTTCGTCCTTGGTCAGCCCATTATCGAGGCCACGGGCGATATGGCCTTTGAGCTGCTCTGGCCGATAGGTGGAGATCAAGGTGGCGATCACGAACAGGCTGCGGTCGCGCTTGGACATGTTGGGGCGTTCCCAAATGTCGCCATAGATCAGGTCTTCGCTGAGCTCGATCATGCGCGGCACGACGCTGCGGACGGCTTCGCGAGACGGATTCGGTTTAACGGCCATGAGGTTCCTCCGATTGCTGTTCGCCGCAGCTTAGCCGGAGGTTGGACGGGGCGCTATGCCGGGGTCAGTGAGACCTTGGCGATCCCTTGCCGAACCATGCCGAGTTGGCGCGCGGCGGCCAGCGACAGGTCGACGATGCGGGTCTTGGAGTGCAGGCGATCGGTGATGACGACCACGACGGATTTGCCGCTTCCTTGGGCGGTGACCCGAATGCGGGTGCCGAACGGCAGCCAGGGATGCGCGGCGGTCAGTTCCTTCTGGTCGAAGGTCGTGCCGCTGGCGGTGCGCTTCCCCTGGTGCGCCGGCCCATAATAGGAGGCCGTTCCCGCCTGGGCATGGAACGTCTTGTGGCCAGCGGTTTTGATCGGTTTATGGGCGTCGCGTACGGCAGCGAACACGGGTGTACCGATTAAAATCGGAACAATCGCCATCCAGCCCCATTTAGAATAATTCAAGCGCATGCAACCCCCTATCGGGTTCTCTCAGACAGTATTGCCCGAGTTCTCGATGGGAGGCTGGCGTAAGGCACAATAGTACCCCGGCAATGGGGTCGAAATGACCTCCATTGTCTTATAAAAATCCACCAAGTCGGTGATTTTGCGGCATTTTTCATGCCGGAGGTGCCAGTATCCCGCTCCATGACCTTGAACATGACTGCTCGTCTTGCTCATTGCAACCCCTGGCTCGGTATAAAATCGGCGGGAATGCGCGGTGGACATCGCAGCGGGACTCGCTAAACCAAACGAATCAACGGCATGGAACCGGATGTTCACCACCCTGATTATAGCGCTGCTGGGCGTCTTCGCCGCATCGGTTTTGCGCGGGTTCACCGGCTTTGGGTTCGGCCTGGCGGCGGTGCCGCTGCTCAGTCTGGCCTTGCCGCCGGCGAAGGTGGTGCCATTTGTGGTCGTGCTTCAGGTGCTTGTTGGCCTCGGCGGTATCCGCTCGGCCTGGTCGCTCTGTGACTGGCGGGCGATGCGCGGTTTGGTTCCGGGCTTGCTGGTGGGCATCCCGGTCGGGCTGCTGGTTCTGACGGCGTTTGAGCCCAATACGGTCCGCCTGGTGATCGGGCTGATCATCGCCGCGTCCGTTGTACTGCTCTGGCGCGGGGCCAGGTTACCGCCGCGTCCGTCGTTCGGGCTGACGATGGGGGTCGGGATGCTATCGGGCGTCATCAGTGGTCTGGCCTCGATGGGCGGGCCGCCGGTGGTGGTTTACCTGCTGGCGCTGGGCCATGGGGCGGCGGTGGTTCGGGCAACCTCCATCATCTACTTCATGGCAACCGGTTTGACGGCCACGGTTGCGATGATCCCGCGCGGCCTGATTGATCGTGATCTGCTGCTTTGGTCGGTCGCGGCGATTCCGATTTTGTTGGGCGGCTCCTGGCTCGGCACCTGTGCCTTTCACCGCGCCAAACCGCACCACCATCGCATGACCGCGCTGGTGGTGCTTTCGGTTCTGTCCGTCGTGCTGATCGTGCGCGCCTTGGCCGCCGGGTAAGCCGGCGATCAGAAGGCCAGCCAGGCGAACAGCAGGAGGGTGTTGTTGGCCCCGGCGCTCCGGTTCATGCCGGATGCGGGATCGAGGTAGTTGGCATGGCCGCCGTCGAACTCGGTATAGGCGATATATTGTGCGCCCAATTTCAGGTTGACCCAGGGGGAGGCGAACGATTCCGCCTTGCCGAATGGCACCCAGTCCGCCTCAACGATGAAGGCGTTGGAGTTTGGCTTGCCGTTGGCCGTTCCAAAGATCGGGTTCGGCGATCCCCAGGTCTTTTGCCAGCCCAGCGTCACGCCATAGGTGTTCTGATACCAGTAGCTGACATTGGTGCGTAGCTGGTTCAACGAGAAGCTGCCCGCGCCGAGCGACGCGTTCAAAACCTGATCTTCATGGACGAACAGTCCCTGCACAACCACGATATGGGTGCCGTCGCCCAGAAACTGGTAACTCGCGTCGAACCCGTAGTCGGTGTACCGATCCTGCCCGTTCATGCCGGTGGAGTGAAACGGGACCGCGTTGCCACCGATGTCGGTCAGCACGGGATTGACATCCGCGCGCATGAACATCGCCCCGATATGCGCGGACTGCCCGTTCCATTGATACTCATAGGCCACCCGGGCGTAGGGTGCGGCCCCCACGATGGCGCCGACCCCCAGGTCGTTGCCAAATCGGGCGAGTCCCCAGGCGCTGGGCGTCGTATAGGCGCCTGCCTCCAGATAGAGCGCATTATCGTACCAGGCATAGACGGTGTAGCCGATTGAATTGGTCGCGAAGGCACCGGCCAGCATCGGCTGCGCCGCCGGCGTTGGCGCCAGGGCGGAGGAGATGAATGGGAAGCCCCAGGCGAGCGTCGTATTGTAAGGATCCTGCACCGTCGGATTGTTGTTGATCGTCGTGCCGACGCGCAGTTCCTTACCGCTCAGATCGAAGGTGGTGGTGAAAGGGCGTAGGTCGGTGTTGTCGATATGGAATGTGTTATCGACCCCCGAATAGGTCAGCTGCATAAACCCGCCCGTATAGTCGCTCACCCGGCCCGCGATGAACAGGCTGATCTGATCCAGCGAGGGGTTGTTGTTGACATCATAATGCTGTGGCTGTGTCCCAGCGGGCAGGGACGTGGTGGTATTGGTGAACGTCGTGGTGACCATGGCCGAAAGCGGCATTTTTGATGCCCAGCCTTCGCCGCCGCCCTGGGTGTAGCCGCCGATTTTGAAGGCCCGTCCGAACGGGGTGAGTTGCGGGCCGAAGGCGCCCACATGGCACATGGTGCATGGTTGCCCGGTCTGTTCGGCAAAGCTGGGAACCGCATGCGCCGTTTCGGGTGCGATCAGCGCCGCGGCGAGTATCAGCGAACCTGGCCTCCAGATGCTTTGGCTCATGGCTGTTTTTCCTTCGGCATTGGTTGTTAGTAGAGAGTTCACCCATGACCGGATATGGTCATTGACCTATATCAATGCAACCAACTCAGATCATCATAAGCACGAAACAGTAGGAGGCACTGTGTGGCCGATATCATCCTGTTTGCTCATCCGACGTTTGGCGTCATGGCGATCCTTGCCGCTCTGTGGGTTTTCGTGGATGCACTGAATGCCAGTGCGTTGAACCAGACGCGCCTGCGAGTTGCCGCCGGGTTGGTCACGTTTTTTATGATATCGGCCTGGTTCGCCGGGGGTTATTGGTATGTGGTGTGGTTTCCCCCCGAAAAGGCGCTGATTCTCGCGGGTCCCTGGCCGTTTGCCCATGATCTTTTCATGGAAACAAAGGAACATCTGTTCTTCGTTCCTCTGATTCTGTCTTTGTATCTGCCGATCGCGGTGGCCAATGATATCGTTCGTAACCAAGGGGCGCGCAGGTTGGTCCTGGTGGTCGCGGGTTTGATCGTGCTCAATGGTCTGGCCATCGAAGGGGCGGGCGCTGTTGTCAATCACGGCGCGAAATTGGCCCTGGCCGGAGCGCACGCACGATGAACACCCAGGAACCTCTCGGCCACTGGACCTCTGGCTTTGGGATCGCGGCGGTTGTCACGATCATTTTCAGTACCGTCCTGACCTGTGTGCAGGATATCTATCCCGCGGCGGCCCATTTGCTGGTCCTGCTCGGCGGTCATCACTGGACTGGCCATGGGATCGTCGATGTGGTGCTGTTTGGTGTTGTCGGAACCATCCTGGCGAACAAAGGCGTTCATCGGGATGGATCGCGGCTAGCGGCCGCTGTGGCCAGCGCGGCGATCTTTGGTGGCAGTGCGCTGGCGATCTGGTTTCTTATGGTATGATGGGATCACATATGTGTTATAAGTCCGCAGCGGTGAGTGACCCCGCCCTAGGCCGTGTGGACGGAATCCCTGATATGCCATTTTTGGGGATTCCGGCGCGCTCTGTTGTCTGACTCATAGGAGGTCGGTTTCAGGGAGCCGACCATGCTGACACGGATGACGGACGACGACT
>CAIXEA010000099.1 GCA_903918315.1 uncultured Acetobacteraceae bacterium | reverse complement strand
ATAGCAGAGAGCCTGAATCCGATCATCGTTCGAGCCAATCAATTCACACACCTAAGCGTGTAAATATCAAGGACGCCGCCAACGTATCCCTTCCTAGCCTATTCAAATGTCAAAGAACAATAACCAACTGGCATCGACCCGCATCAAGCAGGTCAGCAGACCAAAACCCAAATTCTAAATCACCAGACCCAACCAGAGCCGAGAAAGGTAACCCAACTGCCGGAGGATTGCAACACTGCAGTCCGCTGCGGTGGGGGGTTTCTAGGCGGGGGGACCCACCCTGTCAACGCGAATATTCAGCACCCCCCACTTTTTAAAAATGACCCCTAAGTCTCTGATATTAAAGGACCACAAGACATATAAAGTGCCTTTCAACCGAAACAGAGGAGCCATGCAACGGTAACATGGCGCGCCCCCGGATCACAGCCAACGCAGGTTCGGAGACCCGCCCAGCATGTGCAAACCGACCACTTCGAAATGGGTTCTCCGCCCCTGAAGGTGTTGTGCCACACTGGAAATATCCCGCAGCCGCCGCTCAAAAGGCCGATCGGCGAAGATCGCCGTAGACCCCGCCTCATGGAACACATGGAAGGCAACATCGCGGGCCGTGTGGATCGCGAATGTGGTGGCCTGACGGATTGCAACCCGATTTTCGATCGAAATCGTCCCCGCGGCGGACACATCTAGCCACACATCGTCCAAAACCGTCAGCAAACCCGCCCGCGCCGCCTTCAACGCGGCATCGGAATAGCCGAGGATGGACTGAACCGCGTTGTTGTCACGCAGCGCATCAGTCGCCCAGGCCTGGGTCTTCCCCCGCATCAGCGCCACAACCGCGTCCAGCAAGCCGCGGGCCGCCCCCAAGGCCACACAAGAGAACCCTCCCGCGTAAAGCTGCATCGCCTGATAGCGGTAAAGAAGGCCCGGCTCCCGCCGTTCATCGGCGGACTCCCGCGTCAGAGCATGGGCATCATCAATAAACAGGTCGGTGATGGAGAACGTATCACTCCCGGTCCCCTTCAGACCCATCACCTGCCAGACATCGCCGTCGATCGTGGCGAGGTGCCGGGGGAACAGCATCGTGCGATCCCAGGCACGCCCATCGGGATGCCGAACCGGTGTGCCATCTTCGTGAAAACAGGGAGTCAAAGCCCCTAGCCAGGTCGCGTGGCGGGATCCGGAGGCAAACGACCACGTGCCGGTCACCCGCCACCCCCCGTCGGTGCGGACCGCCCGAGCGCCGGGCCCTTGCCCCCAGGCCAGAACCGCACGCAGATCGCCCCAAACCTCTCGCGCGACCGCCGGCGCGACATAGGCAGCGGCCATCGAACATCCCGACGCCTGATTCACGCACCAGGCGGCGCTGGCGTCACCCATGGCAATGGCTTCAATGCACCGCACATACGCCGAGGGCGGAAGCTCGTAGCCCCCGACGGACCGGGGCAACAGCAGCCGGAACATCCCGGCCGCATGCATCGCATCCAGCACATCCGTCGGCAGGGCAGACGCAGCCTCGATCCGAGGCGCCGCCGCCGCCAAAAGCGGGATCAACGCACGCGCACGCGCCAAGCAGGCCGTTGCAACCGCCGTCCCCTCGGATGCCATGTCATTCATAACGCCCCTCCCCATTGTGCTGGTTCGCCGCAATTGACATACCGAAAAGCCCCTCGCAATACTCATCAGTAGGTTCCAGGCGCCCCGGCATCGGTTGCGTCCTTTGCTTATGCGGCGCGGACAGGACACGCCTATGAAGTTGATGTCGTTTCATCTGGTGCCCTACACTGAGCCGCCGAAGGATTTCCGCGCGGCGGGCCTATCGGTTTGGATCGATATAAATAC
Organism: uncultured Acetobacteraceae bacterium; assembly: GCA_903918315.1. Lineage (GTDB taxonomy): Bacteria > Pseudomonadota > Alphaproteobacteria > Acetobacterales > Acetobacteraceae > Rhodopila. The sequence goes on along the minus strand of CAIXEA010000099.1, from coordinate 65,373 downwards.
CAATAACGACCAAATTCGTTGTAATTCCCGGCGGACTTCGGAAGGATCCATGCCAATGCTCTGGGGTTCGGATGCTCGCCTGCAAGACCGCTGGTGCCCAAGGCCGATGGCGCCCGAGCCGCGGACGGCTGCCGCAGATCGCAGCCCCGATCGGGCAGCCCCGATCGGGCAGCAGAATAAACAATTTTCCATGGAGCGAAACGTGACTGACCCCGAAACCCTGACAGTCGACCTCAACGGCTATACCACCCGCGTCTGGCGCAAGGGCACCGGCCCCGTACTGGGCTATATCGCCGGCTTTGGCGGGCTGCCGCGATGGATGCCGTTCCTCGATAAGCTGGCCAGGAGCCGCACCGTGATCGTGCCCTCGGTGCCCGGTTTCCCCGGTGGGGATCGCGGCCATTCGATCCTCGACTCCCACCTCGACTGGATGCTGGCGATGCGTGCATTGCTGGACAAATCCGGCCTCGCCGGTGCGGACCTGGCGGGAAGTTCTGTCGGCGCCTCCCTCATCGCGGATGTTGCCGCCCTCTGGCCTGAATCCGTCGGCAAGCTGGCCTTGATCGCGCCGTTCGGCCTGTTCGACGAAAAAGACCCGCCGACAGACCCCTGGGCGCAGCGCGCGGACAGAGTGCCCGGGCTGCTCTGTGCCGACCCAGAGGTCTATAAAGCCATGAAAGCGGCACCGGATGGGGCGAACTCGATCGAATGGCCCATCGAACAGGTGCGCGCCAGCGAAGCCGCAGCGCGCATCTTCTGGCCGCTGGGCAATACCAGGATTGAAAAGCGACTTGGCCTGATCAAAGCGCCAACACTGCTGCTCTGGGGCGAGCAGGACCAGATCATGCCGCGCAGCTATGCGGATGTGTTCGCCCAAGGCATCGCCGGACCGACCCAAGTGCAGACCATCGCAGGCGCCGGGCATCTGGCGGAATTGGACAAACCCACCGAGGTCGCACGGGCGATTCTTGATTTCCTGGGTTAGAGCATGTCAGGTGCTTTCAGGCGCACCTGACATGCTCTAACCGATTGTTTGATCGCGTGATTCACGGCTCCGGTGATTCCACCTCCGCCGATCACGCTCTAAGCGCGCGGGCACGCCATGGCCGGGCGGGTCCGGCCATGGCGGTCAATCTTATCCCCACCGTCCTGTGGATAACCCGCGGTCACCGGGGGCAAGCAGCCTCTGGCGGGCCCCATCCACAACTCATCCCCAGCGCCGCGTGATGTGACCGATGCCGATCAGACGGATGTCTAATCCCCGGGGTAAGATAATGTGGCGTGGTGCCAATGGGTTACACGGCATGAATCGCGTGACCGAATGATCGCTTGATGAGGGGGACCGGGGTACCCAGACGCCCACAGCCCCATCACCATCATCCCTTCATCCGAATCAAACCTTCAACCCTTTCCTGCTTGATGGAATCCTTCAGGACTCCAACCGTACGTACTCGAAATCGCCCGGCATATTGTCGATCCCAATCCGCGGCGGGGCGATCCAGCCTGCGTACGCCCCTCTGTCCCGGACCGGTTGCATAAGGCTGGCAATGAACAGGTTGTCCTCGATCGACGGCAAGACCTCCTTTGACCGCTTCGCCCACTGGTCAGGGGTCAGCAGGGTACCATCAACATCGGCATGACAGGCCGCGAACTCGCCGATGCAGCGATTGAAGGCGACATGGGGCAGGGTCAAACGGAAGGGAACCTCAGCCCGTTCCAGCACCCGGTTCCAGCGTGCGATGCCGGCTTCGGTGTCCTGCACATAATCATCGCGTAGCCGCATATTCAGCGCTGACAACGCCGGGGCCTGATCGACGATGACGATCCCGTCCTTCAGGCGCAGGACCGGATAGACCGCCGACAAAAGGTGATGATCATCGGTCAGCTTATCTTCCCGATAGCGGCCTTTGATACCCGCGTTGAAGGCATTGGCGGCATTGGTGCTGATTTCATTACCAAACAAATCGAGGGTCAATGCGAAATGGAGATTGGCCTTCTTCTGCAATGTCGGCAGATCGATCACGCCGAGCGCGCGGACCTTCTCGATATCATAGGGATTATCGATCCCGGCCGCCTTCATGGCCTCACAAGTGCGTTGGATCACGCGCTGCACCCCGCTTTCGCCCACGAACATGTGGTGCGCCTCTTCGGTCAGCATGAAACGGCAGGTGCGTGACAATGGATCGAAGCCCGACTGCGCCAGGGCCGCGAGCTGCATCTTCCCATCGCGATCGGTAAAGAAGGTGAACATGAAGAACGACAGCCAATCCGGGGTTCGTTCGTTGAATGCCCCCAGCATCCGCGGGCTGTCCTGATCGCCGGACCGCCGTTTCAGCAATTCTTCAGCTTCCTCGCGACCATCCCGGCCGAAGTATTTCTGCAGCAGGTAAACCATCGCCCAGAGGTGGCGTCCCTCTTCCACGTTCACCTGAAACAGGTTGCGCAGATCATAAAGGGATGGCGCCGTGGCCCCGAGATGGCGCTGCTGTTCGACTGAAGCCGGTTCCGTGTCGCCCTGGATCACCAAAAGGCGGCGCAGCATGGCGCGATATTCACCCGGCACTTCCTGCCAGGCCGGCTCGCCCTTATGGGCGCCGAAGGGAATGGTCCGACCCTCAACCTGGGGCGCCAACAGAACACCCCAGCGGTATTCGGGCATGCGCACGAAGTCGAACTTCGCCCAGCCTTCACTGCCGACCCCAACGGCGGTGCGGAGGTAAACGAGGCTGTCCTGGAAGCCTTCCGGCCCCATTTGCTTCCACCAGTCGATGTAACCGGGGTGCCAGACTTCCAGAGCCTTGCGAACCCGCAAGTCCTCATTCAAGCCGACATTGTTGGGGATCAAGCCATTATAGTCGATCTGCGATCCATCGGGCATGGGAGTGATCCTTTCGATCAAACGCGTTCGGTGGAAAAATCGGGACGCAAGCCGGAGCCATAGCGCTTCAGGGAACCGGTTTCCCCCACGGCATTGGGCCGCTGAAAGATCCAGTTCTGCCATGCGGTTAACCGGCCAAAGATGCGGGTTTCCATGGTCTCTGGCCCCGCGAAGCGCAGATTGGCTTCCAGCCCGGTCAGGCTATCGACCGAGAATGACGCACGTTCCTGCAACAGCATACGCACTTCATCATCCCAATCGGTTTCGTCATAGGCAAAGGTAATCAGGCCCATATCCTCGGCATCATCAGCCAACAGGGCCTGACCGATCACGGCCTGGGCTGCCGTGATGCTATCGGGTTCGCCCAGGAAGCGCGTCTGGAGCCGGGTCAGCCCATTTCCCATTGGAAACGCACCAAAATTCAGCGGCGACAAACTGAGTGCTGCCACCTCCTTATTATCCCCGCTCCGCCGACCAGCGAGCATGACGCCACGATCGGCTGCGAACACGAGTTCAGCGAGGCTCCCGGCAAAGCAGCTGCCTGGTTCAATCAAGGTCACCAAACTACGGGCCATCATATCCACGCGCTTGAAGACACGCTTCAGATAAAGTGTCACTTCCCGGACCAGCCAGTCGGATTGATGAGTATCCAGCAGTCTGTCCGCGGCCAGCACGGTGTCAGCGTCACCTTCCGACCGGAAGACGATCAGACCAAGATCGGGTTCATTCAACCGCAAGAGCAGCAGCGCGTCATCCAGTTCCCGCGCCATGGCCAACGGCCAAAATGCCGCGCCTTGGGCGTGTAGGCCCGCGAGATCCGTTGGCAAGGTCGTGGGACCTTTAATGGTGATCTCAACGCGGCGTTGATCCCGGATCAGCCGTGCCCGAACATGGGGATAGGTGATTTCATCGGCGGTTATCGTCCGTGCTAACGGGGTCAAAGCAATGCCGGTGGTACCAGTGCGATCCGAGGTTGCGGCCATTGTCAGGGCACGCTCCCGAACCTTTGTCTCCCACGCAGAAGGCGCCACGACTTCATCGACCAACCGCCATTGCACCGCCCGCTTTCCTCTTACACCTTCTTCCGTCGTGCAAAAGACATCGGCCAGATCACGGCGAACCTTGCGTTTATCGGTCAGGCGGGTCAGACCGCCGGTGCCCGGCAGCACCGCCAGCAGCGGCAATTCAGGCAGTGACACCGATGATCGCCGATCGTCGATCAGCATGATGTAGTCGGCGCATTCCGCCAGTTCGTACCCACCGCCGGCGGCCGCGCCATTGATCGCGGCGAGATAACGCTGGCCGGAATGGGCACTGGCATCTTCAATCGACAGACGGGTTTCATTGGTGAATTTGCAGAAATTGACTTTGTGCCCATGGGTTGCCTTGCTAAGCATCCGGATATTGGCACCCGCGCAGAAGACGTTTTCCTTGGCGGAGCGAAGTACGACCGTCTTGACCTCCGGATGTTCGAACCGCAGCCGCTGCACCGCATCCGCCAGTTCGATATCAACCCCGAGGTCGTAGGAATTAAGCTTCAGCTCATAGCCACCCAGCAGCGGCGCATCCGCATCGACATCCATCGACAAAGTAGCGATTGGGCCATCGAAGGCGATTTTCCAATGCCGATAACGCGAAGGGTCTGTCTGGAAATCGATCATCGATTGCTGTCCTGCAGGCGGTTTTTGATGAATGCGGCAATGGTCGCGATGGTATCGTCCTTCGCTTCCAGATGCGGTGCATGTCTGGCATCCGGAATCTCCCAGATCTCCGCCGGGACGCCGACATGGCGCTGGAGTACGTGCAACTGGGCGGGTGAACCGTAGGGATCATCTTCCCCTTGCAAGCCCAGGATTGGTACCTGGATAGCTTCCAGATATCTGATGATATCGAAGGCGCGAAACCGCGGGTCGAGCCAGGCGTCATTCCAACCGTAGAAAGCGCCATCGACGTCGCGGTGGTAGCGCGCCATCCTGCTCCGGAGATCGGTCGTCTCATACGTGTGTTTGATTTGCGCGATACTGGCGATGTTCAGCTCTTCCACGAAGAAATGCGCCGCCATCATGACGACCCCGGTCAACCGCTTGTCACGGGTTCCCCCGGCATGGATAGCGGCGATGGATCCACCGTCCGAGTGCCCAATGGTGATGGCGTTACGAACGCCGATGTGATCGAGCACCTGGGGAAGGATGCGCAGCGCTTCGTCGTGCATGTATGTCATGGGACGTGGCCGTTCGACGGGGTCGGACTGGCCATAGCCAAGGCGGGAATAAGCGAAGACGCCACAGCCGGTTGCGGCCTGTAACAGCGCGGGAAAGTCCCGCCACAGGGCGACGCAGCCCAATCCCTCATGCAGCAGCACCAGCGTGGGCGCCGCATCAGGCGCGGGACCCCACCAGGCGGTCTCCAGCCGCTGCCCGTCGATGAGGATGTCACTGGTCTGCATCAGATGTCTCGCAGCCGGAAACGCTGGATTTTGCCGGTGGCGGTCTTTGGCAGCGTTTCGGCGAACTCGATCCAACGGGGATATTTCCAGACCCCGATCCGCGCTTTGACATGCGCTTTCAGCTGTTCAGACAGGGCATCGGTATCGACGGCCGCTTCTTTCAGGATCACGAAGGCCTTGGGTTTGGTCAGTCCATCGCGATCCTGATGCCCCACCACCGCGGCCTCGAGAACGGCGGGATGAGAGATCAAAGCCTCTTCAACTTCAAAGGGGGACACCCAGACGCCGCTCACCTTGAGCATTTCATCGCTGCGGCCTTGATACCGGTAGTAGCCTTCGGCATCCCGGATATAGGTGTCACCGGTATGGGTCCATTCGCCGCGGAAGGTATGCCGGGTTTTCTCGCGTTGGTTCCAATAGCCATCGGCCGCGGATGGTCCGCGCACGACGAGTTCGCCTGCTTCGCCGTTGAGAACGGGATGTCCGTGCTCGTTCAGCACTTTTGCTTCGTAGCCAGGGACCGGCTTGCCGCTGGTGCCATAGCGGATGTCGTCAGTTTGGTTGCTGACGAAAATATGTAGCATCTCCGTCGAGCCAATACCGTCCAGAATATCCGTGCCGACCATCGACCGCCATCGCAGGCCGATATCGGCAGGCAGGGCTTCTCCAGCGGAAATACAGCGGCGCAGCCGGGTGGAGGACGCACCGGACCCGATCATGGGATGCGCCAGCAATGACGCATAGAGAGTCGGTACGCCGCCGAACATTGAAGGATTGTATGTCTCCATGACCCGCAGCACCGCATCCGGTGTGGGACGATCCGGTAGCAGCACGGTCGATGCCCCAACGGACATGGGGAATGTCAGGCTGTTTCCCAGACCATAGGCGTGAAAGGCCTTGGCCGCGGAAAACATGGTATCAGACGGGCCGATCTTCAGGACCTGCGCGCCATAGGTATCCGCCGTATGGCGCAGATTGGCATGCGGATGGCGCACGCCCTTGGGCGCACCGGTTGAGCCGGAGGAATACAACCAGAATGCCACTTCATCCGGCGAAACCGGCACCGCCTCGGTCTCTGGGCTGCCGTTGGTGAGGAAGTCCGGGAATGTGACCTCGTACGGCGCAGCGGCGCTATCCACCCGCCTGCCGTCGGGCTGCGACACGATCACCTGACGCAAATCGGGAAGCGTGCGAAGGGCGGGCAGCAGCGGCTCAAGCAACGGCGCGGATACGACCACGGCCTCCGCTCGGCTATCTGCCAAAATATAGCGGGTGACCTCAGCCGTCAGCAGAGTATTGATTGGCACGGGGACCACGCCAGCCCGGAGAGCGCCCCAGAAGGCGATCGGGAAGTCGATTGTGTCCAATAAGATCAGGCCGATGCGCCGTTCGCGCCGGATGCCCACTGCGTGCAATGCGCCAGCAAAGCGCGCCGATGCCTGCGCCAGTTCATCATAGGTCTGGCTGCGCCACGGGTCCGTAAAGGCCGTTCGTCCACCGTTGCCATCCCGCAGATGGCGGTCGAGGAACCAATCGACAGCATTGTCTGTGATACGTCCAGTCATGGTTATCCCTTGGATGGTCCCTGGCCTCTCTCTTAACAGCCGCATATTATGGCGCGAGCCCAGGCGCCAGCCTAAGATTGAGCCATTGGAACCGGAGAACGCCCCATGCGTATCAAAAAAGGCTTCAAACAGATGTTAGCGGAAGCGAACGTCGAGATTCAGACTCTGACGCCGGAAGAAGCCATCCAGCTGACGGGCCAACCAGACGTGTTGTTCGTCGACCTCCGTGATCCGCGTGAATTGGATCGTGAGGGCCGCGTCCCCGGGGCCTTTCTCTGCACCCGCGGCATGATGGAATTCTGGATCGACCCGGAAAGCCCCTACCACAAGCCGGTGTTCGCTGAAGACAAGCGTTTCGTTTTCTTCTGCGCCGGCGGCTGGCGTTCCGCTCTGGCGGCGAAGACCGCGCAGGACATGGGGTTGGAGAACGTGGCCCATATCGAGGGCGGATTCGGCGCGTGGAAGAAAGCCAACGGGCCGGTCGAAGCACCGAAACCCCGCGGTTAAGTATGGAGGTGGCTGCTTTCCAGAAGCGCGGGTGGTAGCGACACCCGCCGCACCAGCCATTGCAGCCCCCGCAATTCCATGTCCACCCGGATCGGGATCGCGACCCCTGGGGTTTCGACATCGATCCTGAAACTGCCAGGGCCCGAGAAGAAGGCCCAACTGACTCGCGCGCCCTCATAGGATGAAGGCGTGGCATCAGATGGCTCCCGCGTTGCCGCCACCAGCGTTTCGGGATTGACGGTTCGATCAACGGCGCTGCCGGTCACGCCACGAATAAACGACGCGCCAAACGGCGGCAGAACGTCGCGCCCGATCGGCTCCCCCGGCGTATCCAGCACGAGATCACACAAATCTTCCTTGATCCCCTCCCGAACGGAGGACCAGTCGATCATCTGTGACAGGGACACCGGATCGCCGTCATGCATGGCGGATTTCAGTTGGTACAGCGCGACATAGGGGTACAGCCCATACCCAAGGCCGACGGCGGCGATCAAAAGCACGATCATTGATCTGCTACGCATGCTGACGCCCCAATATCTCGGATAGCCAGATTGATTATGTCTATCTTACATGAGCCCGGACCCTATTGGGGTCAAAATTACGTGGGGCTTGTCTGACTTCCGACGAATTTTTCATAAAGCGCTTGGTCGGTCGCCCCCTCGGTGCTGAAAACGAGCACGCGGCTGTCTAATTCGAGACCGAGCACCGCGCGGGCGGCCGGATCGGACGCGGCCAGAAGACACCCCGCGAGGCCCGCGGCACCGGACTCACCGGATATGACGCCGGCGGCCGCCAGAAGCCGCATGGCCTCGATTGCAGTGGCATCGGGAATGGCCATGAAGGCGGCCGCGGATCGCTGAAGCTCCTCCCAGGCCAGCAGACTGGGTTCACCGCAGGCCAGTCCCGCCATCATGGTATCGAGATTGCCGGGAATGGCCGTCAAAGCGCCGATTTCCGCACTGGCCAGCAGACATGCGGCATTGTCGGGTTCTACGACGATGACCCTGGGTGTGGGCTGGAAACGGGCGCGCATTTGCACAGCGACCGCCGCGGCCGCACCACCGACTCCGCCTTGAATAAAGACATGGGTCGGCGGCAGTCCTTCCCATTGATCAGCCGCTTCATCGGCCATGAGGCGATAGCCCTGCATGATATCCCGAGGCACCTCGGTGTATCCTGGCCAGGATGTGTCGGATACGACGTGCCATCCATGGGTTGCGGCCAGGTGTGACGCTTCCCGCACCGCGTCGTCATAGGTCCCGGGCACGCGCCGAACCTCTGCCCCATAGGCGGCAATGGCGTCCACGCGGCCTTGGCTGACCGTCTCATGCACGATGATCACGCAGCGGCATCGAAAGCGTTGTGCGCCCCAGGCTACGGCGCGGCCGTGATTGCCATCCGTGGCGCAGGTGACGGTGATGGTATCCTGTTGTTCGCCCCGCGACCGCGCCGCGTCGATGACGGCACCCACGGCATAAGCCCCGCCAAGCGCCTTAAAGCTGCCCAGGCCAAATCGATCCGACTCATCTTTCAGGTGGATGGACCCGATCGCGGCATCGCGGGCGACTGTGGGCAATGCCCGAAGGGGCGTGGGTGCGTAGCCCGCCCAGCCCGTGATCGCCGCCTTCGCGCGCCGAAAACCGCCAGCCGGCAGGATCACCACCCCGGGCACGCCATGACGAGGGTTGGGAAAGAGCCGAAAAGGACGGAGCGTGATCATATCCTGACGGTGGACCGCATTGCCGTCCGGTGCAATCTTGCCGGTGAGCGTTGGAGTATACGTATGAACATCACGATCCTGGGTGGCGGTGGATTTCTGGGCCGCAAGATCGCTGAGCGTCTGACCCGTGAAGGCCGGCTTGGCGGACAGCCCGTTACATCTCTGACGTTGTTCGACATCGCCGAACCGCCGAAACCCAGCGCCGCCTTCCCGGTCACCGCCCTGGCCGGGGATGTCGTCGACCTCCCGGAGGCAGCCGTTCCGGCCGGCACGGATGTGATCTTCCACCTGGCCGCCGTGGTGAGCGCCCAGGCGGAGGCTGACTACGAACTCGGCCGCCGGGTCAATCTTCGTGGCACCGACGCGGTTGTCGATGCCTGCCGGCGGTTGGTCGCGGCGGGTGGCCGCCCGCCGCGGGTTGTGTTCACCAGCTCGGTCGCGAGCTTCAGCGCCACCCAGGCCGATACCCTGCCGGATGAAGCCAAACAGGTGCCCGGCAACAGCTATGGGGCGCAGAAAGCCGCGGCTGAACTCATCCTGGCCGATGCATCGCGGCGGGGGTTCATGGATGTGGTCACGATCCGGCTGCCGACGGTCGTCGTCCGGCCCGGCCGTCCGAACAAGGCCGCAAGCTCGTTCTTCTCCGCCATCGTGCGCGAGCCACTGCTGGGATTGGAAGCCGAGTTGCCCGTTCCTGACACGTTTGGCGTTTGGATCTGTAGTCCTCGGCGCGCTGCGGACTGGCTGCTGCATGCCGCCGCCATGGATACCTCCGGGATGGGGTTGGATCGCAGCCTGAGCCCACCGGGAATCGAAACCACCGTTGGGAACATGCTCAAAGCGTTGGACTCCGTTCAGCCAGGCGCGTCCGCGCTGGTCAGGCGGATCACCGATCCCACGATCGCCGATATCGTCGGCACCTGGCCGCCGGCGTTCACCGCCGCGCGGGCACGTGCACTGGGCTTCGTACCGCATGAACCCATGGAAGACGTCGTGCGTGCCTTCATCGCGGACGATCTGGAGGCAACCCGCCGGGACAGAGGCTTGATCGCCTGAGTTTTTGATCTTCGGCGCCGCGGTGTTCGTGACAGATTGGCCGCTTCGGCGATAATTTTGCCGTAATCCAGCGCATGATGGCGCCTGACCCGTTGCGGACGGTAATCTGCCGTAGCACAAGGGTGTCTGGTTTTCCTCTGGCCGCGCTGGACGTCGCGCATGTCGACCCTTCCTGGCGATACGACTTTAACAGGCGTTTCCGACGCCTCGTCGCAAGAGGAAACTGCGTCCGAAGGACCGGTACCACCGTCCCGCCGGCATCGTCGGCCGCTGAGCAATGTGGTGCTGCATGCGCCTCAGGTGCTGCGGGCATTGGTCCGGGCGGACGAGATCTGGTTGGTCGCGCTGGCTGCCTTCGTCGGTTTCTTCACCGGCTTTGCCGTATGGGCCATGACGGAAGCGACCCAGTTCATCCATCAAATCCTGTTTGGCATTCGCGCGACCGAACGGCTAAGCGCGATGGTCGAGCTGGACCCGTTACGAACACTGCTGGTTCCCGCCATCGGCGGCCTGGTTCTGGGCCTGGTCTCCCTGGGCATTGGGCAAGTCTTCCGCCGCCGCACCGTCGATCCCATTGAGGCCAATGCCTTGTTCGGCGGCAGAATGTCGCTCAATGGCAGCCTGATCGTGGTCTTGCAGACGATCATCTCAAACGGCGTGGGCGCTTCCATCGGCCTCGAAGCCGGCTATACGCAGATCGGCTCCGCGATCGCGTCCCGCTGGGGGCATGTATTTCGGGTGCGCCGGAACGACCTGCGTCTGTTGGTCGGATGCGGCGCGGCGGCCGCCATCGCCGGGGCCTTCAACGCACCGCTGACCGGCGCTTTCTATGCGTTTGAGCTGGTTGTCGGCACCTATTCTCTCGGTACCTTCGCACCGGTGGCGGTGGCGGCGATCGTCTCCATGGCGGTCGTCCATGCTCTCGGTGGCGCGCAGTTTGAGTTGCTGGTTCTGGTGCCGACACGGATCGAGGGATTGGATTACATCCCCATCCTTGCTTTGGGGATGCTCTGCGCCCTGGTCGGGATCGCCATCATGCGCGGCGTCACGGTGACCGAGGAGCTGTTCCGCAAAAGCCGCGTCGCCCCCTGGCTGCGCCCCGCGATCGGCGGTCTCGCGGTGGGCATCCTGGCGCTTTATACACCGGCGGTTCTGTCATCCGGCCACGGCGCCCTCGGGGTCGTGTTCGAGGCGGCGTATCCCCTGCGCTATCTGGTGTTGTTGGTCGTGCTGAAGGCCGTGGCGTCCGCGATCTCCATCGGTTCCGGGTTCCGTGGCGGGTTGTTTTTCGCGTCGTTGTTCCTCGGTGCGCTGCTGGGTAAGGCCTTTGCCGCCATCATGGCGGCCGTGACCACCGCGCACGCCGTCTCACCGGTGGTTTGCGCGCTGGTGGGCATGAGCGCGCTGGCCGTCGGCATTATCGGTGGCCCGCTGACCATGGGATTTCTGGCCTTGGAAGCGACCGGCAGCTTGCCGATGACGACTGCTGTTCTGGCGGCCTGCGTGGTCTCCGCGCTGACGGTGCGGCGCACCTTCGGCTATTCCTTCGCGACCTGGCGCTTCCATCTGCGGGGCGAGGCGATCCGGAGCGCGGTCGATATCGGTTGGATGCGCAATCTGACCGTCGGGCGGATGATGCGGCGGGAAGTGCGGACCACCCACGCCGAAACGCCGATCGCGGAGTTCAAAACTGAGTTCCCATTGGGCGCGACCCAGATCGTGGTCGTCCTCGATAGCCAGGAACGGTACGCCGGCATCGTGCACCCGGCGGAGGTGCACGCTGACTCCGATAACGCCCATCGCGTTGCATTGATCAGGCACCACGCCGATACTGTTCTACTGCCGCAGATGACCATCAAGGAAGCGGTGGCGATGTTTGAAAATGCGGAAAGTGACGCGCTCGTGGTGGTGGACGCCGCGGATACGCGGAAGGTTGTTGGGCTCCTGACCGAAGCGCACGCATTACGGCGGTACAGCGAAGAACTGGATCGCCGGCGGCGCGAATTGTCGGGGGAATAGACCCGGCTACCACCCCCCATCGTGACGCCGATTGCGATCGGCCGCCCTGGGGATGACGGCGCCGCGGTGTCCCGCCAAGATAGGCGGGATCGAACCCGGAGCGTCGCATGCCCTCCCCCGCTTTCCTGCCTGTCCACACGCTATCCGCCGCCATCGCCGCCGGACGCCTGTCCCCGGTCGATCTGGTGGACGACTGCCTGACCCGCACCGAGGCGCTGGAGCCGCGCTTGCAGGCCTATGTGTCCGTTCATGCCGCCGAAGCCCGGCTGGCGGCGGAGGCCGCGTATAAAGCGATCCGCTCCGGCCATCGGATCGGCCCGCTGCACGGCATTCCGATCGCGGTGAAGGATCTGGTGGAGATCGAGGGCAAGATCGCCATGGGCGGCACCGCCGCCTGGAAGGATCGCGTCGCGACCCGAACGGCCACGCTGTATCAGAAGCTGGTCGCGGCGGGGATGATCGTCCTCGGCAAGACGCATACCGTGGAGTTCGCCTATGGCGGCTGGGGCACCAATCAAAAGCTCGGCACGCCGTGGAATCCCTGGGACGCCGCAACGCACCGCACCCCCGGCGGATCCTCCAGCGGGTCCGGCGTCGCGGTGGGCGCCCGCCTGACCCCATGGGCGATAGGCACGGACACTGGCGGTTCCGTGCGCATTCCCGCCGCCTGGAACGGCATCACCGGCCTGAAAACCACGGTCGGGCGTATCAGTGTGCATGGCGTGCTGCCCTTGAGCCCGACGCTGGATACGCCCGGCCCGATCACCCGCAGCGTGGAAGACGCCGCCACCCTGTTCTGCCTGTTGCAAGGCGAGGATGCCCACGACCCGCGCACCCGCGGCCACCGCCCCAGCGATCCCTGGCCAACCCTGCGCCGGGGTGTGAAGGGGCTGCGCCTGGGCCATTTCCCGGCCGCCGAACGCGCCGGCATCGATGCCGAGGTTCTGGCCGCCTATGACCGCTCGGTCGCGCTTTTGGCGTCAATGGGGGCGGAGATCGTGGAACTGACCCTCCCGGCCCGGTTCGCGGATCTGGGGGCGGTCAATGGTCGGATCATGTCGGCGGAGGCCTATGCGATGCTGGCTGACCTCGTGGACAATCCGGCCGCCCCACTGGATGAGGATGTGCGCCCGCGCGTCCGGGCTGGGGCAGCCATATCCTCCCGCGATTACCTGACCGCGCTGGCGGAGCGGGAGCGGCTGAAGCCTGCCTATGCCGAGGCCACACGCGACGTGGATGCGATGTTAACCCCGACCATGGTAACGCCCGCCATTCCCGTGGAGTCCATCGATCAGAACACCACGCCGGGCATGCTGACACGCTGGGTCAATTTCCTCGATCTCTGCGCGCTGGCGGTCCCCAATGGTTTCACCGCGGCAGGCTTGCCAGTGTCGCTGCAGATTGTATGCCGTGGCTATGACGAGGCGATGGCGCTGCAGATCGGCTGGGCATACCAGACCGCCACGGATTGGCATGATGCCGTACCGCCGATGGCGGCGGCCTGAGAGGGAACCAGAACAGTGAGCGATACGCTTCAACGCGTTGTGATAGCCGGGGCCGGCCATGCCGGCGGTTCCGTCGCCGCCATGCTGCGTCAGTTGGGTTGGCAGGGTGCGATCGTGATGGTGGGGGATGAGCCGATCCACCCCTATCAGAGGCCGCCGCTGTCGAAGGCGTGGCTGACCGGGGAGGCCAGTGCCGACAGCCTGGCGCTGCGTCCGGCCGCCTTCTACGAAACCGCCAATATTGACCTGCGACTCAGCACCACGGTGACCGCGATCGACCGGGAGACGAAATCCGTCACATTGGGGACCGGCGAAACGCTTGGCTATGACTATCTGATCCTGGCCACCGGCGCCCGTGCCCGCAAACTCGATCTGCCGGGGATTGGTCTGCGCGGGGTGCTGGAACTGCGCACGGCGGCCGATGCGGATCAGCTCAAATCCGCGCTCGGGCCGGGAAAGAAGCTCGGCGTCATCGGCGGCGGCTATATCGGGTTGGAGGCGGCGGCTTCCGCCATCGGTCTGGGCGCCGCGGCGACCATTATTGAGCGCGAGCCCCGGGTCCTTGCCCGCGTCGCCTGCCAGACATTGTCTGACTTCTTCGAATCCTACCACCGCGCCAAGGGTGTCACGATCGAGGTTTCCGCCGGCGTGGCGGGTCTGGAGGGGGTTGATGGCCAGGTCACCGGTGTGCGCCTGACCGATGGCCGGCTGGTCCCTGCCGATGCGGTGCTGGTGGGGGTTGGTGCCATGCCCAACCAGGAAATCGCGCAGGCGGCCGGCATCGCCTGCGACGGCGGCATTGTCGTTGATCTGCAGACGCGCACCAGCGATACCGCCATTTTCGCTATCGGCGACTGCACGAAGCGGCCGCTGCCGCTGTACGACCGGACCATGCGCCTTGAAAGCGTGCCGAACGCGCTGGAGCAGGCCAAGCAGGCGGCCTCCGTGATTTGCGGCCGCCCGGCCCCGGCCCCGGAAGTGCCGTGGTTCTGGTCGGACCAATACGACCTGCGGCTGCAGATTGCCGGCATCCCGTTCGACGCGACCCAGATCGTGGTGCGCGGCGACATCGCGGCGGGCCGGTTCGCGCTGTTCCATCTCGCGGATGATGGTCTGGTGCGGGCGGTCGAAGCAGTGAATGCCTCGACCGAATTCATGGGCGGGCGGCGTATCATCGCCCGCGGAAAACGGCTGTCTGCGGACAAAATCCGTGATATGGCGGTCACAATGCAAGAGCTTGCGGCTTAATCGCGGCGTCTGACAGGGAAACGGACATGGCAAAGATTACCTTTATCGAACACACCGGTAAGGCCCATACGGTCGAGATCGCCGTGGGCAAATCGGTCATGCAGGCCGCGGTGGACAACAATGTCCCCGGCATCGACGCCGATTGCGGCGGCGAATGTGCCTGCGCCACCTGCCATGTCTATGTGGAGCCGGAATGGCTCTCTAAAACCGGCTTGCCGGAAGCCGGCTCACAGGAAGCCAGCATGCTGAGCTTTGCCGCTGTCACGCAGACGGACTCCCGCCTGTCCTGCCAGATCACCATGACGCCCGAGCTGGACGGGCTGGTGGTGCGTATGCCGGAAGGCCAACACTGATAACACGGAGGGTTTCGTCATGAACGCACCGGTTAATTTCGACCCAGCCATCCACGCCGCATCCATCCCGCTGGATCAGATCGATGTCAGCGACCCGAATCTGTTCGTAACCGACACATACTACCCCTATTTTGAACGTTTGCGGCGGGAAGATCCGGTGCATTACCGCAAGGGCGGGCTGTACGGCGATTTCTGGTCGGTGACCAAGTTCAAAGACATCATGACGGTGGAAACCCACCCGGAAATCTACTCCTCCGACGCCAAAAAGGGCGGCATCTCCATCACCGATCGGCCGATGGAGTTCCGCAGATCGAGCTTCATCTCGATGGACCCGCCGCGGCATGACGAGCAACGCAAGGTCGTCAGCCCGATCGTGGCGCCGGCCAATCTCCAGAACATGTCCGGCATCATCCGGGACCGCGTCTGCCGCGTGCTGGACGGCCTGCCGCGCAATGAGACGTTCGACTGGGTGGAGCGTGTGTCGATCGAGCTGACCACGCTCATGCTGACCACTTTGTTCGGCTTCCCGGAAGAAGATCGCGCCAAGCTGACCTTCTGGTCCGATTGCGCGACCCAGGACGTCAACGCCGGCGGCATCGTGGATTCCGAGCAGAAACGCCTGGAAATTCTGAGTGAGGCCCTGCGGGTGTTCACTGGCATGTGGCACGAGCGTGCCGCCAAACCGCCGGGCTTTGATCTGATCTCCATGCTCGCGCATGGTGAAGCGACCCGGAATCTTGTGAACGACCCCGCCGAGTTCCTGGGCAATCTGACCCTGCTGATCGTCGGCGGCAATGATACCACGCGCAATTCCATGAGCGGCGGGCTCTGGGCGCTGTGCAAGAACCCCGATGAATACAAAAAGCTCTATGCCAACCCGGCCCTGGTCACCAGTGCGGTGCCGGAGATCATCCGCTGGCAATCCCCCATCGTGCATATGCGCCGCACCGCGGTGGCCGATGCCGAGCTGGGCGGCAAGCAGATCAAAAAGGGCGACAAGGTGGTGATGTGGTACATCTCGGGCAATCGGGATGAGGATTCCATCGACCGCCCGAACGAATTCATCGTCGATCGGGCCCGTCCGCGGCACCATCTGTCGTTTGGCTTCGGTGTGCATCGCTGCGTCGGCAATCGCCTGGCGGAGATGCAGCTGATCATCCTGTGGGAAGAAATCCTGAAGCGCTTCCCGATGATTGAGCTGGTGGAGGAGCCGAAGCGGCTTTATTCCAATTTTATCCACGGGATCACCGAGATGAAGGTGCGCATTCCCGGCTGATGAACAGCGAAATGGCCTTCGTGGTCCTGGCATCACCAGAACCACGAAGGCTCACAGTCTGACCCGCATGATGGCAGCCGCTTATTCCGCCAGCGGCCCGCGGATATAGGCTTCGACCGCCCCGCTCAGTTTCAGGGTCATCGGCTGCCCGAACCGGTCCCGGCTCTTGCCCGCGGCGACCCGAACCCAGCCCTCGCTGATGCAATATTCCTCCACATTGGTCTTCTCGACGCCGTTGAAGCGGATGCCAATGCCGCGTTCGAGCAGGGCCGCGTTGTGGAACGGGCTCTTGGGATTGGCAGCCAGACGATCGGGGAGGGTTTCGTCGGATGTGTCGGTCATGGATTGGGTCTCTGAGACTGTGCAAGTGTGAGCGGTTCACTAAACGCCGCCGCGTCGGAAGGGAAGCCTTTGCCCGGTTGTGTCTCCCCCGCCGGTATGTGCCATAGTCCCGCGTGAATGAGGCCCGGTGAACGGGCCATCAGAGGGGAAACAGGCAGATGACCCAAAGGATCAGGCGCGGTCTCGCGCTTATGGCGGTGGCCCTGGGGTTGGCGGCTCCGGCAAGCGCTCAGACCATGCAGGACACCACCGTCTACGTGGTGAAAAATCTGCTTTCCACCCCGCAATTCGTGGCGCTCGAAAACGGCTATTGGGCCGAACAGGGCCTGAACGTGCAGATCAAGATGACCGCCGGCGGGCGCATGGTGGTGCAGGCGCTGCAGGCCGGGGACGCGAAATTCGGCCATGTCGCCATCAGCGGCACCCTGCCGATCGCGCGGGCGGGCGGCGATAAGCTGGTCTCCATCATGCCCTACTACAACGCCCCGGATTACATGGGCAAAGCCAGCGCCTATTCCATCGTCGGCCGCCGCGACCGCGGCATCGAGCCGGGCAAGCCGGAAACGCTGCTCGGCAAGAAAATCGGCTTCACCGCCGGCACCGACGAATTCTACATGAAGCAGTGGTTCCGGCGGGAGAAGCTGGACATCACCAAAATGACCCTGGTCAGCGTGCTGGTCGAGGATATGCCGGTGTCGCTGTCGCAAGGCCTGGTCGATGCGACCGTCCCGTGGGAGCCGTACGGCTCCCAGACCATCCGCGAACTCGGCGCCAATGCCGCGGTCATGAGCCGAGGTGAAGCCGGCCTGATCTCCGACAATGTCGGCGTCGTCGTGCGCGAAGACTGGGTCAAAGACCATTACGATATCGCTGAGAAATTCGCCACCGGCATCGCCATGGCCGCGAAATTCGTGCGCGAAAATCCGAAAGAAACGGCAGAAATCGTCAGCCGCTATCTCGATGGGCTCAACCAGGCCGATGCGATCGAGGGCCTGAAGCACATGTCCTGGGATCCCCGCGTGTCCGTCTGCACGATTGAGGGCAGCATCCGCAGCGGCAACGGCCTCGCCAAAACCGGCCAGATCAAGATGGACCGCCTGTTCGTCAAAGCCGATTTCTACGACCTGACCGTGCTTGATCGCGTCACCACCAAGCACCCCGAACTCTTCGCCGGCCTGCCGGCCCTGCCCGCCAAAGTCGAAGACTGCAAAGGCGCGTTGCCCGAATGAGCGCGGATAAAATCGTCGTCTCCGGCTTTCGGCACTATTTCCAGAGCGAAAGCGGACCCGTCCAGGCCACCGGGGTCATCGATGTCACCATCCGGGAGGGTGAGGTCGTCACCCTCGTCGGCCCCTCCGGCTGCGGCAAGACGACGCTGCTGAAAGCCATTGCCGGGTTCATCAATCCCAGTGAGGGCCAGATCCTCTGTGACGGCCATCAGGTGCGCGGCCCCGGGCGGGAGCGCGGGGTGGTGTTCCAGGAACTCGCCATCCTCCCCTGGCGGACGGTGCGGAGGAACATCGCCCATGGCCTCGAAATCGCCCGCGTCCCCAAGCCCGAGCGCGACCGCACCGTCGATCGGCTGATTGGCCTGATGGGGCTGGTGGGGTTTGAAGATCGCTATCCCCACGAACTCTCCGGCGGCATGCGTCAGCGCGTCGCCGTGGCCCGCACCTGGGCGGCTGATCCGGCGGTGATTTTGATGGATGAGCCCTTCGCGGCGGTGGATGCGATGACGCGGTTGACGTTGCAGGAGGAACTCGGCCGCCTCTGCGCCACCACCCATAAGACGGTGTTCTTCATCACCCATAGCGTGGAGGAAGCCGTTTTCCTCGGCGACCGCGTGCTGGTGATGACCAAGCGCCCCGGCACCATCAAAGCGGTCCTGGACGTGCCCCGCCACGGCAAAGGCGGTCGCGACTGGGACAGCTTCACCGGGGATCCCGAAATGCGCGCCATCAGCGAGCAGGTGATGCATCTCGTCCATGCGGAGCGGGTGTGACCGTGCGCGCGCTGCGTGATGTCCGCGTCCTCCTGCCCTTCGCGGCATTGATCGCGATCTGGTGGGGGCTGAAAGCCGGGTTCGATATCTCCGACAAGCTCCTGGTGGCTCCGCCGCAGGTCTGGAGCAGCTTCGTCATCCTCGTCACCCACGGTATCCTGGCGGAATATGTCAGCACCAGCCTGCGGATGATCGGGATCGCGACCCTGATCTCCTTTGCCATCGGCGTCCCGTTGGGCTTCGCCGTCGGCACCAACCGCTATGCCGCCCGCGCGCTGGAGGGGTTCCTGCGCTATCTGCAAGGGATCTCCGGCATCGCCTGGCTGCCGCTGGCGATCCTCTGGTGCGGCTTCACCCACACCACCACGCTGGTCATCGTCATCTACACGCTGATCGTCCCCATCGTGTTCAACACCATGACCGGGGTGCGGGCGATCCCGGAGAATTACATCCTGGCCCTGCGCTCCCTCGGCGCCAGCCGCCTGCGCATCGTCACCGATGTCTACTTCCCGGGCGCCCTGCCCTCCATCGTCGTCGGCACCAGGCTGGGCATGGGCTACGGCTGGCGGGCGCTGATCGCGTCGGAGATGCTGGTGCGCCAAGGTGGCCTCGGCGACCTCATCTTCGGCGCCCGCACCTTCAACCAGATCGACCGCATCATGGTCGGCATGGTCATCATCGGCACGCTCTATATCGTGGTCGATCGTTTGCTTGTCCAACCGGTGGAGAGCATGACCCTCGCCCGCTGGGGGGTGCTGCGCAAATGATGCGCCGTCTGATCTGGCGTATCCTGCCCTACGCCCCGGCCTTGCTGATCCTGTTTGTCTGGTGGGTCTATTGGACCATCAAACAGCCGCCGCCCTCCGTCATTCCCGCCATCACCGACGTGATCAAAACCGGGTTCGAGCTGGCCGGCGGCCGCCTCGGCACGGATTTCCTGGCCAGCATGAGCCGTCTGCTCGGCGGCGCCGCCTTCGGGATGATCACCGGCGTCATCGCCGGCTTCATTGCCGGGCTGTACCGGCCCATCGCGACCTTCTTCAATCCGCTGGTGGTGTTCTTCAACGCCATCTCCGGCATCGTCTGGCTGCCGCTCGTCATCGGTTGGCTCGGGATCGGCAACGCTTTGGCAATATTCCTGATCTGGAACACCGTGTTCTTCATCGTCTTCCAGAACACCGTCCTCGGCGTCCAACTGGTGCCGGAGGTGCTGGAACTCGGCGTGCGCTCGCTGGGCGGCAGCCGGTGGGAAACCATCCGTTCGGTGACCCTGCCCGGCGCCCTGCCCTATATCCTCGCCGGCTTCCGCTCCGGCCTCGGCTTCGGCTGGCGGGCTTTGATCGCGGCGGAGCTGGTGGGCGCGACAACCGGGCTCGGTCAGCTGATCTTCAGCGGGTCCGAATATCATCGCGCCGACATCATCATCTTCGGCGCCCTGCTTATCGGCGGAATCGCCATGCTGATGGATCGTTGGTTGCTGGTTCCGATCGAACGGCGGACGGTGCAACGCTGGGGCCTGGTTGCCCCGGATCGGAGGCGCTGAGCCATGCGTGCAGCCTGGATACGCCTGCTCATCGGCGCTGCCCTGATCCTGGTCTTCCTGTTCGGCCAGGACGTCGCCGGCTGGGCCACCGCCGCCGGCCGCGTGGCACCGGCCTTGCTGGAGGCCGAAGGCCCCGTCAACGTCATCGTCGTGCTCGATTTCACGCCGGAGCGATTTCATAACGAACGCCTGGCGAAATACGGGGTCTTCGCTGGCCGCGATAAGGCAGTCAACCGGATCAAGCTGCGGATGGTTTCACCCGAAAGTTTGCGCGCATTGGGCAACCTGATCTGGGTTGCCCGGGTTGAATCCTTCTGATCTCTGCTTCAGACTGGGATTTTCCATGATTGGGACGAACCGGACCATGAACCATCTCAGTGCCAAGGGCGCCGATTACCTGCAACGGGCACGCGACCTCGGCCCCGCCATCGATGCCGCGGCGGATGAGATCGAACGGACACGCGACCTCCCCGCATCGCTGTTCACGGCGTTGCGGGAGAAAGGCCTGTTCCGGCTGGTGCAGCCCGAGGACTACGGCGGCGCCGAACTCGATCCGCCATCCCTGATCCAATTGATCGAGGAAATCGCCAGCCACGATGCCTCCGTTGCCTGGTGCGTCGGGCAGACCAATATCTGCGCTTTGACAGCGGCTTATCTCGACCCCGCCGTGGTCAAAGACATTTTCGGGCCCGATACTGGGATTTTGGCCTGGGGACCCGGCCCCGGCCAGGCGGTGGCGGTCGACGGCGGCTACCGCGTGACCGGCAACTTCGATTTCGCGAGCGGCAGCCGCCTGGCAAGCTGGCTCGGCGCGCATGTCCCGGTGATCGAGCGCGACGGTTCCAAGCGCGCCGGCGCCGATGGCAAGCCCGTCAGCTACACTATGTTCTTCCCCAAAAGCAGCGCCGAGGTGCGCGATACCTGGCAAACCATGGGCCTGCGTGGCACGGGCAGCGACAGCTACTCGGTCAAGGATCTGTTCGTGCCGGAAGCTTACACCATGGCGCGCAACGGCCTGGTGAAACCGCGCGTGCGCGGGGAGCTGTATGTTTTTACGCCCAGCACTTTGTATGCGGGTAGTTTCGCCTGCATCGCGTTGGGGATCGCGCGCAGCGTGATGACGTCATTCGTGACCGAGGCATCCGGTTCCGTCCCCCGCGGCGGCAGCCGCAGCCGGGCGGAGAGCCACGTCATGCAAGCCCATGTCGGCTGGAACGAGGCCCGCCTGCGCGCGGCGCGGACATTCCTGGTGACCTCGATTTCGGAAATCTGGGAGGTCGCGCGGGTGCGGGGCGAACTGACGCAGGACGAGCTGGTAACGATCCGCATGGCCTCCACCTACGCGATCCAGTCAGCGCGGCAGGTCGTTGCGACGCTGTATGAGGCGGCCGGCGCGATGGCGATCTTCAACGCCCGCCCGTTCGAGCGGCGGTTCCGCGACGTTCACACCGTAACGCAACAGATCCAGGGCCACCCGGAACATTTTGAAACCGTTGGGCAGGTACTGTTGGGGCGGAAGCCCGATCGGCCGTTGTTTACGTTCTGAAGAATTATATAATTCTGTTACCGTTATGGTATTTTGTGTCGCTACGACCATAACGGGGTCAGAAAGGTCAGCCCAGAGCCAACTCCACGCAAACCGGCACATGGTCCGACCCGCGCTCCCAGTCCCGAGCCTCCACCAGCACGGTGTGCTCCTTCAAAGCCCCCCGCAAATCCGGGGTCACCCACACATGATCCAGCCGCCGCCCACGATTGGCGACACGCCAATCTTTGTTGCGGTAGGACCACCACGTATAAAGCTTTTGATCATCCGGAACGAAATGCCGCAACGCATCGACGAAGCCAGCATTCAGCCACTCCATCAGGCCCGCGGTCTCCGAGGGCGTGTGGCTGACGATTTTCAGCAGCTGCTTATGGCTCCAGACATCGTGCTCCAACGGCGCGATGTTCAAATCGCCCACCAGCACGGCGCGGGACAAAGTACCGCGCGCCGCGAACCAATTGCGCGTTTCAGCAATGAAATCCAGCTTGTGCCCGAACTTCGGGTTGACCGCGCGATCCGGCTCATCGCCGCCCGCCGGCACATAGAAATCGTGCAATTCAATCGGCCCACCCGGGGCCTCGACCATCGCCGCGATATGCCGGCAATCGCCCTTGCCGCACCAGTCCGGTGCGATATCCAAACGCTGTAGGGGGTGGCGGGATAAGATCGCCACCCCATTATAGCCCTTCATCCCGCGATGAATGACATGCGGGTACCCCAACGCGACAACGTCCGCCATCGGGAACAAATCGTCCGGGACCTTCGTCTCCTGCAGGCAAATCACATCCGGATTCAACTGCGACGCCAAATCGCCGAGCAACCCCATCCGCAAACGGAGGGAGTTGATGTTCCAGGTGGCGATCCGCATCAGACGACCCGGGTCGTAACGGTGCCGACACCCTCGACGACGCCTTCCATCAGGTCGCCCTTCTGCACCGCGGCCACGCCCTCAGGCGTGCCGGTGTAGATCAGGTCGCCCGGCGCCAAAGTCACCAGTCCGGACAGGTACGCAATCGTCTCCTGCACGTTCCAGATCATCATCGACAGGTCGGAGGTCTGGACAACCTTGCCGTTAACCTTCAGCTCAATCAGGCCCTTGCCCGGATGGCCGATCCTGGAGGCCGGAACCATCAGCCCAATCGGCGCCGACAGGTCGAAGCCCTTGCCCATATCCCAGGGCTTGCCCTCTTTCTTGGCCGCGTTCTGCAGGTCGCGCCGGGTCATATCCAGGCCGGCGGCATAGCCCCAGACGTGACGAAGCGCGTCGGCCTCGGCGATGTTGGCGCCGCCTTCACCGATGGCGACCACCAGCTCCATCTCATGGTGCAGGTCCTTGCTCTTCGGCGGATACGGCATGTCGCCGTCATTCAGCAGCAGCGCGTCGGCCGGCTTCATGAAGAAGAACGGCGGCTCCCGATCCGGGTCGCTGCCCATCTCCCGCGCATGGGCGGCGTAGTTGCGGCCCACGCAGAACACGCGGCGGACAGGGAAAGACCCGCCACCGGCGACCGGCACGGACACGATGGGCGGCGGGGGGATGACATAATCGGCCATGGAACATGATCCCGGGGCTGGAGAAAGCAATGCCCGCTCATACAGGGCTGGGTTCCCCAGGGAAATAGGGGGTTGCCGCTGTCGTGATCGCCCGAACGCGATCCATTAAAGATATCCGGAGGCTATCCGATATATAAATGGCTCCAAGGCGCTACATCCCCGATAGCCAAAGCACAATTCGGGCTGCGGGGCCGCCCGCAGCAGTGCATGACCGGCCGAACCAACGAGGTCCCCCATGCACCAAACCATCGAACCCGGCATTCTCTATTTCGGCACCCCCGTGGTGCTGATTTCCACCGTCAACGCGGATGGATCATTCAACCTCGCCCCTATGTCCTCCGCGTTCTGGTTGGGCTGGCGCTGCGTGCTGGGCCTCGCCGCGGCGTCGAAGACCACCGAAAACCTGATCCGTACCCGGGAATGTGTCCTCAACCTTCCCTCAGCCGCTGAGGTGGGCATGGTGGATCGGCTGGCGCTGACGACCGGGTCGGACCCGGTGCCGGAGGGCAAGCAGCGCCGCGGCTATCGCCACCACGCCGACAAGTTTGGGTTGTCGGGGTTCACCCCCCTCCCCTCACAAACCGTCGCCGCGCCGCGAGCCAAGGAATGTCCCGTGCAGTTGGAAGCGGTGGTGGAAGCCGTCCATGGCATCGCCGAAAACGACCCGGTCCTGCGCGGCCGCGTGGTGACGCTGGAGGTGCGGATCCAGCGCGTCCACGCCGAACAATCCATCCTGATGGACGGGCATGACAACCGCATCGATCCCAACAAATGGCGGCCGCTGATCCTGAGCTTTCAGGAGTTCTTCGGCCTGTCGCCGAAGCTGCATCCCTCAACGCTGGGAACGATTCCGGAGGACCTGTATCGCGGCCCGGATATCGAGCGCGCCCGTGCCTCTACCCCTCGATAACATAAGCCCGCCAGGCCGAACGGCCCGTCGCCTCCCGCACCAGCCCCTCGTCAGTCAGGCGCTTCAACAGATCGAGGGCGGACCGAGTAGACACACCAATCCCCTCCCCTAGCCCACGCGCCGTCAGCACCGG
The DNA here is from genome assembly GCA_903918315.1 of uncultured Acetobacteraceae bacterium. Classification (GTDB taxonomy): domain Bacteria; phylum Pseudomonadota; class Alphaproteobacteria; order Acetobacterales; family Acetobacteraceae; genus Rhodopila. The sequence goes on along the minus strand of CAIXEA010000099.1, from coordinate 40,770 downwards.
TTCCCGCAACGCGAACGCCACCGCCTCCGTCAAATGCGATCGGCCGCCGGACTTCAGCGCCGCCGCCTTGCGTTCGGCCGTTTGCAACACGCCCAGCTCCCGCCGGGCGCGGAGCGCGGCTTCGGTCACGCAATCCAGATAGGCCAGCTGGAACGCGGCGCCGGCTTTCTGCGCCAGCGCCTCGACGCGGGATAATGGCGCCGACCAGAAGGGCAGGGCGATCATGTGCCCATACCCATGCTGCCGCCAAAGGCAGGCGGCGACGTAGCTGGAGGCGATGTCGAGCGTATCCCGCCGACCATGCTCCGGCAGGCCGTTGGCCGCGACCTCGGCCGCGGCCAACAGGCCCGGGATTTCACTGCGGCTCGGTAGGCGATCGACCCAATCGGTGATGGCATCGTCAGACAGGCGGGCGCCGAGCAAGGGCAGGGCGGTGCCCCAACGCTCCGGCCGCGCGGCGCTGGGTGTGGTCGCGAGACCCCGCCATAACCGGGCGTAGTGCAGCGCCTGTTCAACCGCCCAGTCCGCGGGCGCGGCGCCGGCCGCCATGCCGTTGGCAAAGCTCCAGGGCAATTCGTTCGCCAGGGTCCCCAGCACCGACGCCGCGGCATACGAGCCCGTCAGCCCCGCCTCATGCAGCGCCAGATCGCGCGGATGCACCGTGGTGTGATGATGACCGAGATAGCCGGAGGCCTCATGCAGCGACACCCGCGCCCTGAGCCCGGCCGCGACGGCGGGGGAGGCAGCCTCGACCCCGGCTTCCAGCCGCGCCACGGCATCCTGGGCACGAGCGAGGGGGATCAGCCGCGGATCGGGCCGCCGGCGTTCGGCGATCGGCCAGAAGGTCAGGGACGGCTGGTCCTCGTCCGCGGCGTCATCCCGGAATTGCCAGGACGGCGGCAGAAAATCCTCGTCCAGCTCTATCGAGTCGCCAGGAGCCGTCACGCCGGTCATCGCTAAGTCCTTGATAAAGAGTCATGACCCGAGTCAAGACGGAGGCTGGATCGCCCCTATCTTCCGCATCCCGGGGAGTCGCACCAAGCGCGAAATCGTCCCGCCGCCATTTGCGCCCCATCCCCGATCGCGGCATGCTCCGCCCCGGCATTCAATGGGACCCCAGCCTTGAAATTCGGCGCATCCATGTTCTTCACCGACTATTCCATGGGCCCCGGCGAACTCGCCAAAGCACTGGAGGAGCGGGGCTTCGAGTCCGTTTGGGCGCCCGAGCACTCCCACATCCCGCTGTCGCGCAAGACGCCCTTCATCATGGGCGGCGAGCTGCCCAAGCGGTACTATGACGTGATGGACCCCTTCGTCACGCTGACCGCGGCGGCGATGGCCACCACCACGCTGAACGTTGGCACCGGCGTCTGTCTGATCACCCAGCGCGACCCGATCCAGACGGCGAAGCTGGTCGCGTCCATCGATCAGGTCTCCAACGGCCGGTTCCTGTTTGGGATCGGCAACGGATGGAATCAGGATGAGATGGAGGATCACGGCCAGGTCTTCGCCACCCGCCACAAGCTGGCGCGCGAACGGGTGGAGGCGATGAAGGCCATCTGGACCCAGACCAAGGCCGAGTATCACGGCGAATTCGTCAATTTCGACCCGATGATGACCTGGCCCAAGCCGGTGCAAAAACCCCATCCGCCCATCCTGGTGGGCGGCGCGTTCCCGTATTCGGCGCGGCGGGCGATCCGCTACGGCGATGGCTGGATGCCGCAGGTGACCGAATATGCCAAGACGGAGCTGGGGGAATTGGTGCCACGCTTCCGCCAGATGGCCGCGGAAGCCGGACGGGATGCCGATAGCATACCGATATCTATTTGGTACCGTTCAGTAGACACCAACCAGTTGAAGCGCTACCGCGATCTCGGCGTGGACCGCGTGATCACCAGCCTGGATTCCGCCAAAGCTGATGAGATCCTGCCGGTTCTGGATCGCTGGGCCGAGGCTATTCGCGCGGTCAACGGTTAATCCTTCAGGAGCATGTTTCCATGAAATTCGGCGCGTCCATGTTCTTTACCGACTATTCCATGACCGCGGCCGAATTGGGCCGCGCGTTGGAGGAGCGGGGGTTTGAGTCCCTCTGGGCGCCCGAGCATTCCCACATCCCGCTGTCGCGCAAATCCCCCTTCGTTTATGGCGGCGATCTGCCCAAGAAATACTATGACATCATGGACCCGTTCGTGTCCCTGACGCTGGCCGCCGGCGCGACCACGACGCTGAACCTTGGCACCGGCGTGTGCCTGGTCGCGCAGCGCGATCCCATCCAGACAGCCAAGTTGGTCGCTTCCGTCGACCAGGTGTCCAAAGGTCGTTTCATCTTCGGGATCGGCAATGGCTGGAACCAGGACGAGCTGGAAAACCACGGCGTCGCCTTCAAGGACCGGCACAAGGTGGTGCGGGAGCGGATTGAGGCCATGAAGGCAATCTGGACCCAGACCAAGGCCGAATATCACGGCGAATTCGTCAATTTCGACCCCATGATGGCCTGGCCCAAACCGGTGCAGAAGCCGCACCCGCCCATTCTGGTAGGCGGCGCGTTCCCATACTCGGCGCGTCGGGCGATCCGCTATGGCGATGGCTGGATCCCACAGATGACGGCGACCGCGCCGACGGAGCTGGGCGACCTGATCCCGAAATTCCGCCAGATGGCGGCGGAAGCCGGACGGGAACCAGATAGCATCCCGATATCTGTTTGGGGCCGATCACCGGAGCTGGAGCAGATGCAGCGGTACCACGATCTGGGCGTGGACCGCGCGGTTACCAGCCTCGATTCGGCCAAGGCGGATGAGATTCTGCCGGTGCTGGATAAATGGGCGGAGATTATCCGGGCGGTGAATGGGTAGGGGGCGTAACGCTTCGGGCCTTCGATTCCCCGCGTCGTCATTCCCCCGTACGGTCCCTTTCCTTGGTCATCCCCAGGCCCCTCCCCACGTCATCCCCGGGCTTGTCCCGGGGACCAATCGCGGCACTTGCTGAAACCCTGGTCCCCGGGACACGCCCGGGGATGACGGGTGAAGGGGGGAGCGCCGGACGGGACGTAAACGACGGCAGAGAAGGCGACCCGCCTCCGCCCCTCCCACTCACCCTCAACCCCATTTACCCCACCCCCCGGAACGGGCCATGCTGCTGCGCAGCAAATCCGGGGACCCCATCATGAAATTCGCCGCGTCGATGTTCTTCACCGACTACTCCATGACCCCCGGGGAACTGGGAAAGGCGATGGAGGAGCGGGGGTTTGAATCCCTCTGGGCGCCCGAGCACTCCCACATTCCCGCCGCACCCAAGGTCAAATTCCCCTACGGCGGGGATATTCCTAAGAAGTACTACGACATCATGGATCCCTTCGTCTGCCTGACCGCGGCGGCGATGGCGACCACGACCCTGCGCCTGGGCACCGGCGTCTGCCTGCTGGCGCAGCGTGACCCGATTCAGACGGCGAAGCTGGTGGCCTCTCTCGACCACATCTCCAACGGCCGCTTCATCTTCGGTATCGGCAGCGGGTGGCTGCAGGATGAGATTGAAAACCATGGCGTCGCCTTCAAAGACCGGCACAAGGTCGTGCGCGAGCGGGTCGAAGCCATGAAGGCGATCTGGACCCAGGACGCCGCCGAATATCACGGGGAATTCGTCAACTTCGATCCAATGAGCACCTGGCCCAAGCCGCTGCAGAAGCCGCACCCGCCCATTCTGGTGGGTGGTGCATTCCCGCACTCGGCGCGGCGCGCGATCCGCTATGCGGATGGCTGGATGCCGCAGGTGACCGCGGAGGCGACGACCGACCTGGGTGAGTTGATCCCCCGCTTCCGGCAGATGGCGGCGGAAGCCGGACGGGAACCAGATAGCTTGTCGATATCCGTTTGGGGCCAAACAGGAGACCTGGAGCGGATGAAGCGTTTCCGCGATCTCGGCGCGGATCGCGTGGCGACGAGCCTGGATTCGGCCAAGGCGGATGTCATCCTGCCGGTGCTGGACCGCTGGGCGGAGATTATCCGGGACGTGAACGGATAGCAGATAGCTATCAGATACCGGTAAGCTGCCGGATAGCTTTCAGAAAACTGCCCGATAGAAGATAGCAATGCTCTATGCAGCGGCTACCAGAATGCTTTCGGGACCTAACAGATATCTGGTAGCTATCAGATAGAAGGGTGCGCGAGCCAGGCCCGCGCACCCAGCCGATCACAAACCCAAACGATAAAACCGAGACGCGGTGCCGGAAAACAGGTCAGCCTTCTCCGACGCGCTGGCGCCCTTCGCCAGTATCTTGCAGGCATTCCAGAACGCCTGATACCCGTACGACCCCTTATCGACCGGGAAGTTGCTCTCAAACATGCAGCGCGAAGCGCCAAAGGCCTCGATGCAGGTATCGACGTAAGGCTTCCACGCCGCGGCCAGATCCGTCGATGACGGCGGTTCAGCCCGCTCATGAAAATCCCAACCGTTGATCCGCATCGCCATGCCGCCCAACTTCACCACCACGTTCGGGCAGGTCGCCAGATCGCGGATCGCAGCCGACCACTGGGCGAAGACCTCCGCCCGCTTGCCCTCGTAAACGCCAATCGCCAACGGCCCGCCGATATGGTTCAGGCAAATGCCGGTGCCGGGGAAGGCGCGGGCCAAGGCGGCCACGTCGCCGATCTGCGGATGATACAGCCAGGCGTCGAAGGTCAGGTTCAGCGGTGCCAGGCACGCGAAGCCGGCCCGGAACACCGGATCGAACATCAAACCGGGGGGAGGGGCATATGCCGGATTCATCAGCGACGGATCCGCATCCCAGGCCGTGATGTGGCGGATGCCGCGGAACCGCCCGCCGCCGGCGCGGATATGCGCCTCCAGCACGTCTGAGGCATGCGCGCCGGTCAACAGATTGGTATGCCCAACAATACCGGCGCAGATCTTAGTCGTGCCGTACCCGCCCGAGGCGCTCATGGCCGCGACGCCGTTCACGAATTCGGTTTCCCCCACCGGGCGAAATTCCTCCGGCCCCTCCGCGCGGTGCATCGATCGGCATTGCACGAACACGGTGCCGACGATGTTGTGGCCGGAATTGGTGTCGGCCAGCAGATCATCGAGCATGTAGTTCCAGCCCGGGCGTTCCCACAAATGGTGATGCGGATCGACGATCGGCAATTCCGGTTCCAGAACGGTTTCCGTCCGCCGCGCGAGCCATTCATCGCGAACGGCCAAATAGGGGCTGTGCCCGGCTTGTGTGGTGGTACTCATGGTGCGGTTTCCTCCTGCCCAATGCTGGACCGGAGTGTGCCCCGCGCGCATCCTGGCGGCAAATTCAGGACGGGAGAAAACGGATGCGTTTGCAAGGACGGGTGGCGCTGATCACGGGCGCGGCGGGTGGTATCGGCGGCGCCATCGCGCGCCGTTTCGCGGCCGAGGGCGCCGATATGGGCCTGGCCGGACGGCGCGGCTGCGCGGCGGTGGCGGCGGAGGTCGCGGCCACCGGCCGCCGGGTGATCGACCTGACCGTCGATGTCACCGACCGTTCCGCGCTCAGCGCCATGGCGGATCGGACCCTGGCCGAATTCGGCAAGATCGATATCCTGGTGACCGTGGCTGGCGTCGTCTCCATGGGCAATGCCGAAACCCTGGCCGAGGCTGAGTGGGATCGCGTCATGGCGGTCAACCTGAAAGGGGTGTTCTTCTCCTGCCAGTCCGTCATCCCGGCGATGCGCGCGGCCGGTTACGGGCGGATCATCAATATCGGCTCGCTGCTGGCGAAAAACGGCGGAAACCCGCGACCCTGGCTCAATCGCGCGGATCAGGAGCGGGCTGGCAACGTCGCCTATGGTTCCGCCAAGGCCGGGGTCCACGCGATGACGATGTTCCTGGCGAAGGAACTGGCGGCCGACGGGATCACGGTGAACTGCGTCGCGCCCGGACCCATCGCATCGGCGATGACGGTCGGCTTGCCGGAAAGCTTCAAGGCGCTGCTGCCCGTCGGCCGCCTCGGCCGCGGTGATGAGGTTGCGGATGCCGTCACCTACCTCGCCGATGAGCAGGCCAGCTTCACCACCGGGGAGGTTCTGGACGTCAACGGTGGCGCCTGGATCGACTGAACGCGGCGCTTGATTTGACAGCCGCATCCCGCCAGAGTTTCAGGCATGAACCAGCCGATTGACCTGGGCAAAGTCCGTGACGATACGCTTTGGGCGGTGGTCGCCTCCATTGGGCGCACCAACCGCGTGGCGGAGGTCTTTTCCAACCGGGCGGCCGCGCTGGCGGATCGCGCCTGGCGGGAGCAGCAGGTGATGGCCTATGCCAGTTTCCTGCGTACCTCCCGTCAGCCCGCACCCAACTACACGGTGCGGCCGATCCGGCGGGCGGAGTTGCCGCGGTCGTGGCGGCCGTTGCCGGCGCTGGGGTTTTTGCATGGGAAGCTGATTTAGAGCGGGATCGGCGGAGGTAGCGGCGAACAGTTCGCGATCGGATAAACCCCTCAGCGCCCCCGCATCGCCCGCCGCGCCAGCACCTCATACAATCCGGCAAAGGTGCTGATCAGCAGCGCCGCGCACAACACGATCACCATCAGGGACCGCTCCAGATGCGGGGTTTGGCCGCTACTATCGATGATGTCGCGGGTGTGGTGCCCCATTTCCAGGATCAACCCCGCCGCCAACAGCACGCGGTACGTCGGCCCCAGCTTCGCATCCAGCCACCGATTGGCGCGATGCGCCGCATGCAGGATCGGCCGCATCAGGATTGCGCCTCCGCGGCGTCGAACGCGGCGATGATCCGATCCAGCCGCGCCTGCACCGCCTTGCGCTCATGGGTATGGGTCAGGATGTAGAATTGCTCGTCCCTGATCGCCTGCAACACCCGGTGCCCCACGACAACGGGATCAAGCGACGCGCTGGCAAACGCGCTCTTCAATGCTTCCTGCGTCGGCCTTGAATAGGCGCCGCCAAACTGCTCCGGCCGCGTGGCGGCGGAGTCAAAGATCGACGTCGTCACCGCCCCGGGGCAGAGGATGGAAACGCCGATGCCGGAGCCTTGCAGTTCTTGCTCCAACGCCTCCGAAATCGCGGCGACGGCGTATTTAGTGGCGGCATAGGCGCCTTGCTCACGCCCGGCCCGGACGAAGAAGCTCGACATGGAGCCGGTGTTGACCATATGCCCGCCTTGCCCATGGGCGCGGATCATCGGTACGAAGGTGCGGATGCCGTTGACGACACCCATGACGTTGACCCCGAACGCCCAGTTCCACTCCTGCGGCGTCACCCGCTCCAGCGCGGTGCCATGCATGGCGACGCCGGCATTGTTCACCGCGACATGCAGCGCGCCGAACGCCCGCTCGGCCGCGACGCCCACAGCGGCGACGGAGTCCGGATCGGACACATCGACCGGCACGCCAATGGCTTTGACGCCCATGGCCTCGATCGTCTGGCGCGCTGCGTCCAGCGGCCCCGGCCGCAAATCGGCCAGCACCAGGTTCATCCCCGCCCCGGCCAAGGCCTTGGCGATGCCAAGCCCGATCCCTGACGCCGCACCGGTGACGACGGCGGTTTTGCCCGTGAAGGTCTGCATGGGTGCTGGATTCCTTGTGTCAAAGCGCCGGGAACCGTGGCGCAGTGCTCAGCCCTCTTCGCGCATCTCTTTGAAGACCTCGCTCGCGGTCAGCATCGCTTCCCGCACCAGCGGCGCGCCGACATAGCCGGCGAGGTGCAGCAACGCCTCGGACAATTCGTCCTCGGTCCAGCCCTGGTTGCGCGCGAAGCGCAGATGCAGCACGAGTTCCGGGGCGCGGCCGGTGGCGGCATCGGAGATCACGCAGATCAACGAGCGGGTCTTCAGGTCCAGGCCCGGACGGGTCCAGAGCGTGCCGAAGACGCATTCCTGCGTTACTTCGGCGAATTTCTGCATGATCGGGTCCTGGTAGACGGACTGATCGAGCTTGGCGGCATAGGCCTCGCCCATCAGATGACGGCGCATCGCCTGACCTTTGGCGCGCCGGTTGTCTTCGGCCATGATGTGTTTCCCCCGTTGGGTTCGGTTGGTGTCCGCGCCATGGGCGGCAAGGCCCGATGGCGACGGGGGGGAGTGTCGGTCAGGTGAGGGGCTTTGGCCAGGGGGCGGGGGCGGTTGTGTGGATTTACCGGTATCCTCGGGTAGCTCTATTTTAATTGAGTGACCACTTAGAGCCCATCCAGATCATGGCGTCGTAAATAATATTGGCTAATCGCCAATAATTTTAAAGGCGCGTTCAGCATAAATGCCTATCTCGTTGGGTTCGGTTACCGTCGACGATATGGGCGGGAAGAGGACAATCCTGGGACCTCATGCGACGCGCTTTACTACGCAGCCCAGGGATTGATCAACACGAGGCCGCACCCTTCGAATCCCGCCGTATCCCTTGTGGCGACACTGGCACCCGCCGCAAGCGCTGTGGCTGCGATCAGCGCGTCAAATCCCTCGATCGGATGACCGGCGCGCCGCCGGGTCACGACAAGGTCGGCATAGCAACGTGCAGCCGCGTCGCCAAACGGCAGCACATGTTCGGCGAAATCCTCTGTGAACAAGGCGCGGGCTGCCTCAGCCAGCGCGGTTCGGCGGCGCCCTTCTGGCAAGGCGGCGATACCAAACAAGATTTCCGCCTGATTGATGTGGGTTGTGTAAAGCTGGGATCGCGGTTGGGCCGCGATCCAGGTGAACACGCCAAGATGCGGCTCCGGCCGCATCAACTCCGAAATGACATTCGTATCCAGGACGATCATGGATCGAAGGTCAGGGGCTCAGCTCCTGGCACAGCGGGGTGAGACTCCAAATCGATGCCCCCGTAGGGTGCGAAGCGCCGGCGGATCGCCTCCGCGAGATTGGGCTCGTTCGCGCGCTGACTGTCGACTGCCGCGGTGACAATGACCCGGAGTTCAGCTTCCATGGAGCGCCCATGCCGCGCCGCCTGCACCCGAAGCTGGTCTTTTACGGCGGGGTCGAGGTTGCGAATAGTCAGGGTGCTCATGGGTCCCTCTGTTGGCAATGCATGCATTGTAGTCGCTCTGCGGGCCGTTCGGCAACGCTCATTGCGTGCGGTCCGAGTAGGAACCCCGGCCCATCGGTACGACCAGTAAGCCGCCACATTGAAGGGCCTGGTCGATCACGATTGGCGCGGATTGGGGGGGCGAATAGAAACAGATCATGAACAGTAATCCCCACGGCCAAACCCGGAGGCCGCTGAGACCGCGACCGCCGTCTCCCCCGGTGGTCCTGTCAGGCGCGGCAAGGCGCGACAGTTTCCATCGATCAGGAAAACCCCTTGCGCCGTGAGAACCGAGCGTTCACGGCGACCCTGGTCCGCCACCCACCCACCACCCGCTTCGCTGGGAAGAACCCCATGCACCGTGAGCGGGCCACAGCCCAAAAACCCCCGCCTTGCCCCCACCCCCCCCAACCGTGCTAAGCACCCCGTGGGAGGTCGGCGGCGGACGAGCGCCTCGTCTACCCCGGTCAGGTCCGGAAGGAAGCAGCCACGGTGAGTCTCCGCCCGGGTCGCATGTCGGCCTCCCACCCCAAACGCATCGCCGCCGCCGCGGCCAGGTAGAACCGCATGTCCGGCCTGTTTGGCGACGATCCCCCGCAGGACGAACTGCCGCCCCCGCCCAACGACGGGCCGGGCCTTTTCGGCGACGCCCCCGCACCAGCCCTGATCCCGGAGCCGGTGCACGCCACGCCCTACCGCGTGCTCGCCCGCAAATACCGGCCGACGACCTTTGACGACCTCATCGGCCAGGAATCGATGGTGCGCATTCTGCGCAACGCCTTCGCGGCCGGCCGGGTGGCGCACGCCTTCATGCTCACCGGCGTGCGTGGTGTCGGCAAAACCACCACCGCCCGCATCATCGCCCGCGCCCTCAATTGCACCGGCATCGATGGCCAGGGCGGCCCAACGGCCGATCCCTGCGGTGTGTGCTCGAACTGCGTGGGTATCCTGGCCGACAGGCATCCGGACGTGGTGGAGATGGACGCCGCGAGCCGCACCGGCGTCGACGACGTCCGTGAAATCATCGAGGCGACCCGCTTCCGCCCCATGCAGGCCCGCGCCAAGGTCTTCGTCATCGACGAGGTCCACATGCTGTCCCGCAACGCCTTCAACGCCTTGTTGAAGACGCTGGAAGAACCGCCGCCGCACGTGAAATTCGTGTTCGCGACAACGGAAATCCGCAAAGTCCCGGTGACCGTGCTGTCGCGGTGCCAAAGCTTCTCCCTCCGCCGCGTGCGGGTGGCCGAACTGCACACTCATTTCGCCCGCATCGCGGTGAAAGAGAATGTGGAGGTCGAGCCGGCAGCCCTGGACCTGATCGCCCGCGCCGCTGATGGATCCGTCCGCGACGGGCTGTCGATTCTGGACCAGGCCATGGCGCAGGCGGAGGGCGTGATCACCACCGCCCAGGTCGCCGACATGCTGGGCCTGGCCGATCGCGACGCGATTTTCGATTTGATGGAGGCGGTGATGGCCGGCAAGCCCGCTGCCGCCCTCGCGATCACCGATCATGCGCATGAGCGCGGCGCAGATCTGGGGACGCTGCTGCAGGATTTGCTGGAGCTGCTGCACACCGTAACGCGGCTCAAATCCATCCCGTCTCTGCGCGAAAGCCAGGAACTGCCGGAAGCCGAACGCACCCGCGGCGCGGAGATCGCCGATCGCCTGACGGTGCCGGCGTTGGCGCGGGCCTGGCAGATGCTGCTGAAGGGCGTGGGGGAGGTCGAAACCGCCCCCGATCGCCGCGCGGCGGCGGAAATGGTGCTGATCCGCCTCTGCCATGTGTCCGACATGCCGACGCCGGGCGATCTGGTGCGCCGCTTGATGACGCAGGGCGCGGGGTCCGCCCCCTCGGGGCCGAGTTCGGGTCCCTCTGGTGCCGGACCGTCCGGCGGTGGCGGTGTGCGCGCGGTCGCCGGTGGCGGCGCGATGATGATGGCGGCGCCGGACGTGGCCTCCGCCGCGCCGCGCCTGTCCAGCTTCCGTGATGTCGCCGCCCTGGTGGAGTCGCAGCGGGAGGCGATGTTGCACGCGCATCTGCTGCACTCGGTCCATGTCGTGCGCTTCGCCCCCCCGGTCATCGAGCTGCGGCCGCAGGCGGAAGCCCCGCGCGACCTGTCGTCGCGCCTGGCCGCATTGCTGACCGAGACGACCGGCACCCGCTGGACCATCGCGATCTCCGCCGCGCAGGGCGAGCCGACTTTGGCCGAACAGGGCATGGCGGCCGATAGCGCGCGGCGGGTGATCGCGGCCGAACATCCGCTGGTGCGCGCCATCATGGACGCTTTTCCCGGCGCCCGGATCGATACCGTACATGATGCAACGACCGACCGCTACGGCCTGCCGGCAGCCGTGCCGCTGGGCGAGCCGGACATGCCGGACTTCGCCCCGCCCGATGCCGAATTATACGACGACACCTCATCCCCGTGGGAGTTTGACGCATGAAGAACATCGCCGGCCTGATGAAGCAGGCGCAGCAGATGCAGTCCAAAATGGCCGAAATGCAGGCCAAGATGGAGGCCCTGGAGGTCGACGGCGAGTCCGGCGCCGGCCTAGTCCGCATCACGTTGAACGGTAAGGGCGAGCTGCGCAAGATCAAGCTCGACCCCAAGGTCGTCGATCCCGCCGATACTGAAATGCTGGAGGATCTGATCCTCGCCGCCCATCGCGATGCCAAGACGAAGGTGGAGGCGACCAGCGCGGCCGAAATGCAGAAAGTCACCGGCGGCCTGCAATTGCCGGCAGGGATGAAGCTGCCCTTCTGATGCGGCGCATGCTGCCAACCCCTGAATACGCCCCGAGGAACCCGGCGCCCCCTTTGTCATCGGCGGGTGAACTGCCGCCGTCATCCCCGGGCTTGTCCCGGGATGACGGCGCATAGGTCCCCTCATGGGCGGCCCCGAAATCGACCGGCTGATCGGCTTGCTCTCCCGTCTGCCAGGCATGGGGCCGCGGAGCGCCCGCCGCGCGGCGCTGAAGATGCTGCAACAGCCGGAAACCCGCATGCTGCCGCTGGCCAGCGCCCTGGCCGAAGCCGCCCGCGCGGTGAAACCCTGCGGCGAATGCGGCAATCTTGACAGCCGCGACCCCTGCTCGATCTGCACCGATCCGCATCGGGACCGCTCGATCATCTGTGTGGTGGAAGGCGTGGGCGATCTCTGGGCGCTTGAACGGGCATCGATTCTGCGCGGCCTGTATCATGTGCTCGGGGGAACGTTATCGGCCCTGTCCGGCATCGGCCCGGAGGACCTGAACCTGCAACCCCTGCTCAACCGGATCGAGGCCGGCGGCGTGAAAGAGGTGATCCTGGCCCTCGGCGCCACCGTCGATGGCGCCACCACCGCCCACTGGCTCACCGATCGGCTACGCCCGTTCGGGGTCGCGGTCACCAAAGTCGGGCAGGGGGTTCCCATCGGCGGGGCGCTGGATGTGCTGGATGACGGAACGATCGCCGCGGCGCTGCGCGGTCGGCGGGCGACGGTGTGATTATCGACGCCTGATCTCCGACAGCCGCAGAATGACCGCCCCCGCGCCTGTTCGGCTGGGATAGGCCCGCACCCGCATCGACCAGTGTTTGCGCGCGGCCTCGACCTCGGCCTCATACCCCGCGCCTTTGTGGAACAGGCAGAGTCCGCCGGGTGCCAGCGCCGGTACCGCCGATGCCAACAGCACCGGCAAGGCGGAGACTCCGCGCGCGGTGATCAGTGGGGCAGGGGGGAGCCTGGAATCCTCGATCCGCACCGCCTGCACCGCGGCCGGCGCGCCGGTGACGCGGATCGCCTCCCGCAGGAAGGCCGCCTTCTGCTTGTTGGACTCGAACAGATCGACATGCACCCCGGTGGCGAGCGCGATGATCAACCCGGGAAACCCGGCGCCGGAGCCGATATCGATGGCGCGGGTCGTCCCCGGTTCGATCAGCGGCGCGGCCTGGAGCGAATCCTCCACATGCCGGGCCCAGAGGTCATGGATATCCTGCCGGCTGATCAGGCTTTTGACCGTGGTCCAGGCGGAGAGCAGGGTGTGCAGATCGTTCAGCTTCGCCGCGACGCGGGCCCCGTCGTCCCATTGATCGCCCATCACGCATCCACCCCTAAATGCCGGTGCATCAATGCCGGGTCCGCGCGCAGCGCATCCGGCGTCCCGCTATAAACCACGCCCCCCTTCACCAACACCACCACCCGATCGGCCAGCGACAGCACGGCGGACACGGTCTTATCCACCACCAGCGTCGCCACCCCGGCGGCGCGCACCAGGCGGATGATGTGCCAGATCTCGTCGCGGATCAGCGGTGCGAGGCCCTCGGTCGCCTCATCCAGGATCAACAGACGCGGGTTGGTCATCAGGGCGCGGCCAATGGCGAGCATCTGCTGCTCCCCGCCCGACAGATGATTGCCTCGGTGTCTGGCGCGCTGGGCGAGGCGGGGGAACAGGGTCAGCACCCGCTCTTCGGTCCAGGCGATCTGCCCGTCGAGGCCCGGGCGCGCGGCCAGATGCAGGTTCTCCATGACCGAGAGAGAGGCGAAGATGCCCCGTCCCTCCGGCACCGTCGCGATCCCGGCGCGGGCGCGCCGGAAAGGCGGCATCCCGGCTATATCGGTGCCATCCAGCAGCACCGCACCCGATCGGGTTGGGAGCAAGCCGAGCAAGGTCCGGATCAACGTGGTTTTGCCCATGCCATTGCGGCCCATGAGGCCGATGGCCTCTCCGGGTTGGATAGCCAATTGGATATCCTGTAGTACTAGGCTGCTACCATAGCCCGCCGATAGCTTTCTGGCTTCCAGAAGGGGGGTCACGGCACCTCATGCCCCAGATAGGCGTCCCGTACCGCCGCCGAAGCCCGGATCTCCGCCGGAGTCCCGTGCGCCAGAACGCGTCCGTCCACCATGACGGTCACGATATCGGCGACCGTGAAGACCACATCCATATCATGCTCGACCAGCAGTACTGCGTGCTCCCGCGCCAGGTCGCGCATCAGAGCGGCGATGGGGGCACCATCCTCCGCCCCCATGCCGGCCAAAGGTTCGTCCAGGAGCAGGACGGTGGGTTGGCCCGCCAGGGCGATCGCGATCTCCAGCGCACGCTGCTGCCCATGGCTGAGCGTCCGGGCGGCCTGGTCCCCCACACCATCCAGCCCGACCCGTCGCAGCGCCGCTTGCGCCGCCGCGATCGGTGCGGTGGTCGTTGCCGCGCGGCGCAGCAGCGACCGATTGGGGACCAGAGCGGCCTGGGCGGCGAGGCGGGCATTCTCCAGCACCGTCATGGCCAGCATTACGTTGGTGCGCTGGAAGGTCCGGCCGATGCCGGCATGGGCCCGTTGTGCGGCGGAGAAAGCGGTGATGTCGGCGTTGTTCAGGCGGATGGCGCCCTCCGTCGGGGGCAGCTCGCCCGCCAGCAGGTTCACCAGCGTGCTCTTGCCGGCGCCGTTGGGCCCAATCACGGCGTGCAGCTGCCCGACCCGCAGCATCAGCGATACGTCAGACACCGCCAGCAGTCCCCCGAACCTGCGGGACAGGCCGATCGCTTCCAGAGTCGCGCTCATCGGCGCGGCCCCGCCAGGCCGTTGCGCAGCAGCAGAACGGCGGCGAGGATCACCGCGCCCTCGATCAGCCGCTGGCGTTCGGTGATCAGCGGCCCCAGCTCTTCGATCAGGGTCAACGCGAAAGCCCCCAGGATTGGTCCGTGCAACGCGCCGATACCCCCGAGGACAATCATCAGCAGTGCCTCGGCCGAGCGGTGCCAGCCCAACAGATCGGGGCTGACGAAGGCGTCGGTCAGCGCCGCCATATGGCCCGCCATGCCCGCCAAAGCGCCGGCCAGCGCGAAGGCCGCCAGCTTCAGGCGCTGCACATCGTGGCCCATGGCGCGCATGCGGTGTTCGTTGGCGCGGATGCCCAGCAGCGCATGGCCGAACAGGGTCCGCATCAGCAGCCAGAGCCCGGCATACATCGCCCCCAGCACGCCGAGGTTCAGCAGCAGGAACACCATCGGCCGCTGCGCCTTGGTGACCGCCCAGATCAGCCCGGGGCGCTGGATGAATACCCCATCCAGGCTGCCGCCGAGCGGTGTGTCGTGGAACAGGAAGAACAGCATCTGCCCGAAGGCCAGGGTGGCCATCAGGAAAAAGAAGCCCTTGGTCCGTAGCGCCAAGGGCCCGATCGCCAGCGCCGCGCCCCCCGCCGCCAGCGCCGCCACGGGCAGCGAAAGCAGTACCGATGGCGGTCCACCCAGACCCTGCGTCAGCAGATAGACCGAATAGGCCCCGAGCCCGAAGAACCCGGCATGCGCCAGGCTGACCAGCCCCGCCCCGCCCACCAGCAACTGCAGGCTGAGCGCGAACATGGACGCGATCAGTGCCGTCGAGGCCAATTGCATATGATAGGCGCTGGCCCAGAGCGGCATCGACGCCACCCCCAGGCCCGCCAGCGCGAGCAAACCGTTCCCGCGGCGGGTCGCGGTGATCATGCCTTGGAGAACAGCCCGGCCGGGCGCACCAGCAGCACCAGCGCCATCATCGCGCACACCGCGATGCCCGCGAGCTGCGGCACATAGGCCTTCCCCAGCGTATCGATCAGCCCCACCAGCAACGCAGACCAGAAAGCGCCGGCGATCGAGCCGAGGCCTCCGATAACCACCACGATAAAGGACAGGATCAGGAAGCCGTCACCCATGTTCGGGTAAACCGACTGCAACGGCGCGGCCAAAGCCCCTGCCAGCATCGCCAGGGCGGTTCCGGCCGAGAACACCAGGATGTGGATGCGCCGGGCGTCGAGGCCGAGCAGGCCGACCATCTCCGGGTTTTCCGCCGCGGCGCGGATGGCGGAGCCAATTTTGGTATGCTCCACGAACAGCACCATCAGCGCGGCGACCAGCAGGCACACGCCCAACACCGCCAGCCGATACGCCGAATAAGCGAAACTTCCGGTGATCGGCACCGAGAAGTCGAGCAAGGCGGGCACGGCGACGCTATGGAACTGGTTGTCGATCAGGATGGAGCGGGCTTCCTCGAAGATCAGGATCAGGGCGAAGGTGAGCAGCACCTGGTCCAGATGCTCCCGATCGCGGAAGCGCCTGAACAGCCCGGTTTCCAGCAGCGCGCCGAACAGCAGGCCGCCGACGATGGCGGCCGGCGGTGCCAGCCAGAAGCTGCCGGTGAAGCCCGCGACGATGTAGGCGAGATAGGCGCCGATCATGAAGAGGCTGCCATGGGCGAGGTTGATGACCCCCATGACGCCAAAGATCAGCGTTAACCCGCTGCTGATGAGGAAGAGCAGGAGGCCATATTGAACGCCGTTCAGGAGTTGGGCGAGGAGGGTGGTCATGCACGCACACCCGTCATGGCCCGGCTTGTCCCTACCGCGTTCACAGATCGCTGAAACGATTTTCGCGCGTTCTGCTCTACAACGTCATGGCCCGGCTTGTCCGGGCCACCTATTGCGGCAGGGTTGGGGCGGGGTTGGCCCGGACAAGCCGGGCCATGACGATTGAGGCAGGGTCGCGCACATTCGTTTCCGCGATGTGAGAACGCGGTAGGGCTGGTCCGGGCGAGCTGTTTAAGCACTGCTGCCGCGATCGGTGGCCCGGACAAGCCGGGCCGTGACGGGTGCGGGGAGACAGCCCAAATCATGCCATCTTGCAACCCGTCCCCGGATCGGCCAGCGCCTCAGCTGCGACGCCGATAACGCGGTTCTGGCCGTCCTTGGCCTCCCGCAGCCAGATGTTCTGGATCGGGTTGTTGGACGCCGACAGGGTGAACGCCCCGCGCGGGCTGTCGATCTTGGTGGCGCGGATCGCCGCGCCCAAGGCCTTCACCGCGGAGGCATCGCCCTTGGTCGCGGCCAGCCCCGCCGCCAGCATCTGCCCGGCGTCGTAGCCCTGCACCGCGTACACATCCGCGTCACGGTTGGTCATCGCGCGGAAAGCGGCGCGGAAGCGCTGGTTGGCGGCGTTGTCGATGCCGTCGCCGTAGTGAAGCGCGGTCTGGATGCCCTCGGCCGCGGCGCCTTGCGGCTTCAGCACGCCCTCGGTCAGGAAGCCGGAGCCGCACAGCGGGAACTTCTCCCGCAAGCCCGCCGCCGCGTAGTCCTTGACGAACTGGATCGCGCCGCCACCGGCGAAGAAGGCACCAACCGCCTCGACGCCGAGGCCCGGGATCTGCGCCAGGATGGGCTGGAAGTTGGTTTCCGGGAACGGCAGGGTCAGCACCTGCACCAGCTCCGCGCCGCCGGATTTCAGACCGTCGCGGAAGCCCTCCGCCGACTCTTTGCCGGCCGCGTATTCCCAGCTGACCCAGGCCGCTTTCTTCACGCCCTTCGCCGCCAGCGCCTTGCCCATGCCATAGGCCGGCTGCCAGTTGCTGAAAGACGACCGGAACACCGAGGGTGAGCACAGATCGCGGGTCGCGGCGACGTTGCCGGCGTTGGGGATGAACAGCGGGACCTCTTTCTCCCGCGCCGCCTGCACCAGCGCCATCACCACGCCGGAATGCACCGTGCCCACCAGCGCATCGACATTGTCGCGGCCCAGCAGGCGGTTGACATTGGCCGGGGCCTTGGCGGGATCGGACTCATCGTCCAGCCGCACCAGTTCCACCGCCCTTCCGCCGAACTTGCCGCCGTTTTCCTTGAGGCAGAGCTCGAACGCCGCGGCGATATTTTCGCCCAGAGCGGCGAAGGTGCCGGAGAAGGGCAGCATCAGCCCGACCTTCAAAGCGGCGCCCTGTGCGATGGCGGGGCAAGCAAGGCCGGCGGCGGCGGTGCCAAGTAGTGCGCGGCGCGATAGCTGGATCATGTGATGCGGTCCCCATCCCGTTGTTCGTTGTCAGGCGCAGGTATCGCATGTTAGCCGAAGCGCCAGCAACAGGATGTCCACTCATGCTTCCAGCCGATGCCACGCAGCGCGCTTTTGAGGATTATACGGTCGGGATGGTGCTCGAATTCGGTTCGGCCACCGTCACGGCTGAGTCGATCGTCGCCTTCGCCAGGCAATACGATCCGCAGGACATGCATGTGGACCCCGAGCTGGCCGCCGCTGGCCCGCATGGCAGCCTGATCGCCAGCGGCTGGCAGACGGTGGGCCTGATGATGGGGATGTTCACCGAGCATTATCTGCCGAAGAACGGCCTCGCTGCCCCTGGGATCGACGAATTGCGCTGGCCGCGGCCGGTGTTTCCCGGTGACACGCTGCGGGTGCGGGTGACGATCCTGGATGCACGCCGATCGCGGTCGAAGCCGGATCGGGGCGTGGTGCAGCCGCTGGTGGAGGTGCTGAATCAGAAGGATGAGGTGGTTCTGACGGTGAAGCCGATCAACCTGATCCGGGCGCGGACTTTGGGGTAGGTAGGTCGGTTGTTTGCAGCGATTTTGCCAACAAACCCGTCATCCCCGGGCTTGTCCCGGGGACCAAGGTTTCCGCCGGTGCCATGATTTGCCCCCGGGCAAGCCCGGCGATGACGGGTGTTGGACGTCTTAGCGCCTGCGAGGCAGACGCAGAACTGCCTGGTGGTCGGAATGCCGGGCCTTGCGCCTAGCCGGTCATGCCCGGATCATCCGGGCATGACGTCCCATCACGAACGGCTCGACTGCGTGAAATGCCCCAGCCTGTGTTGCCGCATGGCCGGCTACGTGCGCGTGGGTCGCGATGACATTCGGCGGCTGGCGAAACACCTGAACCTGAGCGTGCCGGCGTTCGAGGCGAAGCACATCCTGGAGGTCACCAAGAAGGGCGAGAAACGCATCAAAGAGGGTTGGAAGACCTGCCAGTTCCTCACCCCGGATCGGCTGTGCGGCGTGTATGAGGCGCGGCCGTCAGATTGCCAGGGGTATGTGTGCTGGAACCAGGAAGACACGACGGTCTACGACTATGCCGCGTTTTTGCAGATGTCGGTGGGGAAGCTGCGGGATAAGGAGAAGGATTTGAAGAAGTAGGGGGCGCCGAAAACAGCGTAACCACGCTCGCACATTTCGCCATCTATTTTAATCTTCCCGCCGGTACCAAAAATTGGTATTGGCGACAATGAGCAAAAACACATCATTCAGCGTCGGTGAGCACTTCCACGGCTTCATTGAGGCCCAGGTCGGTCAGGGCCGTTACAGCAGCGCCAGCGACGTCGTGCGTGCTGGGCTCCGACTGCTTGAAGAGCAGGAACTCAGGCTTGGCGCGCTCCGAGCCGCCCTCGTTGAAGGGGAAGAAAGCGGCGTCAGCAGCCGAGATGTCCGGGACATCTGGGCAGCCGTGAAGGAACGCAGCGGTACCGAGCGTGCCTGACTATGTCCTATCGGCCAAGGCCGATGCCGACATCGTCGCAATTGCTGAAGCCACGATTGAACGCTGAGCCCTTGCCTAAGCCGAAAAGTACGTTCTGATTCTGCATGAAATTTTCAGCATACTGGCGGCATTTCCCGACCTCGGACGTGAAGCAGGCGATATCCGGCCGGGCTACCGAAAGATCGAAACCGCCAGTCATGCGGTATTTTATCGCAAGACCGGCGACGGTGTGCTGATTGTGCGCGTTCTCCATCAACGCATGGATTTCGGACGGCATGTGTAGCGTACGGGCGTAGCCCCTACCCCAAAACCGCCCGCGCCTGCATCGCGATCCCCCCGCTCGGCCCCACCGCGAACAGTTCCGCCTCGTTCTCCCCCACCAGCCGCCCCATCGTCGTGAACGGCGCCACGTCGAACAGCGGTGACCGCGCGCGCATGGCGAAGTTCACAATCGGCCGCGTCGTATTATCCCGCAACAAATCCAGCAGGCACTGCTGCGAAAACGGCCCATGCACCACCAGCCCCGGGAACCCCTCGACCCCCGTCGCATAGGGGCGATCGTAATGGATCCGATGCGGATTGAACGTCAGCGCCGAATAGCGGAACAGCGACACCGGATCCGGCGTCCAGGTCTTTGACCATTCCATGCCCGCCGGAGGCGGCTCCGTCTGCGGAATCCCCGACACCGTCCCTGGCGCCACCGCTTCGCGGAACACGCTCACCTGATCTTCGGTCATCGCCAGCCCGCGCGTTGTGTAAATCCGCCGCGTCTGCGTGGCGATAATCAGCGTCCCCGTGCCACCCTTGCGTAATTGCACATCCGAAAATTCCGTCTCCCGCCGAATCGCATCCCCCACCAGGATCGGCCCGTGAAACGTCAGCGTCGCACCCGCATACATGCGCCGAGGCAGGGGCATCTCCGGCAGCACACCACCCGTCAGCGGCAGCCCATCCTGGCCCAACGTCGCCAACCGGCTCTCCGCCGGAAAATACGCCAGATGCCACCCCGGTGCGATCGGCTCTCCACGCACCGGCGGTGTTTCGTCGCGGTCGAAGGTCACCACCATCCCGCGCAAGGGTGCCGCCGTCGCCTCATCCAGATCGACGATCTTGGTACCCAGCTTCGCGCGGATGGGGTCGATATCGATTTCAGACATGGAGCGTCCATCCTTGCAGCTGCGCCGCTTCCTCGCGGCAACGTTCCGGAGTACCAAGAATTTGCCGGTTGAAGCCAATCCGCTTGAACCAGATGTGCAGGCCGAGCAGGTCGGTGAATCCCATGCCGCCATGCGCCTCGGTCGTCATGCGCGCGACATCGCGGGCGACGTCGCTGACATGCGCCTTGGCATGACAGGCGGTCAGGCGGGCTTCGTCCGGCAGCGCGTCCTGGGCATAGGCGGCATACCAGACCATGCCACGGCAGGGCTCCAGCGCGGTGACGCAATCGGCCAGCATGTATTTCACGCCCTGGAAGCTGCCGATGACGCGGCCGAACTGCACGCGCTCCTTCGCGAAGGCTACCGCGCGGTCGAGCATGGTCTGCGCCGCGCCCAGCGTATCGCCCGCCAGCACCACCCGCCCGGCATCCAGCACCGTGCGCGCGGCGGCGAGCGGGTCGTTCGCCGCGTCCAACCGTTCCGCCACCGCGCCGTTGAAGCTGACATCCATCAAAGGCCGGGTACGGTCGATGCTCCGGCGCAGCGTGGTGCTGACACCGGGATCATCGGCACTGACCACCGACGCCATCCCGTCCCGCCCGAACACCAGATAATGCGTCGCCGCGCTGGCATCCATCACGCCCTCGATCCGGCCGGACAGTGTGCCTCCTTCCAGAGTGACGGTGGCCGCGCCGGTCTGCCCGGCCAGTCCGGTATAAGCAACGGCGAACCGAACCTCGCCGCCGGCGATCTGTGGCAGCCACTCATCCTGTTGCGCTTGCGATGCGCAGAGAGTGAAGGCCAGAGGCGCCATCGCCATGCTGCCGGTGAACGCCAATGGTGCGGCGGCATAGCCCAGAGCCTCAGCCGCCACCGCGGCATCGAGCACGCCCAGCCCGGCGCCACCGAACCGTTCCGGCACCAGCAACCCGGGCAGCCCCAGCTCGATCATTCCGTTCCACAACGATTCATCAAATCCGTTGGCGGTATCGGCGAGCATCCGCAGACGCTCCATCGGCAGGCGATCTTTCAAGAAATCCCGGAGGGAGTCGTCGAACTGCCGTTGTTCGAGGGTGAGTGCGAAGTCCATCAGACCCTCCCGGCCGCTTTGGGTTCGCGCGGCAGATCGAGGCCGCGTTCGCCGATGATATTTTTCTGGATATTATTCGATCCGCCGCCGATCATAAGACCGACATCGTACATGTAATCGATGTTCCAGGTGGTGGCGTCGTCGGCCTCGGAATCCTCGCCCAACGTTTCGTAAGTCAGACCCGCATCGCCGAACGCATCCACGGCCAGCGACGACAGACGGAAGCCCAGCATGGTGCCGCCGTATTTGACGATCATCCGTTTGACGCCGGATTCAATGCCCTGCGCGGCCTCAGTCAATAGGCGCAGATTATGGGCTTTCCAGGCCATGACTTCGCCTTGCAGGCGCAGCAAGCGATCGCGGTATTCCGGCATCTGAATGAGTTTGACGCCGTCGACCTCGTTCGTACTCAGCAACTTGATCAGCTGTTCCAGCCGCGCCGTCATTTTGCCAGCGTCACCGATCATGAGCCGCTCGTGCTTGAGCGTTACGTTGGCGACGTACCAGCCTTTGCCGCGGCCCAGCACGATCTGGGTTTCCGGGACTTTCACGTCGGTGAAAAAAACCTCGTTGAATTCGCTGCGCCCAGTCATCGTTTTCAGCGGCCGGGCGTCCAGCCCGTCCGATTTCATCGACAGCAGCAGGTACGACAGGCCTTCGTGCTTCGAGGCTTGCGGCTCGGTGCGGCAGAGTAGAAACATCATGTCGGCGTAATGGGCCGAGCTGGTCCAGATCTTCTGGCCGTTGACGATCCAGTTGCCGTCGCGCAGCTCGGCCTTGGTCTGGGCATTGGCCAGGTCGCTGCCATTGCCTGGTTCGGAATAGCCCTGGCACCAGATCAGGTCGCCGCGGATGGTGGGGCCGACATATTCGCGCTTCTGCTCATCCGTGCCGACTTCTAGCAGGGTCGGCACCAGCATGGAGATGCCCTGATTGGTCAGCCCGGCATAGACGCTGGCGCGGGCGAATTCGCTGGCGATGACTGCGGCTTCCATGATGTCGGGCTGCTTGCCGGCGCCGCCGTATTCGGTGGGGATGGTGCGGCCAACATAGCCGTGTTCCAGCAGGCGCTTCTGCCAGTCGAGGGTTTTTTGGTCCGGCCGCTTCCGACCGCCGCCGACTTTGGGCGATTTATTGCCGTGCGCACGGATGAAGTCCCGGATTTCCGCCTGCAAAGCCTGATACGGCTCGGACAGTGTCAGGTCCATTGTTCCCTCCTGGTCGTGTTGGTGTTCAGTCTAGGCCGGTGCATCGAAAAGGCCAAAACCAGCAGGAGTCCCCGAAACGTTGAGTCATTGAGCAACGGGCCGCAGCCAACCAAGTCCCCAAGGTTGACGCCTCCCGCGCCGCCGCTGACACTCAACCATCAAAATCCAAACGCAGCGGGAGAGTCAGCCTTATGGAATTCGGCATCTATCATGAGTTCGTGTCCCACCCAGGACGCCCGGATTCCGAAGCCTTTGACGCCTCCTTCGCCATCGTGGACGCGGCGGAGGAATACGGCCTCGACGTGATGTGGTTGGCCGAGCTGCATTTCGATCCGAAGCGGTCGATCCTATCCTCCCCCATGGTCGTCGCCGCTGCCATCGCCGCCCGCACCAGGCGCATCAAGATCGGCACCTCCGTGCAGGTCCTTCCGCTCAGCAACCCGTTGCGGTTAGCCGAGGAAGCCGCGACCCTTGACCAGATCTGCAAAGGCCGTCTGATTTTCGGCGTCGGGCGCAGCGGCGTCGCGCAAACCTACGAAGCGTACAACATCTCGTACGATGAGAGTAAGGAACGCTTCAACGAATCCCTCGACATCATCGAGCGCGCCTGGACGGAGACCAATTTCTCCCACAAAGGCAAATACTATCAGTTCGATGATGTGACGGTCACGCCCCGTCCCTATCAGCAGCCGATGCCGGAGGTGCGGGTCGCCGCCGCCAGCGCCGATACCTTCCCCACGTTGGGGCAGGAGGGGCGGCCGATGTTCATCTCCGTCCGGCACGAAGATGCCCGCATGTTTCTGCCGCAGATCGCGATCTATCGGAAAGCCTGGGCCGATGCCGGGCACCCCGGCAACGGCAAGATATACCTCCGCGCCGCCGGCTTCGTCGCCGCCACGGGGGCGGAGGCGCGGGCGGCCTATGAACCCACGCTGATGCAACACTATCGCAACCAGGCGGCCCTGACGGCGGACTCCGCCCGTCGCCTCGGCATGCCAGCCGACAGCCCGCGCTGGAAGACCATCCAGCGCCTGGAAACCATCACTTACGACGAAGCCATCAAAGGCACCGTCCTGGTAGGCTCCCCCGATGAGGTCACCGAAAAGCTGAAGGCGTTGCAGGCGGAAACCGGCCTGGACGGCATCCAGTTCGAACTGAACTGTGGTGGCCTGGTCGAATTCGCCAAGGAAAAGGAAGCGCTACGGCTGCTCTGCCAGGAGGTTGCGCCGCATTTCAGGTAGGGCCATCGCTGCCCTTTGTTCGGCGCACATGCGCCGAACAAAGGGCGAGCCCGACCGGCAGATAAGGATTACCGCAGGTGGCAGGCCACCTGGCGTCCGGGCGCGACGTCACGCAGCACGGGCGCTTCGACCTTGCAGCGCGCCTCGGCATAGGGGCAGCGTGGGTGGAAATGGCAGCCCGATGGCGGGTTGATCGGGCTGGGTACGTCGCCCTCCACCCGATGTTTGGTCCGCTTCAGAGATGGATCCGGCAGCGGCACGGCGGCCAGCAGCGCTTCGGTGTAGGGATGCAGCGGCTTGGCGAACAGGGAGGTCTTGTCGGCATATTCAACGATCCGGCCGAGATACATCACAGCCACCCGGTGGCTGATGTGCTCCACGACCGCCAGATTGTGGGAGATGAACAGATAGGACAGTTGCCGTTCGCGCTGCAGATCCATCAACAGGTTGATCACCTGCGCCTGGATCGACACGTCCAGCGCCGAAACCGGCTCATCGGCGACGATGAAGCCGGGGTCCAGCGCCAAAGCCCGCGCGATCGAAACGCGCTGGCGTTGCCCGCCGGAGAATTGGTGCGGGTAGTTGTTCATTTGATCGGGGCGTAGCCCGACGCGCTGGAACAATTGCGCGACGCGTTCGGCGCGGTCCTTCTTGTTGCCGACATTATGGACCTTGAGCGGTTCGCCCACGATCTCACCCACTTTGATGCGGGGATTCAGGGACGAGAACGGGTCCTGGAACACGATCTGCATCTGCCGGCGCAGCGGCCGCAGGTCTTGCCGGCTCAGCCCCGTGATGTCGGTGCCGCCGATCTTGATGGAGCCGGCGGAGGGATCGATCAAGCGGAGGACGACGCGCCCGACGGTGGATTTGCCGCAGCCGCTTTCACCGACGAGGCCCAGCGTTTCGCCCTGGTTGATGCTAAAGCTGACGCCATCGACGGCGCGCACATTGCCGATGGTCCGGCGCAGCAGGCCCTTCTTGATGGGGAAGAACTTCCGCAGCGCGGTGACTTCGACGAGGGGTTTTTGGTCCATGGTCATCAGCCTATGCCTGCCAGCAGGCGGCGAAGTGATCGTGCTGCTTTTGCTCGAACGGTGGCACCAAAGCGTGGCATTTCGCATCAGCCTGGGAGCAGCGTGGCGCGAATGCACAGCCCGGCGGCAGATTATTAAGCGCTGGCACCATGCCGCTGATCTCCAGCAGCCGCTCGTCGGGGGACACGTCCAGACCGCGGGCGCTGCCGACGCGCGGGATAGAGGCAAGCAGGCCGCGCGGATAGGGATGGAGCGGATTGGCGAACAGCGCCTCTACCGGCGCTTCCTCGACCTTGCGGCCGGCATACATCACCACCACCCGCTGAGCCGTTTCCGCGACGACGCCGAGGTCGTGGGTGATCAGTACTACGGCGGTGCCGAATTCGCGCTGCAGATCCCCGATCAGATCCAGAATCTGGGCCTGAATCGTCACGTCGAGCGCGGTGGTCGGCTCGTCGGCCACCAGCACCTTGGGCTTGCAGGCGAGCGCCATGGCGATCATCGCGCGCTGGCGCATCCCGCCCGACATCTGGTGTGGGTATTCGCGGGCGCGCCGGGCGGGCTCGGGGATGCGGACATGGTGCAGCATGTCCACTGCCCGGGCCCTGGCCACGGTCTTGGAGGCGCCATCATGCAGCATGACCATTTCGGCGATCTGCTTGCCGACGGTCATCAGCGGGTTCAGGGCGGTCATCGGCTCCTGAAAGATCATCGCGATCTTGCCGCCGCGCATCTTGCGCATGCTGGCTTCGTCGAGTTGGAGCAGATCGACGCCATCGACCTTGACGCTGCCGGCCGTGATTTCACCCGGCGGTTGTGGGATCAGGCGCATCAGCGACAGCGCGGTGATGGTCTTGCCGCAGCCGGATTCACCGACAATGGCCAGGGTTTCGCCGGCATTGACGCTGAACGACACGTCCTGCACCGCCCGGACGAGGCCGCGGCGGGTATGAAAGACGGTGCTCAGGCCAGATACTTCGAGAACAGGAGCCATCAGTCGCGCTGCCTCGGGTCAAGGGCGTCGCGCAAGGCGTCACCGAGCAGGTTGGAGCCAAACACCACCAGGCTGATCGCCAGGCCGGGGAAAATCACCAGCCAGGGCGCCGTGCGGACATATTCGGCGGCGGATTCAGACAACATCCGGCCCCAGGAGGGGTACGGCTCCGGCACGCCCAGACCGAGGAAGGACAAGGAGGCCTCCGTCAGGATGGTCGAGCCGAGCTGCGCCGTTGCGAGCACGATCAGCGGCGCCAGCGTATTGGGTAGCACGTGGACCCCGGCGATGCGCCATTCGCTCATGCCGATGGCCTTGGCGGCCTCGACATAGGGCATCTCCCGCAGCGACAACACGTTGGAGCGCACGACGCGCGATACGGTCGGGATCAATGGGATGGCGATGGCGATGATCGTGTTCGGCAGCGACGGCCCGAGTGAGGCCGTGATCACCAGCGCCATCACCAGCAACGGCAAAGCCTGCATGATCTCGGTCACGCGCTGCACCAGCAGATCGAACCAGCCCCCGATATAACCGCAGGCCAGCCCGATGACGGCGCCGAAGCCGCTGCCGATACAGGTGGCACCGAGTGCCACCGCCAGGGAGACGCGGGCACCATGGATCAGGCGGCTGAACACATCGCGCCCCATCATGTCGGCGCCCATCAGGAACACCCCGCCCGGCCGGGCGAGGGAGGCTTTGGCATTGGTGCTGAACGGATCGAGCGGCGCAACCGTGCTCGCGAACAGCGCCGCGAAGACGAAGACCGTCATGATGATCGCCCCGGCCACGCCCAGCGGATACCGCTTCGCCTGATAAAGGACGTTGTCCATGAAGGAGAACTTCATGGTGTTGGCATTGGTGCTCACGGCCATCACTCAGAATACCGGATACGCGGATCGACCAGCATATAAGCCAGATCGACCAGCAGATTGACCGTCACGACCACGATCGCGATGAACATCACGAGGTTCTGCACCATCGGGTAGTCGCGCCAGCGGATCGCCTCCACCAGGAAGCGGGCGACGCCAGGGATATTGAACACCGTCTCGGTCACGATCAGGCCACCGAACAGGAAGGCGGTTTCGACGCCGATGGTGGTGATCACCGGCAGGACCGCGTTGCGCAGGGCATGATCGTAGGTCACCGCGCCTTCCGACAGGCCCTTCGACCGGGCGGTACGGACGAAATCCTGGCGCAGGATTTCCAGCATCGATGACCGCGTCAGGCGCATGATCAGCGCCGAACTCCGGAAACCCACCGCCGCCGCCGGCACCGCCAACATCGCGAGCCAGGCCCCGAACGACGCCGGTGCGCGGTCGTAGATGGGGATGGTGCCGAACAAGTGCACGCAGGCCATCAGAATCAGCAGCCCCAGCCAGAACGACGGCATCGACAGCCCGCTCAGGCTGAGCACCCGCAATGCATAATCCAGCTTGGAATTCTGCCGCACCGCGCTCAGCACGCCCAAAGGCACGCCGGCGCAGATCGCGAAGGCCAGCGCCAGACCTGCCAGCCGCGCCGTGATCGGGATGCGCGGCAGGATCTCATCGATCACCGGCTTTTCCGACACATAGGAGAAGCCGAGGTTGCCGTGCAGCACCCCATTCAGCCATTGCCAATATTGCGCCGGCAACGACAGATCCAGCCCCAGATCGGCGATGATCTTCTTCTTCTCGGCGGGGTCGATCATGCCGGCGGAGTCGAACAGAATGTCGGCGATATTGCCTGGCACGATGCGCAGCAACAGAAAAATCGCCACTGAAACGCCCAGCAGCGTCAGCACCATCAGCAACAGGCGGCGAATGAGATAAGTCAGCATTGTTCAGCGATCCAGCCAGACGTCGTCGAAGCGCCAGTGATTGTAAATGCTGTTGACCGCCAGATGCAGGCCTTTCACAGCCGGCCACCAGCAGGTGCCGCCCTGCGCCTGATAGACAATCGGGCGCGCGCCATCTTCCTGCAAGGTCCGGTCGATCTGCCAGACCAGTGCGCGCCGGGCCTCCACGTCCTTCATTTTGGACTGCTGGTGGAACAGCTTCTCCAGCTCGGGGCTGCAATAGCCGGTGTAATTGCGCTCCGAATTGCAGGTGTAATTTTCGAAGAACATCACGTCGGGGTCGTCGATGCCGGTGCCTTGAACGTTCATGCCCACGGAGTAGTCCTTCTTGAGCAGGCGTGCGTACCAGACCGAGGTGTCCAGCGGCTCCAGCTCACCCTGGATATAGACGCTCTTCAGATGATCGATCAGCACCACGCTGGCGTCGCGATAATCGGGGATGTTGCGGGTCGTGACCTTCAGCGGCAGCATCTTGTCCGGGCCGTAGCCCAACTCTTTCATGATGCGGCGGCCCTCTTCGCGGCTTTTTTCCACATCCGCGCCATAGCCGGGCACGGTTTCCATGAATGCCTTGGACCAGCCCCACAGGCCTTCCGGCGGTGCCAGCATCGCGCCGCCGACATTGTAAACGCCGCGGCTGAGGATGTCGGAAAACGCCTTGCGGTCGATCGATAGCACCATCGCGCGCCGGATGGCGGCATTATCGAAGGGGGGCTTGTCACGATTGATCAGCAGGTTGCCCTGGGTGTTCGACGGCTGCACCAGGCACTGCATCGCCGGCACCTGGGCCTGCACGTCCTTGACCAGTTCCGGGGTCAGCTCACCGGTCAGGGTCAGGTCGAACTTTCCGGCCTCCAGGGCCAGCACCATCGTTGCCCGGTTGGGGATGATGGAATACTCGATGCCATCCAGATAGGGACGGCCTGGCTTCCAGTAGTCCGGATTGCGCTCCAGCCTGATGGACTCGTTCTGTTTGAACTCGACGAATTTGAACGGGCCGGTGCCGATGGGATGCGTGCGCATCTGGTTGGCCGGCACATGGCACGGATAGACGGGGGAAAAACCGCCAGCCAGCATCACCAGCAAGGAGGGCTGCGGCTCATCCAGGTGGAAAATGACCTCCAACGGGCCGTTGGTGGCGACATCCTTGATGTTGAACCACCAGGTCTTGCGGGGGTTCTTGCGCATCTTCCCTTCGACTTTGCCGGTCACCATGTCCCAGGTGCACTTCACGTCCTCGGCCGTGAACGGCTTGCCATCATGCCATTTCACCCCGTCGCGCAGGGTGAAGGTCAGGGTGCGATCGTCGTCGGTGTATTTCCACGCCGTCGCGAGTTCCGGCACCACCGCTTCCAGGCGGTTCTGCTTCGCGTCCGGGGCAAAAACCACGAGGTTGTTGTAGACCGCCATGAACGGCATGTCGGTGGAGATCGTCGCTTCTTCGTGGATCGACGCGCTGGGCGGATTATCGCGGTGAGTGACGCGAAGCACGCCACCCTGCTTCTGGGCGAAGGCGGGGCTCAACGTCAGAACAAGCAGAAACGCGGCCGTAAGCCGTTTCAGCATCTGCCCCATCGGCCAATTCCCTCCCTACCGTCGCCTTATGTGCCATCTAATCGGCAGGGGAGGGGCTTGGCAATGTACTTCGGCGGCGGCGCCTCAGGTGTTCATCGCTTCGAAGAAGTCGTTGTTGGTTTTGCTATATTTCAATTTATCCAACAGGAATTCCATCGCGTCCGTGGTGCCCATCGGATTGAGGATGCGGCGCAGCACCCACATCTTCGACAGCACCGACCGTTCGACCAGCAGCTCTTCCTTGCGCGTGCCGGACTTGGTGATGTCGATCGCCGGGAAGGTGCGCTTATCGGACAGCTTGCGATCCAAAATGATTTCCGAGTTACCGGTGCCCTTGAACTCTTCGAAAATCACCTCGTCCATGCGGCTGCCGGTGTCGATCAGGGCGGTGGCGATAATGGTCAGTGAGCCGCCTTCCTCGATGTTACGCGCCGCGCCGAAGAAGCGCTTGGGCTTTTGCAGCGCATTGGCATCCACGCCGCCGGTCAGAACCTTGCCCGATGAGGGCACGACGGTGTTGTGGGCGCGCGCCAGACGGGTGATGCTGTCCAGCAGGATGACCACGTCGCGCTTGTGCTCAACCAGACGCTTGGCTTTCTCCAGCACCATTTCAGTGACCTGCACATGGCGGGTCGCCGGTTCATCGAAGGTGGAGGCCACGACCTCCCCCTTCACGCTGCGGGCCATGTCGGTAACTTCTTCGGGGCGTTCGTCGATCAGGAGCACGATCAGGAACACTTCCGGGTGGTTCGCCGAGATCGCGGCCGCAATATTCTGTAGCATCACCGTCTTGCCGGTGCGCGGCGGCGCCACGATCAGCGCGCGCTGGCCCTTGCCGATGGGGGAGATCAGGTCGATCACCCGCGACGTCGAATCCTTGCCCGGCCCCTTGGCGACGGACTGGAAGTTCTCGACCTCCATCTTCAACCGCTCGTCCGGATACAGAGGCGTCAGGTTGTCGAAATTGATGCGGTGCTTGACCGCGTCCGGATGTTCCTGATTGACGGTGTCGACCTTGAGCAGCGCGAAATACCGCTCCCCATCGCGGGGGGCGCGGATCTGGCCGGCGACCGAATCGCCCGTGCGCAGCGCGAAGCGGCGGACCTGGGTCGGGCTGACATAAATGTCGTCGGGGCCCGGCAGGTAGTTGGCTTCCGGGCTGCGCAGATAGCCGAATCCGTCAGACAGGATTTCCAGGGTGCCATCGCCGTGGATGGCCTGATCGTTGTCAGCGAGATTCTTCAAGATCGCGAACATCATGTC
Source organism: uncultured Acetobacteraceae bacterium (assembly GCA_903918315.1). Taxonomy (GTDB): domain Bacteria; phylum Pseudomonadota; class Alphaproteobacteria; order Acetobacterales; family Acetobacteraceae; genus Rhodopila. The sequence goes on along the minus strand of CAIXEA010000099.1, from coordinate 10,107 downwards.
CTGCTTGCGCAAGGACGACGCGTTCTCGACGTTCAGGGACTCGGCAAAGCTCAACAAATCGGCGGGCGATTTGGCCTTCAATTCGGCTAGATGCATGGTTTGGCCTCGGGTGAGTACGGCACGCCTGTGGACCAAAGGCCCGATACGTGCCGCTCGATGGGATATGTGAGGTGCCGCGCGCTGCCCCGTAGATGCCCAATCAGGATGGGGCAAGGGCGGCACGGCGATAGGAGGGACGTGCTTTCTTAGGAACTCTCCTCAAGCGCGTCAACAGCTTCCCAATCCGGGCGAAGTCCGCCACCCTGTCGGTAACGGAGGCAACAATGGTCGCGAACATCAAACGGCTGGTGTATTTCGAGGAATTCATGAACCCGGCGGCGGTGTCGATCCTGAGCCAACGGCCGGAGATCGAACTCGTGCGGCTGCACTACGCCACACCGGTCGAAGACAACTGGACCGTCATGAGCCGGGCACACGGCTACCAAACCCAGTCGCGGGTCGAATTGCGCGAACCCTGGTTCGCCAATGCCGCCATGTTTGCCCGGGCGCCCCATCTCCTGGCGTGCAGTTCCACCGGCGCCGGCTATGATATGATCGACGTCGACGCCTGCACGGCGGCCGGCATCATCGTGGTCAACCAATCCGGCACCAACAAAGAAGGCGTGGCCGAACACGCATTGGGCCTGATCCTGTCGCTGTCGAAGAAGATCGCGGCTTCGGAGCGCGCCATGCGGACCGTCACGAACATGGATCGCCGTGCCTATCAGGGCAACGACATTCGCAACAAAACCGTCGGCATCGTCGGGATCGGCAATATCGGCACCCGCGTGGCCGAGCTGTGCCGGGGCCTGTTTGGCATGACCGTGCTGGTCTACGACCCCTATTTGACAGCCGAGCAGGTGACCGCCCGCGGCGGCACCCAGGTGGGGCTGGAGGAGCTGCTCCGCCGATCGGACTATGTCACCGTGCATTGCCCGCGCAGCAAGGACAGCTTCGGCATGTTCGGTGCCGCCGAATTCGCGATGATGAAACCCACGGCCTATTTCGTGAACACGGCCCGCGGCGGCATTCACGACGAACCCGCCTTGGCGAACGCGCTGCGTCAGGGCCAGCTCGCGGGGGCTGGCCTCGATGTGTTCCTGCATGAACCACCGCCGCTCGATCACCCGCTGCTGGCTTTCGACAATGTGATCGTCACCCCGCACAATGCCGGGCTGACCGATGAGTCAGTGCTGGAGATGGTGACAGCCACCGCCCATCAATGGATTGCTCTGTTTGAGGGCCGGGTGCCGCCCCGTCTCGTGAACCCCGAAGCATGGCCTTTATACTCCCAACGCTTTGCCGACTTGCTGGGCTATGCCCCGGACCCGCTGCCGTAACAGCCGGGCGTCACAGCTCCCGCATCGCCCCACGCACGCTTTCCCGCAATGGCCCCACGAGATAATCGAACACGGTGCGCGGGGCGACCGGCACCACGACCTCGACCGGCATGCCAGGGGTCAGGCGCGACAGCAGTGCGCCCCCCTGGCGATCCGCCAGCAACGCGATTTCGGCCTTGAAATAAGACCGCCCGGTCCGGGGATCCGTCACCCGATCAGCCGATACCACGCGCACCTCTCCGCGCAGCGGGGCGTTCTCCCGCGGGTTGAAGCCCACCGCGATCACATCAGCCGCCTGGCCAATGAGCAAATGTTCGATGTCCTCCGGCCGGATTTCCGCCTCTGCCACGATCACCGGGGCCTGCGGCACGATGTCCAGGATCGGGCGGCCGGGCTCGATCACGCCGCCTTGGGTGAAGATCGCGAGATTAACCACTTCCCCCGCCAAAGGCGCCCGTACGTCCAGCCGCGATAGCAAGTCCCGATCCGCGACCAGCCGCGGAAGCACGTCGTTGATGCGAAGCTGTGCTTCGCGGAGTTCACGGGTCGCCTCGGACTGGCTGGTTTCCCGCAGGCGTAGTTTTTCTGCTGAAAGTTCAACCGCCTGCGCGCCGAACCGTGCCACGTCCGCTGTCAGTTGCCCAACCTGGCCCCGCATCGCTTCAACCGCACGGTTCAGTTCCAGGAGCCGGTTTTTGGACGCCAGGCCGACTCTCTCAAGCGTCGCGATCGCGTTCCTTTCTTCGTCCGAAAAAGCGAGTTGGTGGAGCGACGATTCAAGCTGCATGCGCGTCCCCTCCCGCTGGTGTTCGGTCTGGAGGATCCGTTGATCCAGCACCTCCATTTGCCGGCGCAGAAGCTCCCGCCGGTTGCGAAACACGATCCGCTCTCGGTTCATAACGGTCGCGGCAACGGGGTCGTCAGGCGATAAAGAAGGCGGGAACACGATGTCATCGGCGTCCGCCAAATCGGCCAGGTCGCGCGCCAACAAGGCCGTGTCACCCAACAACTGGGACTGATGCACCGAAAACGCCGCCCGTGCCTGGGTGTCGTCGAGGCGTAGCAGCAACTGCCCCGCTTCCACCCGGCTTCCATCGCGCACCAGGAGTTCGGCGACAATCCCACCCTCCCGATGTTGCACGGTCTTGCGGTTGCCGTGCACCGCCAGGGCACCGCTGCCGACAATCGCGCCATCGAGCGGCGCGAACCAGGCCCAGCTACCCAACCCACCGAAGAACAGCGTGATGGTCAGCACACCAATCCGGATTGCTTGTGTCATGCACGCTTCTCCGCAACGATCATCGGGGTTTGCCGCGTCAGGAACTCGGCGCTCGTCTGCACGGTGGTCATCTGGCCTTCGCTCATGGTCGCGACGTGGTCGGAGGTGCGAACCAGCCCAATCCGATGGGTGATCATCACGACCGTGCGCTCGCGCTGTTTCAGCTCCCGGACGCAGGCGGCCAAGGCGGCCTCCCCGTCCGTATCCAGATTGGCGTTTGGTTCGTCCAGGATGACCACCGCCGGGTCGCCCAGCAGCGCGCGGGCCAAAGCGATGCGCTGCTTCTGCCCGCCGGACAGGCTGGCCGCCGTGGGGTCGAGCACTGTATTGTAGCCCATCGGCAGGCGCACGATCATCTCATGCGCATGGGCGGCCTGCGCCGCCGCGACGACCTGCGCGTCAGAGGCCACACCGAACCGGGCGATATTGTCCCGGATCGTGCCGGGGAACAGGGCGACGTCCTGCGGCAGATAACCAACCGATTCCCCAAGCTGCGCGATGTCCCAGGTTGCGATGTCCGCCCCATCCAGGCGAACGACCCCCACGTCCGGCACCAAAGCGCCAGCGAGAAGCCGGGCGATGGTGGACTTGCCCGCGGCGCTGGGGCCGACAATGGTCAGCACCGTTCCCGCCGGGATACGGGCCGACACCCCACGTACGGCCGGGCGCAAACCGCCGGGCGGGGTCCAGCTCACTCCGTCCATTTCGATCGTGCCGCGTGGAGCCGGCAGCCGCACCGGTGTGGCGCCTTCGTCACGCGCCGGCACCAGGCCGCGGATGCGGGACAGCGCTTCTTTCGCCGCCAGGGTGGGGCGCCAGGCGGCGATGATGCTCTCCACCGGGCCCAACGCTCGCCCGAGGAGCAACGATCCCGCGAAAATGGCGCCGCTGCTCAGCCGATCATCGATCGCCAACCAGGCGCCGAGGCCCAGGATCGCTGATTGGAAGAACAGACGAGCGCATTTGCCCGCCGCGCCCAGCAGCACCACGCGATGGCTGGCCTGGTTTTGCGCCGTCAGCATCTCCCCCCGCAAAGCCCGCCAGCGATCACCCAGGTTCGGCCCCAGGCCCATCGTGCGGGCGCAGTCGGCATGGCGGGTGATCGCGTCACCGAACTGGTACGCGCGCGCGGCCACGGCGCCGGCCCGTGCCATGGGTTGGCGGGCGGCGCGTTCGCTCATCAGCGACAGCGACACCAGCACCGCCGCCGCGAAGATCGCGAACAATCCCAGCGCCGGATGCAGCATCGCGATTACCGCCAGATAGATCGGCGCCCAGGGCAGGTCGATGAAAGCCAGCATCCCCGCGCCAGCCGCGAATTGGCGCACGGTGTCGAGGTCGCGGGCCATGTGGACGGCGAGCGGTGGCGGGCCGGCCCCCCGCTCGGGGGTCGTCACCCGGGTCAGCAGCGCCCGGCCCAGCCGATCCTCGACGATGTCGCTGACACCGGCGAGGACGCGGCCGCGCACCGCGTCCAGGGCGGCGTAGACCGCGAAACAGAGGCTCACGGCCAGCGTCAGGTACAGCAGGGTCGGCACGCTGCGGCTGTGCATGACCCGGTCGTAGACCTGCATCATGTAAAGCGGCGCGGCCAGGTAGGTCAGGTTCAGGAAGCAGGAAAACAGGGTAACCCAACCCAGCGGGCCAGCCACGGCGCCGAACAGGCGCCGCATGACGGGGGCGTCGCGCATGGCAATCTCCTCAGACGAAGTGCTGGACGAAGATCTCGGACGGATCGAGTGACGCCGGTGTCGTCGCCGCCCCCAGTGTCACCAGCACCAGCGGTGCATGCCCGGCGATATCCAGCGACAGCGTATGCCCGGCCGGATCGTAGACCAGCACCGGATTCGCCGGGGCGGCCGGTACTGCTGACGCCACATACAGGTCGGTGAATTGCGTGCTCGAGATCTGCACGGCGCCCGAGGTCGCGAACGTCGCACCGGTCGCCGTCGCCGCCGCCAGCAGCACATTCTGCTCCACCACGATAATCGGCACCGATTCACTGGTGGCGGCCGATGCGCCCTCCGTCTCTGTCACCACAACGCCATTGCCGATGCCAGATTCGCTCGCGCTGGCAGTGAAATTGGCGCCAACCCCGGCCGTTCGAGACAATACCGTCCCGTTTGCGGCATAGACGTTCAATGTCGCCCCATCGATGCCGACGCCGCCCACCTGCACCGCTCCGCCGGACGACGCGACTTTGATAGCCTCGAGTTGTGCCGACAGCGCGTGACCGTTCAAAACGATATTATCCGATTGCAGCGCCGCGTATTCCGTCCGTGACAATGTTAACGCGTCCTGCGTCAGGGTGATGGTGTGCCCGCCAGGATCGAACCGAGTGTTGAATTCCAACAGCATCTTGACCGCGGCTGCATCGGCGTAGTCGTCCGACGCCAGGGTCAGTTGCACGCCCGTGAGCTTGAAGTGCGGGAGCGCTGTCAGGTGCGACATGGTCGCAATCGATACCGTCTCATCCCCTGCCAACAACACCTGGGACGCGGCGGATTCCGCGGCGTAGGCGGCGGGCTTCAGCAGGTAATCGGAACTGTCCTGGACGATGAAGCTGGTAGTGTTGTTGAACTGCGGCAGCGCGACCAGAGCCGTTGCGGTGTGTGCGTCCAGCACCTCCGGGGCCGCAAGCTGGACGGACACCAAGCCTGCGTAGGGACTGGCGCTGATGTCACCGGCGAGGACCCCATCCAGCAGATTGTCCGCGCTGTCGGAGACGACCACCGCGCCGCCCTTCCCCAGGACGAACTTCGGTGAGCTCAGCAAAGTCTCGGCATCGGACGCGGTCGTGACGGATTGTACGGACAATTGCCAGACATCGGCGAGCGCGTCGCCGTCGGCATTCGCGGGATCGAGCAGATTGGCCGCGGTGTCATCGATTGTGATCGTATAGCCGCCGCGGTCGAATCTGATGCCGCTTTGCAGTGCGGCCAGGGACTGCGCCTGGGCCGCCGTTACGACTTGCGAGCCCAGCAACGTCGTGCCCGTCAGCGCTTCATACGCGGATGTGGAGGCTGGATCGATAAGGTCGAACACCTTATCAGCCGCGACCAATGCGAAGCTCGCATGCACCGACGCGTTATTGATCCAGGCGGACGATCCCATGAGTGCTCTCAGATGCGTGAGAGTATCGGTGACCGTTTCGATGTGCCCGGCGAAGGAGACGTTTGCCGCCGGGATCCCGCCGGTCCCCAACAAACTCAGGAAGCTCGTCACCGCCGCGACATCGGGGGTGGCGCTGTCCGTCACGGTGATCGTGCCACTGAGCAAGCCCGACATGGGCGCCAATTTTATGATATTTCCGAATGTGTCATGGACATCCGGACTGATCATGGTCAGGGCCGTGCTGTTGAGCCCGTTCAGGTCGCTGATTGAACCTGCGACAGAGATATGGTGGCCTCCCAGACGCAGCGTTGCACTCAGTTTACTGAGTGTATTGGCCTCCGCGACGCTGGCCGACCCGTCCGCTGACAGCGTCAGCAACCAGGTTCCGGGCTGAAACCCGCTCAGTGAGGCCAGTGAAAGCGCATTCGCGACCGTGACCGTGGCGTTAGCCGACAGGGCCCAGACAGAAGGTGAAAAGCTGGGCGATCCCTGCTGCTGCGCCGGTGCAAGGGCAAGGATATGGGTCGCGGTATCGCGCACCGTCACCGCCACCCCTGTTCCCAATCTCGCACCAAGAGTGAGCAGATCCGCCGCCACCGCGCATGTCACCGTCGTGCTGGCGCTGATGACCACTCTCGCAATGCTGCTGATATGGCCATTCAAGGACGCAAAGCTGCTTTCGATATGGGCCGCGGTGTCCTGCACGGTCAGCGCATTCATGCTGCCGTCCGGGTTGTCCTTGTGGAACGTCGGAATGCTGAACAGTGTCGCCGCCGTGCTGGCCAGGACCGTCGCCGCGTTCAGCGAGGTCTTCAGATAGACCTGGTCGATCACCCCGGCACTCACGGCCGCGAGATACCCATCCACGCTGTCGGTCAAATGCGACGCCGTGTCCCAGACCGTCAACGTATGGCCATTCTTTTGCAGGCTGGTCAGCGTCTCCAGCGACAGCGCCTGCGACGCCGTCACCACCGAGTCCGCCGATAGAGTCACGGTGTGCGCATTCAGGAACGCCAATCCGGACGCAGCGGAGGACTGGATCACGGTCGCGAGCTGGCCGCCGGTATCGGATATCGTCAAATTTGTGGCGTTCAGATGGGGAATCGTCAGCAGGCTGGCGACCATTGTCGCATTCAACGTGGGATCCGATATCGTGACCGATTGGAACTTCGCCCCGAGCCCATTCAGCGCGGTCAGGTTGCCAAGGATATTCGCCGCTGTGTCAATCACCGCGACCTGACCCACCACCTGATCGGCCGCCAACGTGCCGGCCAGCGCCACCATCTGCGACACGGAACCGGTGACCGCGACAATGCCGGCTTGCAGGAACGTTCCCAGGATCGCTGCGTAAGCCACATAGTCCGTCGCGGTCACGTTGAATGCGATCGTTCCTGGGGTTGCGTCATCGAGCTTGACCGACACCGCCTGTGCCTGGCCCAGAATCTGTGTCTGCAGCGCGGTAAGCTGGCTGAGCACGGCCGCGGTGGTATCCGCGACGCCAACCATGGTGGCGATCGCCAAGATCTGCGCGCTCAATCCCAGAATATCCGCCGCGGTGTCGGAGAGGTTCAGGGCCCAGATCCCTGGGGTGAAGCCTGGCAGCCCTGCCAAGGCGGACAGGTCCTGTGCGGACACAGTATCATTACTAATAAGCGTCGTATTGGTGGCGATCGCCAGACCGGCCGCATACGCCGGATCCAGCAGATGGGCGGTGGTGTCCTGGATGGTAACGTTATAGCCCGCCGTGGTGAAACCGTGCAGGCCGGCCAGGGCCGTGGCATCAGCGGCGGAACCCGTGGCGTCGGCACTCAACGCCACATTGGTGGCCAGCGCCACCCCGGCGGCGTTGCTGGTGCTCAGCAGTTCGGCCGCCGTGTCAGTCAACCCGAGTGTTTGACCAGCCGCGAGGTGCCCGCCCAGAATGCCCGACAAGGTCGTGGCCTGCGCCGCGGTCAGGCCAGAGGCATTACCGGTCATGATCACCGCCCCAGCCAACCCAAGCACCGCCGGGTTCGCCGCCAGAAGAGCCGTCGCGGTATCAGCGATCGTCAGCCCGTTTTCGTTCAGGGTTACGACTGAATTCAATGCCGAATAGAGCGCGGTCGCACCGCTGACCGACAGGGTTGTATCGGTTGGGCTGACACCGGTTATCACATTGGCATGAGCGGTGATGGAGCCCACGGCGGCGATCAGGTGCGCCGCGGTGTCGGACACCGTGATCGTGGTTGGCGCGACAGTCAGCCCCATGATCGACCCGATATCGGCCGCCGCCACGCCAACAACGGTCAACGTCGCGCCAGAGAGTTTCGCCAGAGCAGACCCAGGGCTATCGTCGACACCCGAGGCGCGGACCTGACCTTCTGTCAGCGTGATAACGCCAGCCTGGGTGGTCTGAAGGCTGCCTATCTGCCCTAGATGCGCCAGGATGCGCGACGCGCCGGATGTCAGATCAGCCTGAATCGCCGCGACCGAATCAACCACATTGATCGTGGCCGGGGGAACGCCCAACCCCAGCAACGTGGTGATATCAGCGACAGCCGCGCCGTTGACGGTCAGACTTTCGCCGGTCATTTTCGCAAGGAGCGATTGGATGCCGTCGTCGACACCAGTCTGCAGAATCTGGGCCTTTGTCAGTGTGATCGTGCCCGCCGCGCTGAGTGTGATTGAGCTGATCCGCGACACCTGCGCCAGCAGCAGCGATTGGGACGCGGTCAGATCAGCCTGGATAGAAGCGGCCGTGTCGGTCACGCGGATCGAAGTGGGCGGCACGGACATCGCGGCCAAGGCACCAAGGTCCGAGACATAGGCACTGGTAACCACCAGCGAAATGCTGCTCATTTTCGCCAGGACGGACCCCGGCCCGTCATCCACGCCAGCCGCCAGCGCCTGGACCGCGGTCAGCGTGATCACACTGCCCGCGGTGACCGTGATCGCGCTGATCAAGTCATGATAAGCGACAAGTTTTGAGCTACCCGAGACCAGGTCGATCTTCAAGTTCGCGGCGCTGTCGCTCACCAGAACAGACTTGGAGGTTGCATCCGACAGGTTCGCCAGTGCGGTCAGCTGGCCGAGCAGCGCGTTCGTGATCTGTACCAGGGTGCCGGCCGCGATATGGCTGAACAACGAATGGATGCCATCGTCGATCCCCCCGCTTAATATTCGTGTCGCCGTCAGCGCCAGCGTCCCGCCATCGTTGACAACAATGCGACCGACTCTCGCTATACGCGCGGCGATTTCGGATGAGTTCGACGTGATATCCGCCTGCAATACGGCCGCGGAGTCGGAGATATCGATCGATGCCGGCTTGAGCGTCAGCCCCCCCAATGCGTGAAACTGCGCCAGGGTGGCAGGGGTCGTCGTCAGCGTCGCCCCGGCGATTTTTAGTACCGAAGCATCGACTCCCGCGGACAGCAGGACAGCAGGGCTGAGCTGCAGCACGGAGCCGGATGGGACAATGATGCTCTGGATCGCGCCCAGATAGGCCAGGATGGTCGATGAGCCCGAGGACAAATCCGCCGCGACATGCGCCACGGTGTCCGAAAGGACGAATTGCGTTGGGACGACCGTAAGACTGCTCAGCCTGGGCAAGTCGGCGATCGATACCTGCGTCGCGGTCAGGGACCCGAGTGACGGGTGCGCCAGAGCCAAAATAGATCCCGTGCCGTCATCGACTCCGGCCTGGAACAGTTGTGCCTCGGTGAGTGCGATCGTGCCACCATCACCGACGGTTACGGCGTTAATAAGGTCCTTATTCGCGAGCATCATCGATGTCCCGGATGCCAGATCCGCCTGGATATTGGCCGCGGTGTCGTTGATCTGGATAAAATTCGGCCTGACGCTGAGCTGATTCAAGGCCGTGAGATCGGCGACCGTCGCATCCAGGACGTTCAAAGACCCGCCGGATAGTTTCGCGAAGACCGAACCTGGCCCATCATCCATATTCGGGGCGGTGATAGCAGGGACAGTCAGCGTTATCGTTCCGCCGTCGCTGACCGTGATATGACTGATCACAGCGTTGTTGTTCACCAGGTTCTGATTGGTGGTGAAATCGAGTTGGATATCATAGGTTGAATCCACCACCTGAATGGAGCCAGGCGGTGCGTCCAGCGACAGAAGACCCGGGACATCGCCGGCCAATACGTCCGTCGCAACGATTGGCGCCCCCGTCATAAGCGCCAGTGCCGATGCCGGGCTGTCATCAACGCCGCTGGCCTGGATTGCTGCTGATGTCAGAACAATAGCATTGCCGTCCGTCACTGTGATGCCGCTGACAGAACCGATGTTGCCGGCGATCGCGGATGTGGGTGAAGCAAGGTCCGCCTGTAAATGCGCGGT
>CAIXEA010000098.1 GCA_903918315.1 uncultured Acetobacteraceae bacterium | reverse complement strand
TCCCGGGGACCAATCGCGGCACGGGCGGCAACCTTGGTCCCCGGGACAAGCCCGGGGATGACGGGGGAGGGGGTGGGAAGCTGTCTTATCTCACTCCGCCGCCGGCTTGAAGCTCGCCGGGTCCGCGCCGACGCGGCCGGTGTCATTGTCCGCCGCGCGCGGCATCTTGAAGTCATACCGCACCGCCCGCAGCCCCGGAATGGGGCTCTCCGGATCGGCCTTCGACTGCACCACCAGCGAATTCGACACACCGAACACCGTGTCGGAGGCAATGTGATCATCGTCCCCGAAATACAGCGCCGTCACCAGTTCCCGATGCCCTTCGGCGGTGATGAGGATGTGGATATGCGATGGCCGCATCCCATGCCGCCCTTGCTGCGCGACCAGCCGGCCGACGGGACCATCCATGGGGATGGAATAGCCGAGCGGCCGGACGGTGCGGAAATGGTAGTGCCCGCTCGCGTCGGTGCGGAAATTGCCGCGCATGTCCATATGCGCATCGTCATGCGCCTGCACGTCGTAGAGCCCGTGCTCATCGGTCTGCCACACCTGCACCAGGGCGTTCGGCAAGGGCCTGCCGTCATTGTCGGTGACCTGCCCGTACAGCACGATCTCCGGCACGGAGGGGTTGGCGATGATGCTCGCCCCCAGCGGCAGCTCCGCCGCGCCCTCCCGGAAAAATGGCCCGAGCAGAGATGACTGCGTGCCCAGTTCGGCGGCCTTCTTGTCATGCAGCGCGTTGACCACCGCGCTCAGGCCGAGGACGTCGGACAGCAGGATGAATTCCTGGCGGATATCGGTGCAGGCCTTGCCGACTTCGGTCAGGAATCCGATCGCCGTCAGCCATTCGGACGGCGTCAGATCGACCTCCCGCGCGAAGGCATGCATGTGCCGGACAGCGGCCTCCATGATCTGCTTCAGGCGGGGATCAGGCGTCGTGCCCATCTGGGCCAAAGTTGCGTCGGTGACGGTATTCTCGTCGAGGTCCTGCATGGATGGGCGCTCCCGCGGCAGTGATTGCCCCGGATGTATGACGTTGAGCGCGCGCGCGCCAGTTCAACTTTCCGGGCTGTCACGGTCAGGGATACCCTTCCGGCTGCCTTTGTTCCAGTGCGCGCGGCCCGCGCCTTCACCGTCACCGCACCATCTGGGCCACGGCGATGTAAACCGGGATGCCCAGGAGGAGATTGAACGGAAACGTCACCCCGATCGACAGGGTCAATGCGATCGCCAGATTCGCCTGGGGCAGCGCGATCCGCAGCGCGGCGGGCACCGCGATATAGGATGCGGACGCCGCCAGCGTCATGAAGATCGCCAGGCTGCCCGTTTGCAGCCCCACCGCCCAGCCCAGGCCGGCGCCCAGAGCCGCGCCAATCGGCGGCATGATAAGCGCGAAGACCAGCAGGCCGGGGGAGAGGGTCCGCCACGAATCCCGCAGGCCACGGCCCGCGATCAGGCCCATTTCAAGCAGAAACAGGCATAGAAATCCCGGAAACAGATCGACCAGGAATGGCTTCACCGGCGCCGTCGCCAGAGGACTCGCGACGATGCCGACAATGAGCGCGCCGAGCAGCACGACGACCGAACCGTTCAGGAAGACCTCACGCAGCATGGCGCCGGCATTGACCGCGCCGCGCTGGTGCCCCGCCAGCAGCAGGCAGGCCAGGATCGCGGGTGTTTCCATGGCCGCCGCGACCCCAACCATGAACCCGTCCGATGGCAGCGTCATCTGATTTGTTACCGTGGTGACCGCGGCGAAGGTCACCGCGGAAATCGATCCATAATGACCCGCCATGGCCGCGCGATCGGCTGGATCCAGCCGCGTCAGAACCCGCAACAACCGCTCGGCCAGAACCGGGATGGCGAAGGACAGCCCGATCCCCGCCGCGATCGCGCTGATCATGTCCACGCTGACCCCGGCATGGGCAATCTCCAGCCCGCCTCGATACCCGATCGACATCATCAGATAGATCGACAACAGGCGCACCACCTGGTCGGGGATCGACAGCTCCGATCGCGCCAGGCTGGCCGCCGCTCCGATCAGGAAGAACAGGACGGCCGGCGAGGTCAGGTTGCGCGTGGCGATATCGGTGATCATGGTCTGGCTCCGTTTGCGCGGCGCACCATACGCATCGTTTGAGATTGTGGAATTTGATAATATCAACTTTAATATTCAAAATTATTGATCATGAGGCTGACTGTGCCCCGCCCCCTCGCCACCCTCGACCTCGATCTGGTTCGGGCTTTCGTGACCATTGCCCGCCTCGGCCGCTTCACCCGCGCCGCGGCCCGTCTGGGTCGGCAACAATCGACGATCTCGCTGCAGATCACACGGCTGGAGAGCGCGTTGGATGTCCGGCTGCTGGAACGCTCGCCCCAATCGGTGCGCCTGACGGACGCCGGCGAACGGTTTCTGGTGCATGCCGAACGGCTGCTGGCCGTCAACGACGCCGCGGTGGCCGAGTTGCGCGAACCCATCATGGCCGGCACCGTCCGCCTCGGCACGCCGGAGGATTTCGCGACCTCCCGCCTGCCCGATGTGCTGTCGCGCTTCATTCGCGCCTACCCGGCAGTGGCGTTGGAGGTGACCTGCGACCTGACGCTCAATCTGCTGGAGGGGTTCGATGCCGGCCGCTTCGACCTGATCCTGGCCAAGCGCGAACCCGGTACCCGGGCCGCCCGGCGCGGCGTTCGTGTCTGGCGTGAATCCCTGGTCTGGGCGGGCATTCCGGCCGAGGAAGGGCCGGTGCGTCTCGTCGTCTCACCCGAACCCTGCGTCTACCGCAAGCGCGCCATCGATGCGCTGGAGCGGGCCGGTCTGCCGTGGCGGATCGCTTACACCTGCGGCGCGCTGTCGGGCACGCTCGCCGCGGTCAAATCCGGGCTGGGCCTGGCGGTGCTGCCGCGTGACATGGTTCCGGCTGGGGTTCCGGTATGCGACAGCGACCGCCTGCCCACGCTCAAGGACACCGAAATCGCGCTGATCGACAGCGGGGTCTTGAGCGCGCCGGCCCAGCGCCTGAAGGACCACGTGGTGCGGTCGCTGGGTTGACCGGCACAAGGGCGGGTCGGATGCCGACCGCCCTTGTGCCGGTTGCCGCCGCAACCATAGGATGGCGGCAACAACCAGACAGGAGGGACTTCCCCATGATAACGCGGCGGTTCGGCGGCGCCTTATGCGCAGCCATGCTGATGCTCGCTGGCCTGATGCCAGCCCGGGCGGCGGACAACCCGATCACCATCGGCTTCGGCATGGCGCTGACCGGCGGCCTGGCGCCCAATGGTAAGGCGGCGCTTCTTGCCATGCAGATCTGGGAAGAGGAAATCAACGCCAAGGGCGGCCTGCTCGGGCGGCCGGTCAAGCTGGTGTTCTACGATGATCAGTCCAACCCCTCCACCGTGCCGGGCATCTACACCAAGCTGCTGGACGTGGACAAAGTGGACATTGTCGTCAGCGGCTATGCCACCAACATGGTGGCCCCCGCGCTGCCGGTGATCATGCAGCACAAGCGCACCTTCGTCGGGCTGCTGGGTCTCGCGGTGAACAGTGAGTTCCATTACCCGAACTACTTCTCATTCGGTCCCACCGGCGGGCCGCACCCCAAACAGAGCTTCGGCCAGGGCTTCTTCGAAGTCGCCAAGGCGCAGAACCCCAAACCCACCACGCTGGCCATCGTCGGCGCGGATGCCGAGTTCCCGCGCAACGCGATCGAGGGCGTGCATGAGCTGGCGAAGGAAGCCGGGCTCAAGATCGTCTACGACAAGACCTATCCGCCCAGCACCGCCGATTTCACCCCCATCGTGCGGGCGATTCAGGCGACCAATCCCGACCTGGTGTTCGTGGCCTCCTACCCGCCCGATACCGTTGGGATGATCCGCGCCGCGCACGAAGTCGGCCTGAAGCCGAAAATGTTCGGCGGCGGCATGGTCGGCTTGCAGTCCACCGCCATCAAGACCCAGCTTGGCCCGCTGTTGAACGGTATTGTCGACTATGACTTCTGGCTCCCGGTCGGGGCCTTCGCGACGCCGGAGGCGCTGGACTTCCTGAAGCGCTATCAGGCCAAGGCAGCCACCGCGGGCGTGGATCCGCTGGGCTACTACCTGCCGCCCTTCGCCTATTCCTACCTCCAGGTGGTGCAGCAGACGGTGGAAGGTATCAAAAGCCTGGATCAGGCCAAAATGGCCGAATACCTGCGCTCGCATGAGTTCAAGACCCTGGCCGGTACCATCCGGTTCGGCGACGGCGGCGAATGGGTCGAAGCGCGGGTGATGGCGGTGCAGTTCCAGGGCGTGAAGAGCAACGACCTGGAGCAGTTCAAGGATCCGAAGACCGAGGTCATCCTGTGGCCGCCGTCGCTGAAGACGGGCAACGTGATCTACCCCTACGCTGACACGCAGTAGGTTTTCCAGAACCCCCGGGGCCTTGCCTCGGGGGTTTTTGCTTCATCCGGCGGCGACCCGCACCACCGCCGTCGGCGCGCCGGTCATCCGGATCAAATCGGCCGCCGTCGTGCGGAAGACATGGCTGGGCGATCCCGCCGCCGCCCAGATCGGGTCCAGCGCCAGCAGATCTTCGTCCACCAGCAGCAAGGGCGGCGACAGGTGTCCGATCGGGGATACGCCGCCAACGGCGAAGCCCGTCGTCTCCCGCACCCAGTCCGCATCCGCGCGGCTGAGTTTGACGCCCAAAGCCTCCGCCGCCCGCGCCGTGTCCACCCGGTTGGCGCCGGAGGTGATGATCACCGCCGCCCGCCCGCCGGCCCGGAACACGATCGATTTGGCGATCTGCGCGACGTCGCAGCCAACGGCCGCGGCGGCATCGGCGGCGGTTCGGGTGCCCGCGGGGAAGGCCTGGATGGTGTCTTCATGCCCTGCCGCCAAAAGGGCCGCGCGCACACGCTTGATCGAACCCTGCCCCGAACCGCCCGACATCGCCTATACCCCTCCGCATGGACACGCTCGCGCTCTATATCCACTGGCCGTTCTGCCTGGCCAAGTGCCCGTACTGCGACTTCAACTCGCATGTGCGGGACCGCATCCCTCAGGCCCGCTTCCGCGCCGCCTTGCGCGCCGAACTGGCGTGGGAGGCCGCGCGTTTAGGCCGCCGCCGCCTGACCTCCATCTTCTTCGGCGGCGGCACGCCCAGCCTGATGGAGCCCGAAACCGTCGCGCTGTTGCTGGAAGACGCCGCCCGCCTGTTCGAGCCCAGCCCCGATATCGAAATCACCCTGGAAGCCAATCCGACCAGCGTGGAGGCCGGGCGCCTCGCCGCCTTCCGCCAGGCCGGGGTGAACCGCGCCTCCCTCGGGGTGCAAAGCCTCGATCCCGAGGCATTGCGCCTGCTCGGCCGCCAGCATTCCGCCGCGCAGGCCATCGCGGCGCTGGAGGCCGCACGCGCCATCTTCCCGCGTTTGTCCTTCGACCTGATCTACGCCCGCCCCGGCCAGTCCGAAGCCGCCTGGCGGGCGGAATTGCGGGCGGCCTTGGCGCTCGCGGCGGATCATCTGTCGCTGTATCAGCTCACCATCGAACCCGGCACCGCGTTCGAGGCGCTGCACCGCCGCGGCGACATCGTGCTGCCGGAGGATGACGACGCCGCCGCGCTGTATGAGGCCACCGCCGACGAAGCCGCCCGCTTCGGCCTGGCGCCCTATGAGGTGTCGAATTATGCCAAACCCGGCGCCGAAAGCCGCCACAACCTGACTTACTGGCGCTACGCCGACTACGCCGGGATCGGCCCCGGCGCGCACGGCCGGGTCACGGTGGACGGGGCTTTGCGTGCCACCCGCCGCCACCGCGCCCCCGAACCCTGGGCCGAACGGGTCGAGCGCGACGGACACGGCAGCACCGCCGAAACCACCGTGACAGCGGAGGAAAAAGCCCGCGAAATGCTGCTGATGGGCCTGCGCCTGACCGAGGGCATCGACACCGCCCGGTTCGCCGCCCGCACCGGGGTGGCGATCATGGATGCAATGGAGGCCGACGTGCTGGAACAGGCGATCGACGCCGGCTACCTGACGCACACCGATACGCATCTGACCGCGACCAGCGAAGGGCGGCTGCGGTTGGATGCATTGCTGGGGGCTTTGGTGCGTTGATACCGTTCGCCGGGAATGGAAAGCCCGAGCCGCTGTGTGGCGACGGCATTTTTGACGAGGCTCTGAAGGAGGTGAACTGGAATTTCTTGCTTTCCGGTACGTAATTCTGTACAAGAAAGGGCATGCAAGTCACATCCTACAGCGCGCTTCGCCGGAACCTCGCCGCCACACTCGACAGCGTCGTGAACGACCATAACCCGGTCATCATCACCCGTGACCGCGGCAAACCCGCGGCGGTGCTGATGTCGCTGGAGGATTACGCGTCGTTCGAGGAGACGCGGTTCCTGCTGAGTAGCCCACGGAATGCGGAGCGGCTTCTATCGGCGATTGCCAATCTGGAAGCCGGTGGCGGCGAGGATCATGAGTTGATCGAGTGAGGCTGAGCTTCGCCCCTCAGGCCTGGGAAGACTACCTCTATTGGCAGGCGACGGACCGCAAGGTCCTGGCGCGGCTGAATGCGCTGATTGAGCAGTCCAGCCGGACGCCGTTCGCCGGCATCGGAAAGCCCGAGCCGCTTCGAGGGAAGCTGTCCGGCTGGTGGTCGCGGCGCCTGACCGAGGAGCATCGGTTGGTTTACAGGGTGACGGATGATGCGCTGATGATCGCGCAGTGCCGGCGACATTATTGAACGAGCCAAGCGGCGCCTGACCATCGCGATGCGCGATCGGGCCCTATTATTAATGAGATTCTTGCATGAACCACCATGTAGCCCTGACCTCAACCCAATCGAGAGGATGTCCGCCAGGCTTAAGACCGTACTTCGCAAAGCCGATGAGCGCTCCATCGCCGACGTCTGGCGCCGTATCAGAAAGCGCCTCGATCAATTGACCCCGAAGGAATGTGCCAACGACATACACCATGCCGGATATGATCGGACTTAAATCGGATAGGCTCTCAGCTCAGGTGTTGAGGGGGAGCCGGTGAGGGTAGAGTTTTAAGTGCTCATGGCTTGAGCATTCGACAAAGCGGTTCTAGGAAAGCTGAGTGAAATGCTGCATATTACCTGTGATAATGTCCTTTATCATGGAGAAGCAGTTCACGTACTTCGTCTCCAGATAGTCGACCTGATTTCTCCAGATGTGTCGCAACCGTCTCCACGTCAGATCTTCTGCGTGCGATAATTTGTTGCGTGTGATCCAGCGCCTGTTGGAGCAAATTAGACCATACGTCAGGTGTGCTTCGAGAATCCGTGAAAGAGATAGAAGTTATGCGGGCCGCCGCCGCAAAGAACGTCGGCAAATCGTCTGCGGCACGGCGGACTGACTCGATCGGTGACGTGGAAACTAGGCTTTCGCCAGCGATTCCTCCGAGCAGCATGCAAAACCATCCGAACTGAATACCAACGAGGCGATCATAAAGGGCAGTTCCTTGGAGCATCCCGTCTTTATAATTCTTGAGGCAGGCCGCCAGCGCCGCGTCGACAGTAGGCGTCAAGGTTGCCTTGCAGTGGTTTCCCGCCGGAAGGCATTTCACTTCCTCAATGATAAGTCCCTTCTCGTGAGCAACAACGGCATGACCGGCCTCATGAAGATAGTCGGCACGTCTTAAGGGCAAAACGTTTGAATTAGCCCATCTTATTCATCGCATGGCAGGGATTCGCGAACGGACATGGCGTAAACATATGGAATCGTTCAGTGATTGGTTGCTTACACCCACACCGAACGCCGGACATAATCC
>CAIXEA010000097.1 GCA_903918315.1 uncultured Acetobacteraceae bacterium | reverse complement strand
TCGCGTCGAGCAATGCTTCGGCAAACTCAAACGGTTCAAGCGGGTCGCTATGCGCTGTGAGAAGACCAAGCGAAACTACGAGGCATTCGTGTCATTGGCCTGTGTGTTTGTCTTGATCAAATCCGTCCACACGGCCTAACACCGACGCCTGTGCTTTCTTCTCTCTTGTTTGACGCTTTGAACGAAGCTGGTCCAATCGTCGTTCCCATCTTGGTCGATGGGGATTACGAGCATGTCCGGTTTCTCGACCGGCGTGTCGTCGGGGCAGATTGGATTTCAGACTTTGCTGCGCCTGCCCCGGGCCCGCCACGGCTGATCTTTGGGTCTTTGAAGGGGGGGCGTCGGCCGTTCCACCGCTTTGGCCGTTTTAGCGGCCGATCTGGCCGCCCATGGAAAGCATGTATTGTGTATCGACCTCGACCTGGAAGCGCCGGGCATCGGCACTATTTTGCTGCGCGAGACGCCGGACGATCGCCGACCGAAATTTGGAGCGATCGACTATCTGGTGGAACACGGTCTCGGTGGTATCGCGGACGATGAACTTTACGACCACATTGGTGTCAGCCATTTTGGTCAAGGCGCTATTCACGTGCTGCCGGCGGTCGGGCGTGTGACCGATGAGAATCCCGCGAACATGATTGGCAAACTCGCGCGTGCACTCACGGAAGAAGTGACCGAGACGGGCCGCAAGCCTGTGTCGGCGAAAATCCGTGAGATGGTTGACCGGTTCGCGTCCAGGGGAGAGTACGACGCGATACTGATTGATTCGCGGGCTGGTCTGGCCGAAACAACCGCTTCCACATGGCTCGGTGTCGGTGCCCAACGGTTGGTGTTGTTTGGCGTCGATCAGCCGCAAACTTTTCATGGATACCGCTATATCTTCGCGCATCTGCTCCAAACAGCGCCACCTGCCTCGTCGCCTGATCAGGACGACTGGCGTTCACGGGTGGGATTTGTGCAAGGCAAGGCGCCCACGACAGGTGCTGAATATTTTCGTGATAGGGTTTATGAGCTATGTGCCGATATGTTGTACGATGTCGATCCTGGCCCCGGTTCCGATCCTGGCTTTAATTATTCATTCGGCACAACTGGACCCGATGTGCCGCATGATGTCGGTGTCATCGGATACGACGCAACGTACGACGCTTTCGACCCTTTATTGAATCCAAGTGTCTTAGACGCAGACGATTACGTTAGGCCGTTTTCGAGATTTTTGACCAAAGCCTGGGACTGGATCGGATTGGAGCGCGCGCCATGAACGCGCCGGAAGATCTGATTGCACTGCGCGATGTCATGAAAAATTTCCCCGTGCTTGAGGCTCATACGCCCAGCCACGAGATTGCTCCGAATGATATCTATTTTCCGAAAGCCCATGTCGCGGCTCTCGATCTCGATCGTTCGCTGGTTATCGGTAACCGCGGTATGGGCAAGAGCTATTGGGCCAATGCCCTGGTTGGCCGTGATACCCGGGCCAAAATCGCGTCCGCCTTGCCAGGGAGTCGGTTGGCCGAGGGCCAGGTCGAAATCGTCTATGGCTTTGCCGAAGGTGAGGGCAATTTCGGCGGCGTTAGCCGCGACGCCTTGAATCTATTGCGTGCAGAAGGGGCAAGCGCCGAAGCCATTTGGCGTGCTGTAACGTTGCCGGATATCGCGAAACAAGCAAACCGCTCCATCCCTGAGACATTGTCCGAACGTTTGCGTTGGGTTGTCGGAGAACCAGATGCCGTCAGGGATTTATTGCGCACGGCAGATCAGGCTCTGACGCAGCGGCAGTGTCGTTTGGTGTTTATTTTCGATCAGTTAGAGCAATTGTCGGACGATATTGAGGGGCGCCGACAACTGATCCAGGGGGTATTGCGGCTTGCCCTGGCGTATAAGAGCTATCGAAACCTGCGGCTGAAGATTTTCATGCGCCCGGATCAGGCGGCAGATTCGCGGATTTTCCAATTTCCCGACTCATCGAAAATTTCCGGTGAGCGCGTGGATCTGGATTGGCGGGCAACCGATTTGTACGGCCTGTTATTCGCGCGTCTGCGCGCGGGAGCGCGATGTGCTTTTGAAAGGGTCGCAAAAAACGTAACGGCAGCTTGGTGGGACTTCGACCAACTGGCTGATCTGCCGAAGGAACTGGTAGATGATCATCGCTCGCAACATTTATTATTTGACCAACTGGCTGGTTTATACATGGGAACCAATCGGCGTCGTGGTCTAACCTACACTTGGCTGACGCTGCATTTGGCCGACGCCCGAAACCAGGTTTCGCCACGAACATTTCTGCGTGCCATACGCCATGCAGCCGATCATCAGCCTTCGCCGAAGGACACGGTTATCGACTATAAAGGAATTCACGCAGGTGTGAATTACGCAGCGCAGAACCGTGTCGAAGACCTCAAGGAGGATTATCCATGGGTACCTCCAGCGTTGCTGCGGTTGAGCGGATTATCGGTCCCTTGCGAGCCCGATCAGCTCATTGAAAAATGGCGAAATCCATCGATTTTGTCGGATCTTAAAAAAATAACGCCACCGGATAAAATGCCCGAATGGCTGGCCTCATCACAAACCAATGATGATAAGGCGTTTGAGGATTTGTTAATTGCGATGGCAACCGTTGGCATCATCGAAATTCGTAAGACGACTAACAAGGTTGATGTTCCTGACATCTTTCGCCTGCCTGACGATATCAGGCGCCGTGGTGGGGTCACCCCGCAGCAACGTCGCACTGCGAAGCTTGGATAGTTTCATTCAAATCCAAAAATACGATCCGATATATAAACAATACGGATCGATCCGTAATCAGACGACACGATTCAACCCCCTCCCATTGCGGGAGGGGGTCAATTCTCACCGCCGCGTATACTTCACCACCCGCCGCACACGCCCCCACGCACCGGGCTGCACCACATACAAATCCTTCCGTGAGTCGCACCAAATCCCGTGCACCGATTTATGGATCGGCGCCCCCCAACGGGCGAGGCGTTCCCCATCCAGCGTCAGGATGCTGACCATTCCGCCATTATGCTCCGGAATGTAAACGACATCATCGGCGTCAACGTAGAAAAAGGCGGGGCCGATCAGCGCGGTGGGCCAGATGGTGAGCAGAGTGCCGGATTGGTCGAACACCTGCACCCGGTCATTCTCCCGGTCCGCCACCAGTACGCGGCCGCGCCGATCGATCCAGATGCCGTGGGGCAGGTTGAACTGGCCTGGGCCGGTGCCGGGTTCGCCCCATGAAAACAGGTGGGTCCCGTCGGCGGCGAATTTGTGAACCCGCGCGTTGCCGTAACCGTCGGTCATAAACATTGAACCGTCCGGGGCGGTGGCGATATCCGTCGGCAGATTGAACGGCCCGCCGGCATGCGTGACCTTGCGGAATGCGCCGGAGGTAAAGTCGTCATCCGGCACGCCCGTGTCGGAGCGGAAACCCCGCTGGCCAATCGTGCGCAGCAAGGTGCCGTCGTTGCTGAACAGCATGAATTGTTGCAGATGTTCGTCGGTCAGCCAGACATTGTCGTGTTCATCAAAACGAATGGCATGCGGGAATTTGAACAGGCCGGCGCCCCAGGATCCCTCATAGTCGCCATCACGATTGAAGATCACGATCGGATGCGCGGCGGACCGATTGAAACAGAAGACCCGGTCGCGGGAGTCCACGGCCACGGCGGCCGGCTTGAATTCGATGCTGTCGGGTACCGAGGCCCAGGCCTCATTCACGTCATAGGTGTGGCGGCCGCTGCCGACGATCGCGTCCATCGTGCCCTCCCGTGGTTGGTGTTGTTTGTATCGTAACACGCGCGCTGGAACCGGCCAGAGGGCGGCGACGATGTGTGTCAGGCTGACAGCGCGTCCAGGCTGTCTGCCACCGCTCCGTCGCCATGCACCATGACGACCCGGGCGCCGCGCAACGCGATCCCGGCCTTGCGGCGGGGCGCTGGCCGGATGGATTGAAAGGATACGGATAACACCATGGTTTTTTCGACCTCCCGCACCACTCCGAAGCGGTTGATGGTATGGCTCCGGGCCCATTGCGCCAGGAACGCCGCGTCGGCGTCGTCCGCGGTCGCCTGGCCGATGGGCACCAGGTGATCACCCTTCCAGACGCCAATCGTGTAGGCGTTCGGTTCGGCGTAAAGCAGCATGACCCGGACCACGCGACCAGCCTCGGGCGGCGGGATTGGAACGGTATCCGCCCGGGCGGAGGCGAACAGGCCGTCATAGGGTGGCGCTGCCCCCCGCCAGGCCGTTTCGATGGCGGCGGGTGATGTGCCGGTCATCGCACCGAGCACGTCCCAGATCTCTTCATCCGTCACAGGGGCCTGACCGCCGCGTGCGATCAGTTTCAACAGCGCCACCCGCACCCGCGGCTCACTGGCGTCGAGCCAGCCGGCCACCAGCGCGGGAACCTCGGCTTTGGTGGCGCCGTTGAGGCCGGCGATCACCGCGGCCAGATCGGGGGGCGCGGCGTTTGAACGCGCGGCGGGCCACATCAGGGCGATGGTTTCGGTCAGGTCACCCACGAAGCCCCGCGCCGCGGTCAGCAGAACCGGATCGGTCCGCGTCAGGGCCAGCGCGCGGATCGCGCTCGGGCCCATGGCGGGGAACAGCCGCACGCCGGTCAGCGCGGCGAGGGCGTAGCCGCGGGTTGGGTCGGGAATGGTGGTGAAGTAGCGGTGCAGCAGCACCCGCCGCGCGGCGGGGGCGGTGGTGCAGGACAGGCGCTCCATCAAGGCGGCGAAGGCAATCATTGCATGGCCCTCATACCGCGTATCGGCAGACGCGGGAGAGTATGCGTGGTTTGCCCCCTCGCTATCCTACCCTACGATGGCGTCCATGACACAGGAACCCAGTCCCCTCCCGTCCCTCGACTCCCTGCTGCGTGCGCCCGAAACGGCTGTACTGCTGGCCCGCTTCGGGCGCACGGCGACCGCGGAGGCGCTGCGGCGGGTGTTGGCCGCGCGCCGGGCGGCCCGCCAGTTCCATGCGCCGTCAGCGGCGCTGATCGATCTGGCGGCTGACAGCCTGGCCGCCCGCTTCGTCCATTCCCAAAGGCCGGTGTTCAACCTGACCGGCACGGTTCTGCACACCAATCTCGGCCGTTCGCCTTTGCCGCCGGAAGCCGCGGCTGCGGCGGCGGCGGCCATGCGTTCGGCCACCAACCTCGAATACGATCTCGAAACCGGTCGGCGGGGGGAGCGCGATTCCCATATCGCCCCGTTGCTGTGCGAAATCACCGGGGCGGAGGCCGCAACGGTGGTCAATAACAATGCCGCGGCGGTGGTTCTGGTGCTGAACACGCTCGCCGCCGGGAAGCAGGTGCCCGTTTCCCGCGGCGAACTGATCGAGATCGGCGGCGCCTTTCGCGTCCCGGATATCATGAGCCGGGCCGGCGCCATCCTGAAGGAGGTCGGCACCACCAACCGCACCCATCCGCGGGATTACGAGCAGGCGATCGGGCCGGATACCGCGGCGCTGATGCGGGTGCATCAGGCGAATTACGCGATCACGGGCTTCACAGCCTCGGTGCCGACAGAAGTGTTGGCCCGGATCGCGCACGCGGGGGATTTGCCGTTGATCGACGATCTCGGCAGCGGCAGCCTGATCGATCTGGCCACCTGGGGGCTGCCGCACGAAACCATCCCGCAGGAGGCGTTGGCGGCAGGGGCGGATGTGGTGACCTTCTCGGGCGACAAGCTGCTGGGTGGACCGCAGGCCGGGCTGATCGTGGGACGGCGTGATCTTATCCGGCGGATCAACGCCAATCCGCTGAAACGGGCGCTCCGTCTGGATAAAGGTCGGTTGGCGGCGCTGGAGGTGGTGCTGCGCCTGTATCTGGATCCCGATCGTCTCACGGAGCGGCTGCCGGCGTTGCGGTTGCTGACACGGGCGGAAGCGGACATCCGCGCCACGGCGGAACGCATGGCTGCCGTGATGCAACGGCATTGGCCCACCCGTCCGGTCTCGGTCGCATCCTGCCGCAGTCAGATTGGCTCTGGCGCCATGCCGGTGGATTTGTTGGCCTCCGTGGCCGTCACGCTGGGCGGCAGCGGTCTTGAAAGTCTGGCCGCCTCGCTCCGGGCTTTGCCGCGCCCGGTCATCGGCCGCATCGGCCAGGATCGGCTCTGGCTTGATTGCCGCTGCCTGGAACCGGCGGAAGAGGCGGAGTTTTTGGCCCAGCTTCCCCAAACCGCGTGAACCGGCGATACTCACGGCGGAAGAGAAGCGGTCCCGGTGGGCCGGCCGGACTTCAAACCCGGTTGGGGCGGCAAAGCAGTCCTGGGTAGGTTCGACTCCTGCTCTCTTCCGCCATTCGGCCCTGTGGCTGTCGCGCCGATGGAGTGTGGCGAAAGTGCAACAGACGCAGCAAAACCAGTGGCATGCCTCTCGTCTTTCGCGGAAAACTCCCCTATTAGAATGGGAACGCAAGACAAGCCGGTGACGGCACAGCATGCCGGTTCCGGCTTTCTGGACCCGATATCAAGGAGAACACATATGACGCTTCGTAGCGCACTACTGGCAGCCACCGTGATGGCGCTGCCGATCGCGGCCAACGCCCAGGGGATCAGCGGCCCGTATGTTGACGCCGGCGCCGGCGTCAACCTGATGCAGGACGAATCGGTTTCGGTCCCGGGTGCGCCCAACCAGAAGGTGCAGACCAAGGCTGGCTTCGTCGGCGTCGGCAGCGTTGGCTGGGGCTTCGGCAACGGGTTCCGCGCGGAAGTTGAAGGCGATTACCGTTACAACCAGGCCAAGAACGGCGGTGGCCATCAAGACAAGTATGGCGTCATGGTGAATGGCCTGTATGACTTCACCAGCGTCTCTCCGATGGTTGTTCCCTACCTCGGCGTCGGCATTGGTTATCAGGCGGAGCACGTCTCCTCCGTGTCGACCACGAAGGGCTCGTTCGCCTATCAGGGCATCGCGGGCGCCGCGTTCCCGATCGATGCCGTTCCGGGCCTGGCCGTGACCGGTGAGTATCGCTTCATGGGCCTCGCGGGTAACCGCAACTTCAATGGCGCGACTTCGACCGACAACTATAACCACAGCTTCCTGCTGGGCGTTCGTTATGCGTTCGGTGCGCCGGCTGCTGCGCCGATGGCTCCGGCCCCGGCGGTTGCCCCGGCCGCTGCGATGGCGCGCTCCTACCTGGTGTTCTTCGACTGGGATAAGGCGAACCTGACCGAGCGCGCTCGTGGCATCATCAAGGACGCCGCTGTGAACTCGACCAAGGTGGCCTACACCAAGATCGACGTGAACGGGAACGCCGACACCTCCGGCACCCACGCTTACAACCAGGGCCTCTCGCTGCGCCGCGCGAATGCGGTTGCCGCCGAGCTGGTCAAGGACGGCGTGCCGAAGAACGCGATCGCCATCACGGCCTCGGGCGACACCAAGCTGCTCGTGCCGACCGGCCCGGGCGTGCGGGAACCGCAGAACCGCCGCGTGGAAATCAACATCCGCTAATCGCAGCGGTATCGTTGAACAGGACTGGGGCGCCGCGAGGCGCCCCTTTTCGTTTGAGTGCTTGCCAGCGGCCCCAAAGGGTCTTTATTTCGTAACGACAGCCCCGCGCGTGCCGACAGTCGGCGACGCCCCGCGTGGCAGGAGTGTTCAGCATGCGAATCCAAGGCGCTATTCTGGCCGCGACGATCGCCGCGATGCCCGTCGTCGTTCAGGCCCAGCCGATTCAGGGTCTTTATGTGGGCGGCGGGGCCGGCGGCAGCTTCGCGCAGGACACCACCCTCACAACCGGTGGAAGCGCCTTCAGCAGCGGCCGCGCCACGGCATCGCGCGATGCCGGGTTTGTCGCCCTGGGTAACCTGGGTTATGCGCTGGGCAACGGCATCCGCTTCGAGATTGAGGCCAATTACGGACAGAACGCCCTGAGCCAGCTGGCCGTTCCAGGTATCCAGACATCGGCCAGCGGCACCGTCCGGCACTATGGCGTCATGGCCAATGCGCTGTTCGACATGGATGTCGGCTCACCCTGGGTCTATCCCTATATCGGCGGCGGTGTCGGTTATCAGTGGACCAACCTGAACAATGTCGGCGTCAGCCAGAATGGCGGTGGCTTTGCTTATCGCGTCAACGCGACGCAGGGCGCGGCGGCGGCGCAGGTCATCGCTGGCGCGTCATTCCCGATTCCCAATGTGCCGGGCCTGTCCGTCACCCCGGAATACCGGTTCATGGATATTTTGGGCGGCGACCGGTTCACCGGCACCACCGGGACCGGTGCCTCCGCCCAGGTGAAGCTGCATAACCAGTTCGACCATAACCTGGTCCTGGGCGTGCGTTATGCATTCAACGTCCCGCCGCCTCCGGCGCCGGCCAGCGCGGCGGCCGCGGTGCCGGCCGCGGAACCGACGCGGTCGTATTTGGTGTTCTTCGACTGGGACAAGGCCTTGTTGACCGAGAAAGCGCGCGGGATCGTCAAGGACGCCGCGGCCAATGCCGGCCGCGTCCAGCACACGCGCATCGATGTGGCGGGCAATGCCGATACCTCCGGCACGCCAGCCTATAATCAGGGGCTGTCGATGCGCCGGGCACAGGCCGTGGCGGCGGAGCTGGTCAAGGACGGTGTCGCCAAGACCGCCATCACCATCACCGCGGCGGGCGACAGCAAACCCCTGGTGCCGACGGGGCCGGGCGTGCGGGAGCCGCAGAACCGCCGCGTGGAAATCGTCCTGCGCTGATAGTCAGCGCAAACCCCGGATGGCTTCTGCCCTCCGGGGACGCCACAGTGGCGCCATGAATGATGCAATCACGATGATCGACCCGCTCCCCGACGCGCAGCTTTGGGAACAGGTCCTGTCCCGCCAGCCCCAGGGCGCATCCGGTGCTTTCCTGTATGCGGTGACGACCATGGGCGTCTACTGCAAGCCGGGTTGCCCCTCACCCCGGCCGTTACGCAAGAACGTGCGCTTCTACCGCACCTGCGCGGATGCGGAGGCCGCGGGATTCCGCGCCTGCAAGCGCTGCGACCCGAAAGGGGAGCGGGCCCGGCTGGCCCAGGCCGTGGTCGCGGATGCCTGCGCCTTCATCGAGGCAGCGGCGGACATGCCCTCACTCGATACGCTGGCAGCGCGGTCCGGCTATTCCCGCTTCCATTTCCTGCGCATGTTCCGCGACCATACCGGGGTGACCCCGCGCAGCTACGCCGAGGGTGTGCGGGCCCGCCGCCTGCATGCCGCCCTCGCTGGCGGGGCGCGGGTGGTGGATGCGGTGCTGGATGCGGGCTTCGGGTCGGAGAGCCGGGTTTATGAAAAGACAGCGACCCTGCTGGGCATGACCCCCGGCGCGGCCCGCCGCGGCGGCGAAGGGGAGACCATTCGCACCACCCTGACGGATTGCCCGTTTGGCCGGCTGCTGGTTGGCGCGACCGACAAAGGCGTTTGTTTCCTCGGCTTCGCCGAACCGGATGAGGCGCTGTTGGGCGACCTGCGGCAGCGCTTCCCCAAGGCACGGGTCATCGCCGACGACGCGGCCCTGGCGGCGACCGTGGCGACGGTTCTGGCCTTCCTGCACGAACCGAAACAGGCGCTGGACCTGCCGCTTGACCTGCGCGGCACCGCGTTCCAGCAGCGGGTCTGGCAGACTCTGTGCCGCATCCCCGCCGGGGAGACGCGGACCTACGCCCAACTCGCCGAGATGGTGGGCAATCCCCGCGCGATCCGGGCAGTGGCGCGGGGGTGCGCGACCAATCCGGTGTCGCTGGCCGTGCCCTGCCACCGGGTGGTGGGCAGCGACGGTGATCTCACCGGCTATCGCTGGGGCGTGCCCCGCAAGCAGGCGCTGCTGGCGGGGGAACGGGCGGCGGTGGCGAAGGCTTAGGCCGTGTGGACGGAATCCCTGATATGCCATTTTTGGGGATTCCGGCGCGCTCTGTTGTCTGACTCATAGGAGGTCGGTTTCAGGGAGCCGACCATGCTGACACGGATGACGGACGACGACTGGGCGCTGGTTGTGG
>CAIXEA010000096.1 GCA_903918315.1 uncultured Acetobacteraceae bacterium | reverse complement strand
TGGCGGATTATGTCCGGCGTTCGGTGTGGGTGTAAGCAACCAATCACTGAACGATTCCATATGTTTGCGCCATGTCCGTTCGCGAATCCCTGCCATGCGATGAATAAGATGGGTTAGAGGCAAAGTGTGTTCGGCAACCTCCAGTTTTGGATAGAGGCATATCGTCACGGAAGCTTCTGAAAATGCTATGCGCCGAAATTGGCAACGCTTGAGACCATTCGCCCTTACCGGCGGCCACTCCGGTTGATGTTAAGCGCGGTAGGGTGCTTGGTTCTGGGCAGCCTACCGTGATTAAGCCATCAGGCGACCGACCAATTGGCATCGCGCGCCATGGTGACGTGGCACCGGTCCACTTCCGCCTCCAGGTAATAAATCACCGTGTCAGCCTGGCAGGGGACGTTCAGTTGGCGTAGTGACGCCGCGACGATCTCGTATGGATCGAGGAAATCCGGATCGTCTTGGGCGTCCCGAACCAATCCACGGATAGAAGCGAATAACGCGTCCGACAAGGCGTGTTCTTCGATCAATCGTTCGGTACGCCGGTCCTATCCCCGGATGGTGCGGGTGAGGTTCATGGCTCTATCCGTCGGCTCTGGTCAGCCCGCTTCCGCTGCGCGCCGTTTTCATGATCGAACTCGCCGAGATGCCGGCCACGCGCGTCGTAAACCTCCAACGCGCCATGCCGACGATCCCATTCATAGATGAAACCGGTGGGATCGTTCCAGCGGATTCGGCCGCCCTTCGGCCGGACCCGTTAGGCATCGGGAAACGCAGGCAGATGCGACGGGGCCGGGATATAGGAATGCGATGGTGCCATCTGCCTCAGTGTGAGGAAGACTGGTTAACATCGGGTAAACGCGTGCAGAAAAATTTGACATCGCCGATCCAATGACCAAAATATTGGTCATGAATAAGCGCGTCACCCTGGCCGAGGCTAAAGCCCATATCTCCGCGCTGGTCACCGAAGCCAGCGCCGGTGCCGAAATCACGATCACCCGCCACGGCCGCCCGGTCGCACGTATCGTCGGCGCCCCAACCGGCATGCTCCGCACGCCAGGCGATTGGGGCTGGGTCGGCAGCTACGACAAGGCCGCTTTCGCCCCCCTCACCGACGAGGAACAGCGCGACGAGGGCTGGCCGGTTTGATTTTCCTGGTCGACGCCTGCGCCCTCATTGTCTTCCACGGCTACGGCGGCGCCACCATGGGTTCGGCCACCCTGGACATTATGCGCACAGCCGATCTGTTCGTGTCGCCCATCACGGTGTGGGAGATCACGCGGAAAGCCGCGCTCGGCAAACTGCCGCGCCCGACGCCAGCCGGATATGAAGGCAGCTTCGCCTCCTGGCTCGCGACAGCCGGCTACCGCGTGATCCCTTTGACGTGGGAGGACTGTGAGCGCGCCAACGCTCTGCCCGCGCACCATAAGGACCCGATGGACCGCATGCTGATCGCGACGGCCCTGGCGCAGGATTTCACGATCGTGACCGATGACGGGATTTTCCCCCGTTATGGGGTGAAAACCATCTGGTGATTCATTCAAGACGACCACGAGATCAACGTCATCATGACGGATGGCTCGACGTTGAAGACACGCTCTCGCTGCGGAAGGGGGGGGCGACACGCCGCGGCTGGACATCGATCCGCAATAGGATCGGATAGGGCCGGCATGTAGCCTATGGTGGACACCGGTGGCCAGGTCACCAGGTTCAACGGCCCGGCATCGCCCGGGCCGTTTTGACATCCGGCATCGCCGAGGCACTCAGCCGGGGAACTAGTGGAACAAGGCGCTCCAATCGTTCGTCAGGGCGGCGAGCATCTCGCCGAGAGTCTGCATGCGCCCGGACGCCCGCAGCGGCAACGCGGTCTGAACTGCCTTGGCATCCGCCAGGGTGCCGCCACCGCCGTTGACGCGGTCGAGTTCAGTGAGGGTCAGTGAACGGGCGTTTTGGGCCATATCGGTATGATTCTGGGTCATGATGGTCTCCTTCGGGTTTGTCTCTCTGGCGGGCCTGTCCTCGCCGGTGAACCCACAATGACCCGTGTTTTCATCTCAGGATGTGCTGTCCGGCACTGGGCGATTGAATAGCCACACGATCAGCGGGGAACCGGGTCCCGCGCCGCCGTTACATCGGTGCCAACCCTAAATAACGCGGCATTCCCTCCGGCACCCCGCAGAAAATATCGTTTAGCCGCCAACCCCATCTCCCGAAACGCAAGGGAAAATGGTTAACATCCGGTCAACGCACGCCGAAAAATGGGAGATCCCGTCCATGACTGTCACCGCCGAACTCTGCGAGAAGATCGTCGCCTCCGCCTATGACGACCTGACGCCGGAGGCGATCGCCGCCGCCCGCCGGCTGGTGTTGGACGGGCTGTCCATCACCCTCGCGGGGACCGAAGAAGAGGCGATGCAGATTCTCGGGGAACATTACCGCGGCTTCGGCGCCAGCGGCGCGGCCACCGCTATCGGTTTCGGCTTCCGCACCGCGCCCACTTTGGCGGCGGCGCTGAACGGCGCGGCGATGCATGTGCTGGATTTCGAGCCGATGTGGACGCCGTCCAACCACGCGCTATCCACCACCCTGCCCGCCATCCTGGCGCTGGCGGAAACCGGCGATGTCTCGGGGCGGGAGGTCATCACGGCTCTGGTTAAGGGCATTGAGATCCAGGGCTGGATCCGCCATGCCGGGCATCTTTATGAAAACGGCAGCATCCGCTTCCATCCGCCGGCTCTGGTCGGGCCGATGGGTTCGGCGGTCGCGGCCGGGCATGTGCTGGGGCTAACGGCGCCGCAACTGGCTTATGCTTTGGGCATGGCGTCATCGCGCTGCGGCGGCATGGCGGCCAATATCGGCACGATGACGAAATCGACCCATTGCGGCAACGCCGCCAGCGCCGGGTTGGAATGCGCGATGCTCGCCTCCCACGGTTTCGACGCCAATCCGGAACCGTTCGAGGCTTTCAACGGCTACGGCCGCATGATGTTCGGCGAAACGTTTGAGCCGCGGGATCTGCTGAATTTCGGCGCGCCCTGGCGCATCGTCTCCCCCGGCTACGCGGTGAAAATGTTCCCAAGCCAGTTCGGCACCCATTTCGCCATCACCGCCGGCATGGCGTTGAAGCCGCAGGTGGCCGATCCGTCGAAGAT
This sequence comes from uncultured Acetobacteraceae bacterium, assembly GCA_903918315.1. Taxonomy (GTDB): domain Bacteria; phylum Pseudomonadota; class Alphaproteobacteria; order Acetobacterales; family Acetobacteraceae; genus Rhodopila. Next base: position 25,861 of record CAIXEA010000096.1, on the reverse strand, counting down.
CAAGGCGGTGACGCTGACAACGCCGGTGATGCCCTATGTGAACCGGCCGCATCCGGACACCGGCCTGGCGGGCAAGTTCAGCCTGCAATACACCTTCGCGAACGGGCTGCTGCGCGGCGGGGCGAAGATCGATACGTTCACCGATGAGGAAGTGGTGCGCCCCGACATGGTGGCGCTGCTGGATAAAATCACGATGAACATGTCGCGGGAGATTCCGGCCCGGTTCGATAAGATGTGGCTCGAAGCCGAGATCGAGATGGAAGACGGCACGAAGCTGCACACGCGCTGCAACGGCCCCAAGGGCATCTGGGGCACGCCACCGATCAGCGAGGCGGATCATCTGGTGAAGGTGCGCGACTGCCTGTCGCGGCGGCTGTCGGCGGACAAGGCGGAGGCGCTGATCGCCTTGGCACTGCGGGTCGATACGCTGGACAATGCCGGCGTGCGGGAGATGATCGCACTGGCGGCGTAACGGCCGATTACCCCTGTCCCCAGGCCCCGCCCGTCCACCCCGTCGTGTCGTAATCGGCGAGGCACTGGTCCACCAGTGCCTCCATCGCCTTCAACCCGCCGCCCTTCTGCGCCCCGGTCAGCACCTGCGCCCGAATATCCTCATAGCCGCCGGAATAGTTGCGCTCGTACAGCTCGTGCCGCCCGGCAAATTCGGTGCCCACGCAATCCCACAGCAGCTTCATGATCTTCACGCGCTCGACATGATCGACCCCGTGCGAGCCGCGGACATACTGCCGCAGATAGGGTTCGATCGCCGGATTGGCGAAATCCTTCACCGATGAAGGCAGATAGATCAGCGCCGAGCTGACCGCCTTCTGCACGATATCCCTGATCCGCGGCCAGGAGTCCGGGGCGAAGACCCGATACGACATCGCGGCTTCCAGATCCGGCAGCACGGCATCGCCCTTCCAGGCCTGCGGGTTATGCGCCATTGCGTCCGACAGGGACCAGAACAGATGCCGCCAGGCGATCACCTCCCCCAGCATGACCTGGTTGGATCGTGCCTCATCCCCGCCGGTGCAACGCAAGGCCTTGGCCAGCAGTCCGGCGATAAAATCCAGCTTCACCGCATAGCGTGTGCAGCCCTGGAACATCGCCCCATGCACGAAGCCGGTGCCGGGGAAGAAGCTCATGACCCGTGCCGGATCACGATAGATGAACACGTCCTCCCACGGGACGAACACGTTATCCATGACGAAAATGGCGTCATTCTCGTCGAAACGGGATGATAACGGATAATCGAACGGCGATTTCGCCGCCGCCTCATACGATGTGCGGCAGATCAGCTTCAGGCCTGGCGCGTTGATGGGCACCATGAACATCACCGACATATCCAGGTCTTCGGTCGCGGTCTTCGACGACTGGCCCATGAAATTATAGTGGGTGAACGCCGCCGATGTCGCGACCACCTTGGCGCCGGAGACATAGATGCCCGCATCCGTCTCCCGCTTCACGCAGGCGTAGACATCTTTAACAGCCTCAGCCGGCAAATGCTTGTCGATCGGCGGATTGACGATGGCGTGATTCATGAACGGCACCGCTTCCTGCGCCCGCTTATACCAGGCCCGGGCATTGCCGGCATAATCGCCATAATACTCCGGAAACGCACCCAGCGTGTTCGAGAACGCTGCTTTGTAATCCGGAGTCCGCCCCATCCAGCCATAAGACAGGCGCGCCCAGCCGGCGATCGCTTCCTGCGCCCCCACCATATCGTCCCGCGACCGCGGGACCCGGAAGAACTTATGGGTGTAGCCGCCCGAGCCGGTATCGGTCGGGCAGGTCAGCGCATCCTTGGTCGCGGGATCATGCATCGCATCGTACAGCCGCGCGATGGAGCGGATGGCATTGCGAAACGCCGGATGCACCGTGACATCGGCCACACGCTCCCCATCGATATAGACCTCCCGCCCGTCGCGGAGGCTTTCGATATACTCGGCGCCGGTGAAGGGCCGCTTCTTGTCGGCGATGAAGTCTTCCGGGCGCATGGGTCGAACCTCCTGGGTAGCGCTCACACGAACCATGGACCAAACCGGCCGGGCGTCGCAAACTGTGCTTAACAACGGAGCGTAAGCCCATGACCATCGCCCGCCAGCTCGCCGACAAAATCCACGCTTTGCGGTTCGAGGACATCACCCCCGCCGCCCTCGCCTGGACGCAGCAAGCCTTTGCCGACACCGTCGGCTGCGCTTTGGCGGGCATGGCCGACGACGGGCCCCGCATTCTCATGAGCGTGCCTGGCGTCGCGGAGGGCCCCGGCCCGGCGCTGATCTATGCCACCAACACCCGTACCAGCGTGCTGGACGCAGCGCTGGTGAACGGCACCGCCTCCCACGCGTTAGACTATGACGATGTCGCGGGATCGATGGGCGGGCATCCCTCCGCGATGCTGGTGCCGCCGATGATCGCTCTGGGCGAACAGGTCGGCGCAACCGGCCGCGACCTCACTTTGGCTTATGTCGTGGGCTTCGAGACCGAGTGTCGGATCGGGCGCGGCGTGCACCACCACCATTATGACAAAGGCTGGCATCCCACCGCGACGCTCGGCATCTTCGGCACCGTCGCGGCCGCCGCGCGGCTGCTGCGCCTGACGCCGGATCAGACCGCGGTGGCGCTCGGCATGGCATCGTCCTTCGCATCGGGCCTGAAGGCCAACTTCGGAACCATGACCAAGCCGCTGCATGTCGGGCACAGCGTCCGCAACGGGCTGTTCGCCGCCTTCATGGCGCAGAAGGGCTATACCGCGAACCCCGGTGCGTTCGAGCACAAGCAAGGCTTCCTCGATGTGTTCAACGGCCCTGGCACATACGACGTGGATAAGATTCTGAACGGTTGGTACGAGCCGCTGGAATGCGACGGCTACGGCGATCCTGGCCTGAAGCCCTATCCCTGCTGCGGTTCGACGCATCCTTCCGTCAGCCGGATGATCGACCTGGCCACACGACACGACCTGAAGCCGGAGATGGTGGAGAGAATAGAGGTCATGCCGCACGCCCGCCGCCTGCCGCATACCAACAACCCGAACCCGACTACGCCACTCGGCGCCAAATTCTCGATGCAGTATTGCGTCGCGCGTGCTTTGGCCGAACGGGCGGTGACGCTCCGCCATTTCGAACCCGATGCCCATTTCGATCCCGCGATCCGGGACCTGATGACCCGGGTCGAGGCAAAGCCGCATCCGGATCTGGCGGACCATGGCCCGCAGCAATGGGGCACGGAAATCATCGTGCATACCAAAGACGGCCAACGCCTGGCCTCCCGCCTGGATATCTATCCGAGCCGCGGCCCTGCCGGAGTGCCAATGACCCGAGACGAGTTGTGGACAAAGTTCTCGGATTGCGGAGAATTGGTGCTCCCGGCGCGCCAGGTGGCACCACTGTTCGACGCGCTGATGGCGATTGAAACCCTGGCCTCGACGGCTGAGTTGACACGATTGCTGGAAACCCCTGAAACCCGCTCGCACGCCGCTTGAACCCAGAGGCCCCCATGTCCGCAACCGAACGTCTCGCAGCCCTCGGCCTGACGCTGCCACCCCCCTTGGCCGTCGCCGGTAATTTTGTACCCTTTCGTGTCGCGGGCAATCTGTTGCTGTTATCCGGCGCTGGTCCCCGGATGGCGGACGGCAAGATGATGACCGGAAAAATCGGCGCGATGCTGGGCGTCGGCCATGGTTACGAGGCCGCGAAGGTCTGCGGCCTGAACCTTCTGTCCCACATGGCGGAGGCCGCCGGAACGCTCGATCGGGTCGATTCAGTCCTGCGGGTATTCGGTATGGTCCTGTCGGCGGAAAACTTCGCCGATCAGGCGAAAGTGCTGGACGGTTGCATCGATCTGTTCGTGGCCGTGTTCGGCGATCAGGGGCGACCGGCCCGGTCCGCCGTCGGCGTATCCAGCATGCCGCGTAACATCTCGGTGCAAATCGAGGCCACGGTACTCCTGAGAAATTGATGCTACCCTGTTAACTTTTTATTAACCTTATACTGCTATCACCACGAGGCTACAGAGCGCCAAAAGGGCGCCAACCCTCGTGGCGATGGTTACCATGCCCCATGATCTTACAATTCCGGCCGTTCGAACGGCCTCCAACCCGCCGGATGCGAAGCGGGCGGCAGAGGCGGTGGCGACGACGGCGCCCGCCTCTCCGCGGGAAGTGCTCGCGAACCCCACCCTGCGGCTTGATGCCAGTCTGGGCCTTGTGGTCATCGAATTCCGCGACAGTGGCGGCAACGTGACCCATTCCATCCCGAGCCAGCGCCAGATGGAAGCCTATCGCACCCACCAGGAAACCCCACCGTCGCCGGGTCGACCAGACCCGTGACCCGGCTTCTGCTGGCGGACCGCATTAAAACCGAAGCTGATAGCTTCCTGGCCCCGCTCCTACCGGCGCTGCGAAACTGCTTCGACGTCCGGTTCACCAGCAACGGACCCGGCGAAGCCCTGGCGGCGGACATCACCTGGGCCGACATTGTGTGGTTGGAATGGTGCTGGGATCATGCCGTCTGGGCGACGCGATCGGGTGTACTGGCTGGCAAACCCTGCGTCGTACGACTGCACTCGATCGAAGCGTTGCAGACCGATTTTCCCAGTCAGGTTGATTGGAGTCAGGTGGCACGGCTGGTGACGGTTGCCGATGACATCACCGACACCCTGGCCCGATGCCATACCGCCGTCCCGGCCCCCATGATCATCCCCAATGGCATCGACCTCGACCGCTTCCCCCTGGGAAACCCGGACCGCTTTCGCATTGGCTGGGTCGGGCATATCGAGCCCAAAAAAACCCAATGCTGCTGCTCCAGATCGCCCATCGATTGCGCCAGGCCGATCGGCGGTTCACGGTCCATGTCGCGGGACCATTCACGGACCTCCGCACGGCGCGTTATGTCCGCCAGATGGTGCCGTTGCTGTCCCTGGGGGACGGCATCACGTTCGATGGCCAGGTGTCCGACATGCCGCGCTGGTATGCGGATAAGGGCGTACTGCTATCGACCTCGATGTATGAAAGTTTCGGCATGAATATCGGGGAGGCGATGGCCAGCGGCGCGTACCCGGTCGTGCATGCCTTTCCGGGCGCGGATCAGCTGTGGCCGCCGGAATGCCTGTTTGCCAGCATGGATGAGGCGGTTTCGCTGATCCGTTCCGCCCGGCATGGGCTGTATCGCGACTGGGTCGCCGAACGATACAGCCTGGAACGCCAGACAGGCGCTGTCATGCGCCTGCTGACTGGCCTGATCGCCCTATCGGCCTAACACCAGTTGCCGCTCAAAGGCGAATTCCTTCTTCCGGGCACCGGGTTTGTTTTCGATTTCCTGGATGAAGCCCGCGGACAGCAAGGACCCGCTATCAGAATAAAAGAAGCTTTTGCCAATCTCCTCCTCACCGATACCAAATTTACCACCGGACCATTTGAGGGTGGATTTATCGTCAACTTTCCTACCCTTGCTATAATAAAAACTGTTCATCGAGTGCGTTCCGCCGTGTCGGGAGTCCCGCTTGTACAGGTTCAGCAAAACGGCCTTGTCGGAGGGACTGATGTACTGCGCGGACATCAGTTCGGTCAGAAACCACTCCCAGGTCTGCTCCGTGCCCCCCATTTCGTAGGCTAGGTCGCGGAATTTGCCGGGAGTCCAGATCAGGTTGTTCCGGGCAAACGCAGATCCTCGATCGCCACCCTCCTTCAACACACGAGAGGCGACAGTCGCGCAGTTTTTGCGAAGTATACGATGGCGCGCGTTCGGCTTGGACTTGATCTCCCGCCATGCCGCCCGCATCCGGCTCTGCCTGAGACCGGGAATGCGAATGATGTGATCTGGCGCGTAGCCTTCCTGCTCAAGGTCCAGTGAAACCTCCAGCATTGGGTTCGCCAGCCGATTTTTATCGCTGGTCGGCCACCAGCTGACATAACTATCCCCTTGATAGGCCCAGTTTTCGTCAATACTCATCGCCACATGGCCGGTGTAGCTGACCCCGATCGGGCGTAAGTGGCTGCTCCAGATCAACACAGTTGTATAGTCTGACATGGTTCACCTTCCTTCAGGCAAGCCGATCCGGCAGCCGGGCTTGCGACGTTACCGTAAGAATCTTTCGCAACGAAGTTAACCATATCCAATCCGGATGTGGAACCCTGCGGCGGGCGCCCTTCAGCCTTGGTCTGCGTTGCGTGATCGGTTAGAACAACGGTGCTGGGACAAAACCCGTCGCGGTCGCGGCCCCATTTGGAGAGTGCACACGATGTCAAACCCCGCGCGCCCGGTGGTGTTCATCCTGGCGGCCACCGACCACGGCACGATGATTATCAACAGGCATGATTACAACATGCTGTCCGCCGATCAGGGTTATGGCGTCGGATTCATGCTGCTCAATCAATCATCCTGTGAGATGTCGGAAGCCGGAATGGTCAAATCTTTAATAGACTTCCGGCGGCGTCACTTTGGTGACGATGTGATGGTGGTCGATTGTGGGGCCAATATCGGGGTCTTTTCAGTCGAGTGGGCCCGGCACATGACAGGCTGGGGGCGGGTCATAGCGATTGAGGCGCAGGAGCAGATTTTCTATGCCCTGGCAGGCAATATATCCATCAACAATTGCTTCAATGCGCGGCTGATCAACGCTGCTGTCAGTGCCCGGCCGGGTGTCATGAAAATACCCCAGCCCAATTATTCCGTTCCCTCGTCGTTTGGAAGCCTGGAATTGCGCCAGCGTCCGGGAACAGAAGACATAGGACAGGTCATCGATTATTCGGAGGAGAATATGGCCTCGGTACGAACCATATCCATCGATTCGCTCGGTCTGCGGCGCCTTGATGTCATGAAGATCGACGTCGAGGGGATGGAAGCCGAGGTACTGGAAGGCGCTGCGAATACGATCGCGGACTCGCGGCCCATCCTTCTGATTGAAACGGTGAAATCCGACATGACGGTGATTGGCGGCTTTCTCTCGCGGCATGGCTATAAAAGCTTCAATGCCGGGGCGAATATCGTGGCAATCCACACCGCGGACCCGTGCCTCGAACAGGTGCGTCAGGCGTAGGGATCGGACATCAGATTCGATTGACAAGACCATCTGTCGGCTACCACGGTCAGCCAACCGCGTCAGGCGGAACAATTGGGAGCTCATCCATGAAAGCCATGATCCTTGCCGTGCCTCTTCTGCTGACCGCGTTCGCGGCGCAGGCCGCCGATATGAAGGCCCTCGAGACCAGGATCGAGACGAAGGTCGTCGACATGAAAGGCCCGAGCCTGCAATCCAAAATCGATACGATTAACCAGCAATGGCTGGCTGCTTTCGCAAAAGGCGATGCCGCCGCGATCGCGGCTCTGTATACCGAAGACGCGACCATGCTGCCGCCGGGCAGTGACCTCGTGACCGGCCATGCGGGCATCACCGGGGTCGTACAGGGCATGATCAAGAGCGGCCTGAAGATCACCATGTTGAAAACCCTGGCGATCGAGCAACACGGCCCCAGCGCCCGCGAAATCGGACGATTTGCCGGCGATGTGCCCGGCACGGACAACAAACCGGTGACCGTGGAGGGTAAATACGTCGTCAACTGGAAGGACGTGAAGGGTCAGTGGAAGCTCGATACGGATATCTGGAACATGAACAAATAAAGTTCGGCTGCCCTCCCGATTGACAGCGCATGGCGTGGCCCACAGGGTCGCGTCCAGACTATTCGTAGCAGGAAACCTCCATGACACCCGCCCAATATACCCCGGTCGACGTCCTTGTGATCGGAGCCGGCAATGCCGCCGCCAATGCCGCCCTCGCCGCGAAAGAAGCCGGCGCCTCCGTCGCCATGCTCGAAACCGCCCCCCAGACCGCACGCGGCGGCAACTCGGCCTTCACCGGCGGCGCCTTCCGCTTCGTCTATGACGGTATCGATGCGTTGCTGGCGCTGGACCCGTCGATTGCGGAACTCGACCTCGGCTCCATCGATTTCGGCACCTATACCGAGGGGCAGTATTTCGACGACATGGGCCGCCTGACCGACTACCGGTGCGATCCGGATCTGACGGAGGTTCTGATCGGCGGCTCCTACCAGTCCGCCCTCTGGCTCAAGAAGCACGGCGTCAAATTTCAACCCGCCCTCGGTCGGCAGGCCTTCAAGGTGGACGGGAAATTCAAATTCTGGGGCGGACTCGCCTGCCACATCCATGGCGGCGGCGCCCATCTGGTCGCGACCTTGCACGAAGCGCTCGTGAAGGCCGAAATCCCCGTCTACTACAACACCACGGGCTTTCAGTTGCTGCACGACGATGCCCGCATTCAGGGCGTGCGGGTCCGCCATGGCGGGCGAGTGAGCGATCTGCACGCCAAGGCCGTGGTGCTGGCCTGCGGCGGCTTCGAATCGAACCCGGAAATGCGGTCCCGCTACATCGGCCCGAACTGGGACCTGGCGAAGGTGCGCGGCACCCGCTTCAACCAGGGCTACGGCCACAAAATGGCGATGGACATCGGCGCCGCCCCCTATGGCCATTGGTCCGGCGCGCATGCGGTGCAGTGGGATATGAACGCCCCGCCCTATGGCGATCTGTCGGTGGGCGATCAGTTCCAGAAGCACAATTATCCGTTCGGCGTGCTGCTGAACGCCAAAGGCCAGCGCTTCCTCGATGAGGGCAAGGATTTCCACTCCTACACCTACGCCGCCTATGGGCATGAGGTGATGAAGCAGCCCGGGCTGTTCGCCTGGCAGGTGTTCGATTCAAAGATCAACGACCTGCTGCGCAGCGAATATCGGATCCCGCGCATCACCAAGGAAACCGCCAACACGCTGGAGGAGCTGGTCACCAAGCTGACCGGCGTCGACGCCGCCGCGGCTTTGGCGACGTTGAAAGCGTTTAACGATTCGCCGCGCCCGGATGTGAAGTTCAACCCCAATATCCATGACGGGCTGCGCACGACCGGCCTGCCGGTGGACAAGACCAACTGGGCACAGAAGCTGGATACGCCGCCCTATCATGCCTATGGCGTCACCGCCGGCGTCACCTTCACCTTCGGCGGCCTCAAGGTCAGCACCGCGGCGCAGGTCGAAGATACCAACGGCGTCGTTATCGACGGGCTATTCGCAGCCGGGGAGATCGTGGGCGGCTTGTACTACCACAACTACGGCAGCGGCACCGGCCTGGTGGCCGGCGTCACGTTCGGGCGCATCGCCGGCACGGGCGCGGCTGCCTGGGCGAAACGGTAAAACGCGCCTTCCCCCGCCGCGTCTGACGAGGGCGGGGGCAGTTTCAATCTGGGAGTAAACGCGACAATGCGCCTTATTCGTTCCGCCCTCGCCTTCAGCGCGGCGATGCTGATGGCCTCCACCACGTGGGCCGCCACCTGCGCCAATCCCCGCCAGATGGACGGGTTCAAGACCTGCGCCGACGTCGCCAAGGCGGAGGAAGAGGGCGCGATCGTGATGTATTCGCCCGATCCCGAGACCAACCAGGCCGGGTTGATGGCGGCCTTCAACAAGGCCTTCCCGAAGATCAAGACCAACTTCCTGCGCCTGCAGACCGGCGCGCTCTATGCCAAGCTGATGGCGGAGCGCCAGGCCAAGACCTACACCACCGATATACTGATGCTGACGGATATGACCTTCGCGCAGGATTTTCAGCGGCGAAAGGGCTGGATGGACTACACTTCCCCGGAAAACACGGGGCTGAAAGCCGAATATAAAAGCAAGCCGGAGGGCCAGTTCTTCTGGGGCGCGGCGATCATCGCCGGCATCGCCTACAATCCCACCACGGTGAAGCCGGAAGACGCGCCAAAAAGCTGGGCCGATCTGAACAATCCGAAATGGAAGGACAATATCAACGTCAAGGTGTCCAATTCGGGTTTGCAGCATGAGACCTGGTACCTGCTGCGCCGCATCCTCGGCGACAGCTATTGGGCGGACTTCGCCAAACAGAACCCACGGGCCTTTGACTCCTACGTCCAGCAGTTCGACCGCTGCGTCAGCGGCCAGGATCAGATCATCTCCACCGCGCAGTATTCGGGCTATCTGCAATTCAAGGCCAAAGGCGCCCCGATCGCCTTTGTCATTCCACCGGAAGGCATGGTCGTCACCCCTTCACTCTACGGCGGCGTCAACGAAGCGCCGCATCCCGAAGCGGCGAAACTGTTTCTGGACTGGCTGACCGGCGTGCCCGGCCAGACCGCCCTGGTGAAAGTGTCATCGTTGCATTCCTTGCGCGAGGACGTGGCCCCGCCGGTCGGCGGCGATCCCATCACCGCCTTCAAGCTGATCGCGCCGGATGACTGGGACGTGTTCCTCAAGACCCACACCCAGTTCGTCAAAGAATGGAACACCATGGTCGGTATGAGGTAGTCATGCGCAAGCTCCTGTTCGTTCTGGCGTTGCTGCTGGCACCTCCCGCCTGGGCGTGCGATCACCCCCGCCAGATGGATGGGTTCAAGACCTGCGCCGATGTCGAAAAGGCCTTCGCCGAGGGGGCAATGGTGCTTTACGCGCCCGACCCCGAGGCCGAGATGGCCAAGTACCTCGCCGCCTTCCATGCCGCCTTCCCGCGGATCGAAACCAACTCCATGCGGCTGCAGACGGGCGCCCTTTATGCCCGCCTGCTGGCCGAGCGGCAGGGCAAAGCCTATATCCCCGATACGCTGATCCTGACCGAAGTCGGGTTTGCCATCGATCTGCAAAAACGCGGGGGATACGCCCATTACATGTCGCCGGAAAGCGACGCCTACAAGCCGTATCAGCGCAGCACGCCCCCGGGATATTATACCTGGGACAACGTGATCATCGCCGGCATCGCATACAATCCAACGCTGCTGACGCCGGAACAGGCGCCGAAACGCTTCAAGGACCTGATCAATCCGCTCTGGGCCAATGGGGTGAACACCAAGCTGTCCACCTCCGGTCTGCAGCATTTCACCTGGTATTATCTCAAGAGCCTCTACGGTGACGATTTCTGGAAGAAATTCGCCGCATTGGAGCCGCGTGGCTTCGACTCCTATGTCCAGCAATTCGACCGCATGGTCAGCGGTCAGGACAAGGTTGTCGCGATGGCGCAATACTCCGGCTATCTGATCGCCAAAGCCAAGGGCGCCCCCATCACCTTCGTCATTCCCGAAGAAGGCATGATCGGCGTTCCCGGGGTGATGGGCGTCATGGACCACGCCCCGCATCCGGAGGCCGCGCGTCTGTTCCTGGACTGGTATCTCGGCGTGCCGGGCCAGACCGTCATGGCCAATACGATCCGCAACTACTCCGCCCGTGCTGATGTGGCACCGCCGATGGGCGGGGTGCCGATCTCGACTTTCAAGCTGGTGGTGCCGGAGGATTGGGAGCCGTTCCTGAAGACTCACACGCAGTTTGTGAAGGAATGGGACAAGATCGTGGTATGAAATAGGCGACACGACCCGGCTGAAGCCTACTGGATTGACACGTCACGGGAACGGTTTTTTCTAGTGCTGCTCTACACCGTCATGGCCCGGCTTGTCCAGGCTACCAATCGCGGCACTATGCGGGCGGCGGTGGCCCGGACAAGCCGGGCCATGACGTCTTAGAAGTCCCTTTGTTTGGCTTACGAGTTTTCGTTTCCACGATGTGTGAACACGATAGGGCTCGAGCGGGATGACCTTAGGTGGCATCACCGGAGGTCTGAATCCCACTCTACGCCGTCACCAGCCGCCGCCCGAAGCGGGCCATCAGCCGCCGCCCGACGACCAGCGCCAGCACCACCAGGCCGGCAACAAACACCCAATGCGCCGGGCGCAGGCCGAATGAAATCGACTCATTGGCTGTCAGTACCCGCCATGCATTGACCCGGGTCGCCAGGGCATACCAGGCGAACTCGATCCCCGCCGTCGCCAGGCCGCCGGCGACGGCCAGCGCAGGGTAGATGAACACGCTCCGCTGCCAGGTCGCGGGCAGCAGGCGCCACAGCATCAGCCAGGCATAGAGGCCGGCGACGAAGACGGGCTCGGACACATTGGCCTTGCTCTGTATGAAGAAGTGCAACGCGCCCAGCGCCACCAGCCCATAGACCAGCCGATGCAGGCGCTTCCAGCCGCGCCCCATGCGCCGGATCATCGCATTGGTCGAGGTCACACCCAAAGCCGCGAACCCAAGCAGGGCCACAAAGCCGATCGTCAGATAGAACCGCAGCAGGATCTCAGTGATCACCGTCCCAAGCGCGAATTTCTGATCCACCACGTACAGACACAGATGTGCGACGCCGTAGGCCAACGCCGTCAGCCCCACCATGCGCCGCACCAGCAGCAACCCCGGCCAGTTGAGCATCCGCGCCCCCGGCGTGATCGCCAGCGAGATCAACAGGAACCGGATCGCCCACAGGCCCGTCCCATGCACGGCCTCCATCACCGGCCGGCCGCCGAGATCGCCGTTGATCCACCAGAACGCATAAAGAAGGCCGGGGACAAAGCCAGCGGCGAGGACCGCCGCCTTGAAGGGCAGGAACTGACCACGCCGGTCGCGCCAGGGGACGATCATGTTGAAGACTCCTTTATGCTCCCGTCTGACCCGGCAGGCCTCGCCGCGTTACATGGGTATTTTGCCAGCCATTGCGAGGATCTCGTCAGCCAGACGCACCGGGTCGGGCGCGGCCAGCCATTGCGCCGACCTGTCCACCGCCGCCGCCAGCCGGGCCTTATAGGCGTTGCGCGGGATTTCCCGCGTGCCGAAACGGGCCAGATGGGCGGTGATATACTGCGTGTCCAGCAGTTCGAAACCACCGATACGCAGCCGCGCCACGAGATGTACCAGCGCGACCTTGGAGGCATCGGTGGCGAAGCTGAACATGCTCTCCCCAAAGAACGCGCCGCCCAGCGTCACGCCATAAAGCCCGCCGACAAGCGCACCGTCATAGCGGCATTCGACGGTGTGGACATGGCCGTGTTCAAAGAGTTCGCCATACAGTCGCAGGATCTGGTCGTTGATCCAGGTTTCCGTGCGCCCCGGCGCCGGCGTGGCGCACCCGGCGATGACGGCCGGAAAATCGCGATCACAGGACACATCGAACACCCCGGACCGCACGGTCCGCAGCAATCGGCGCGGGAGGTGAAAGCCCTCCAGCGGCAGGATGCCTCGCTGCTCTGGATCCATCCAGAACAGCGTGTCGCTGTCGCGGGTCTCCGCCATCGGGAACAGGCCGATGCGATAGGCGCGGAGCAGCATGGCGGCGGTGATCGCGGGGACGCGGCGGGGCATGATCCATTGTGTGGTGTGGGACCAGGGCTTGCCAAGCGGCGGCTCTTGCCCGGCGGCGCTGGCGGTGGGTTAATGGCCCCGTCCGAAAAGCAGGAGGAAACCCACCATGGTCCAGTTCACCTGGGAACACGTGCATCTGCGCTCCCCCAATCCCGAAGAAACCGCCGTCTGGTATCAGGATAAGCTGGGCGCCGACGTCATCCGCACCAAGATGGCGGATGGGTCCACCCGCATCGATTTGAATCTCGCCGGGCAGAAAGTGTTCATCGCCCAGGCCGAACCGGATAAGGCGGCCGCTGCCCCCAGTTCACCCTATTTCGGATTGGACCATTTCGGCATGACGGTGACCAACATGGCCGAGGCCGTGGCGGAGCTGAAGGGCAAGGGCGTTGTGTTCACCATGGAACCGAAAATGATCCGCCCGGGCACGACGATCGCGTTCCTGACGGCGCCGCAGAATGTGTCGATCGAGCTGATCCAGCGCGGGTAAGCCGGCGCCACGCAAGGCAAAAGGACCTTTCCATGATCAAAACTACCCGCCGCGGCCTGCTGGCCGGGGCCGCGGCGTTGGCCGCGGGGCCGGCGCGCGCCGATAACGCGCCAGGCATCACCAAGACCGAGATCCTGTTTGGCCAAACCATGCCGTACAGCGGTCCGGCCTCATCTTATGGCACCATCGGCAAGTCGGCGGATGCTTATTTCCGGCTTATAAACGATCAAGGGGGCATCAACGGCCGCAAACTACGGATGGTGTCGCTGGACGACGCCTATGTGCCCCCCAAGACCGTGGAACTGACCCGCCGCCTGCTGGAAGACGATCAGGTTGCCTTCCTGTTCAATACCCTGGGCACGCCCACGACGAACGCCACCCGGAAATACGTGAACAGCAAGAAAACACCGCAATTGTTCATCGCCTCCGGCGCCACGCAGTTCGGCGACCGCGAGCATTTTCCCTGGAGCATGGGCTGGCAGCCGACATACCAGATCGAAGGCGCTATCTACGCGAAATACACGCTGAAGAATGCGCCCGATGCCAAAATCGCCGTGCTGTATCAGGGCGACGACTCCGGCCGGGATTACTTCAAAGGCTTCAAGGACGCCCTGGGGGCCGCGGCCGATAAAATGATCGTCGCGAGCCTGTCCTACGAGGTAACCGACCCAACGGTTGACCAGCAGATCCTGTCGTTGAAGGACTCCGGCGCCGACGTCCTTTTCATGACCGGCATTCCGAAGTTCAACGCCATGGGCATCCGCAAGGTATTCGATATCGGTTGGAAGCCGCGGATGTTCTTCATCTCCTCGACCGGTTCCTCGGTGGCCACGGCCATCATTCCGGCCGGTGTTGAAAAGGCCACGGGCGTGATGACCGCCAGCTACTTGAAAGACCCAACCGACAAGCAGTGGGCGAACGATCCCGGGTTCCTGGAATGGAAGGCGTTCCTGGTCAAATACTACCCCGGAGCAGACCTGACCGATGTCAACAACGTCTATGGCTACACGACCGCGCAAACCCTGGTACAAACGCTGAAACAATGCGGCGACGATTTGTCGCGGGAGAATATCCTGCGCCAGGCAACCAGCCTGGATATCGCTCTTCCCATGCTGCAACCGGGCATTCGTGTCAAAACCGGCCCCACTGATTACTACCCGCTGAAGCAAATGCGCATGGTCCGCTTCGACGGCGTCACCTGGGTGCCGTTCGGGGAGGTCATATCCGGCTGACAAGGACTCACTGACAGGGCCCGGCCCCGTCTTGCCGGCCTGCGCCGGCAGGACGGGAAACGGTAGCGGGTCATCGGCGGTCCGGCCGGGCGATCAGCCACACGACGATGGCGAACACCGCACCGACGCTGCCGCCAATGGAACCGCCGATGAGCAGATTGCTGGAAGCGGTGAGTAAGCGCCGGAGGCTTGCGAGGCCGCCACCGTTCACCAGGACCAGCACGATCAGAAGCAGCTGCCACAGCACCCCGCCGATGACGAAGCCGCCAAAGGCAGCGGCGAAAATGCCGCGACGGGTCCCCGATTGAAAGAGACGGTACGCGGGCACGCCGATGATCAGTGCCGCCAGGTAACCGGCGGCGGTCCCAATCGCCATGATCCTGAGAAGCGCTGTCAGGCCCCCCTGACCGGTGCCCGTGAAAAGCGCCATCGCGAGTGGGACCACAAGGGGCGCCACCAGGAACGCCTTCAAGGCACGGCGGGATCCGGCTTTGGTGGTGGCGGTGCGCATGTCGTCATCCTCCTGATCAGAGACGATCAGCCAAATCCCGAGCCGTGCTCAAATCCCGTACGAAGGCGCGATAGTCCCGCTCCCGCGCCTCACCATCCGGCACGCGCAGCAAATAGGACGGATGCACCGTCACGAAGGCCATCTGGCCATCCCCCAGACGCATCGCCTGCCCCCGTTCCCGCATCACCGCCACCGGTCGGCCCAGCACCGCCCGCGCGGCGCTGGCGCCCATCAGAACGAGCAATTTTGGCCTCAGACAAGCGCGTTCCGCATCCAGCCACACACCGCAGGCGGCAATCTCCTCCGGGCTGGGGGAGACATGAATCCGGCGCTTGCCGCGGGGTTCATATTTGAAGTGTTTGACGGCATTGGTGATGTAGATGCCGCGGCGGTCGATCCCGGCTGCTTCCAAGGCCTGGTCCAACAGCTGACCCGCCGGCCCGACGAAGGGGCGGCCGATGATGTCTTCCTGATCGCCGGGTTGCTCACCCACGAACAGGATGGCGGCATTGGCCGGCCCCTCCCCGAACACGGTCTGGGTGGCAGGGCCGCACAGGCTGCAGCGTTCGCACCGCTCCGCTTCCCGCCGCGCGGCGGTCAAGGCCGGCGCGACAGCGATCGGGAACACCACCGGGTCTATGGCCGGCTCGTCGAGCGGGCGGGGTGCTTCGTCCAGGACCTCTGCTTCCGGCACGGACGTGCCAGCACGGCTATCGGCCAGAATGGCCGCCTCGTGTGCCTCCCACCAGGCGCGGAGCGTATCGTCGTCCACCGCGCGTGCCAGCCCGGCCCCGAACCGCAGTGTCGAACCATCCCAGTGGGCGCTCGCGTCCGGGGTAATCACCGAAAACGGTTCGGCCGGGAAACGGCGGGCGATGCATTGGGCATTGGCCTCCAGCACGTAATGCGTGGGCGCGTACCAGCCCAGCAGGCGGTCGCCCATGGGCAGGAAGCGCAGATGCGTGCGCATCCGATGCGCATCCGCCCGCACCGCCAGGGCCAGGCGCCGCGCCAGGCGCATGTCGGGATCATCAGGATGATCCAGCACGGGTTCGCCGGCATGGGCGCGCCAGACCAGGCTGTAGAGCACGCCAAAGCGCTCCGGCTCCCGCGCCTGGATCGCCTGTTCCGCCAAAGTGACCAACGACCGGGATACGGCGAAGCTGCCGCTGCTCCGCGGAAAGCCACTCGGCGATCCGCCGACGGTCCATACGACCGCGGCTGGCTCCACCCCGGCCAGCACCAAAGAGCGGGTGGCCGTCCGCCATCCCGTCCAGTCGGTCTCGCTGGTGAGCACAACCTCCGGCATTCCGGCAGCAAACGCTAAAATGCGCGATTTTCCAAGAGCGGCCACAGGCACTATGGTCGGGACAACAACAATCCGAGGCGCGTTATGTATCTACCCCATCGCACCTACCGCACGCTGATCATGGGCCGCCGCGGGGCCGTCGGTGCCAACCACCCGCTCGCGACCCAGGCGGGGCTCGACACGCTGCGCGCTGGCGGCAACGCGGTGGACGCGGCCGTGGCCATCGCCCTGACGCTCAGCGTGGTGGAGCCGATGATGTCCGGGCTCGGCGGTGACGGGTTCTATCAAGTGCACAACGCCCGCGCCGGCACCACGACCTGCTGGAACGGGACCGGCGCGGCCCCCTTGGCCGCCACGCCCGAGCGGTTTCGCGCCAAGGGGATCGCGGTGCGTGGACCACTCAGCGTGTCCACCCCCGGCTTCCTCGCCGGCCTTGCCGCCCTGCACGCGGCCCAGGGGTCGCGGCCCTGGAAGTCGCTCTGCGGCCCAGCCATCCAGCATGCCAAGGACGGCTTCCCGGTCTCTCACCACTACCGCCACTTCGCGCATGAGGCGCGGGCCATCCTGGCCGCCGACACGCGCAGCCGATCTGTCTTCCTGGCCGGGCTGGATATCGGCCAGCCACCCTTGGCCTCGGTCATCCATCAACCTGACCTTGCCCGTACGCTGGAAGAAATCGCCCAAGACGGCGCGGACACGTTCTACCGCGGCCGCCTCGCCAAACGTCTCGCCGCTGGGATGCGCGAAGCCGGCGTGTTGGTGGATGAGCGCGACCTCGAAGCCTGCAAGCCCCAGATCCAGGATCCGATCAGCATCACGTATCGCGGCTTCCAGGTCACGCAGACTCCCCCCAACTCCACAGGATTCACGCATCTGCAAATGCTGAAGATCGTCGAACGCTTCGACATCGCGGCCCTCGACCCCGTGCAGCGCATCCACATCCTGGTCGAGGCCAAAAAACGCGCTTTCCAGGACCGGGAGCGCTTCGGCACCGACCCTTATTTGGGCGAAATCCCGCTGGATCGTTTGCTGTCCAATGCCTATGCCGATGAATGCGCCGCCGGCATCGACCTGACCCGCGCGCAGGAGCTGCCGCTCGCTGAACCCGAGCAGGCCGCGGGCGACACCACTTATTTCTGTGTGGTGGATGATGTCGGCAATGCCGTATCCGGCATCCAAAGCATCAATTCCAACTTCGGCTCCGGCGTGACGGCCGGCGATACCGGCGTGCTGCTCAACAATCGCATGGCCTACTGGCATCTGACCCCCGGTCACGCCAACCGTCTGGCCCCCGGCAAGCGGGTGCGCCATACCATGAACGCACCGATGGTGTTCAAGAACGGTCGCCTCTGGGCAGTCGAGGGCACGCCCGGGGCGGATAACCAGGTGCAGGTGAATCTTCAGGTCCTGACGGCGATGATGGATCTGAACGCGGATCCGCAGACCGCGCTGGAAGCCCCGCGCTGGACATCAATCCAGCAAGGACAGGGCGCCAATTGGCCGCATGACGGCGATGGACGTTTAACGATCGAACCTGGCTTCGGGCCCGAAATCCTCACCGGGCTGGAACGCCTGGGCCACCGGCTGAACCGCGTTGGACCGCTGGAAGGCCCATGCAGCGTCGAAGCCATTCGGATTATGGACAATGGTATGCTCGCGGCCGGTTCCGATCCACGACGAGATGGCTGGGCGGGCGCCTTCTGATCGGCTATTGGTTGGGAGAAAGGACGCGATACTTGCCCAAGTCGATGTGGAATTCCGCGTGGGCCCTGTTGGTCCTCGGCAACATCTTCTGGTCCATGAATGTGGTCCTGGGGCGTGCCGTCGTGGGGCACGTGCCACCGGTGACGCTGGCCTATTTCCGCTGGACCGGCGCGTTTCTGGTCGCCTTCGCCTTCGCCTGGCCACACCTCAAGAAGGATTGGCCGATCTTGCTGAAGAGCTGGAAGTTGCTGGTGCTTCTGGCGGCGACGGGAATCGCGACATTCAATACCGCCGCCTATATCGGCCTGACCAGCACGACCGCCTTGAATGTGCTGTTGATGCAATCCGCGCTGCCGCTGATCATCATGGTCTGGGCCTTCGCATTGTTCGGGGAACGTCCCACAACCCGGCAATCCGTCGCCATTATCCTCTCGTTGATCGGCGTCGGGGTCATCGCCACCCACGGGTCAGTGCAGGCCTTGCTGACGTTGCGGCTCAATCGTGGTGACGCCTGGATACTCGGCGCGTCCGTGATCTACGGCATTTACTGTGCCCTGCTGCGCCGCAGGCCGGATGTGCATCCGCTCAGCTTTCTGATCGTGATCATGGGGCTCGGATCGTGCATGATGCTGCCATTCTACGTGATGGAAGCGCGCGGCGGCGCGATCATCCAGGGTGGCTGGCCATCCTATCTCGCGGTTGCCTATACGGCGGTATTCCCGTCGTTCATCTCCTATCTGCTGTTCAACCGCGGGGTGGAGCTGATTGGGTCGGCCCGCGCTGGCCAATCGATGCATCTGATGCCGTTATTTGGCAGCATCCTGGCGGTCATTTTCCTGGGGGAGGCCTTTCAGCCCTACCACGCCGGCGGCATTGTCCTGATCGCCGCGGGCATTCTCCTGGCTTCGGGCCGTCTCCCGGCGACGCAGCCGGCGCGATAAGGCGGCGGCGCGGCTCATGCCTGCGACCGAGCCCGATGCTCCCGCCGCGCGGTATACAGGCCCGACCCGACGATGATCACGGCGCCTAGCAGGGTCCATTCATCCGGCAACACCCCGAATGCCAGGAACCCCGCGATGGTCATCCAAATCAGCGCCATGTACGAATAGGGGGCCAGAACGGAAACCGGGGTGAACCGCAGCGACAGGATGACCAGCCATTGTCCCAGCGACGACAGCACGCCCTGCGATGCCGACAACACCAGTTGTCGCGTCGTCGGAGACACGAAATGAAACGGGATCAGCGCTGACAGGACGACGAACCCGGTCATCGCAGACCAGAACATGGTGGTCTCGGCCCGCTCGGTCGCTGTCATACGGCGCGTCAGAATGACCCCGAACGACCAGAATAAGGCAGAGGCCACCCGATACAGCCCCTCCGGATGGAATGTTCCGCTGCCCGGGCGCAGCACGACCAGCACCCCCAGCATCCCGCCCGCCAGGGCCAGCCATCGGCGGGCATCGACCTTTTCGCCCAGGAGCGGAATCGACAGAAACGTCACCAGAATCGGGCCGATGAAACCGATGGTCGCGGCCTCGGCCAGGCCAACATCGCGGATCCCCAGCACAAACAGCAGGCCGGAGCACATCAGACACAGTCCGCGCAGGATCTGCAGCCTGGGCGCCCGAACGAAGAACGAGGCGCCCCTGATCCGCGTCGTCAGCAGAAAGGCCATCCCGACGAAGACCACGTAACGGGTCCAGGCGATCTGAATGATCGCCAACTCCCCCGCCAGCTTCTTGGCGATGGTATCGGCGACGCAGAAAATGACCGACGCGGTCAGCGTAAGTGCGATTCCCCGGAGAGGTTTATCGACATGGCCCTGCACCGCATACGCCCCGCCGATGCGGTGTCCGCTCCTACCGGATCAAGCCGCTCAAGGGGCTGGACGGGTCCGCCCCCATCCGGCGCGGCATGCGCCCGGCCAGATAGGCGAGGCGACCGGCCGCCACCGCATGCTTCATCGCCTGCGCCATCAGAATCGGGTTCTTCGCATGAGCGATGGCGGAATTCAGCAGGACCGCGTCGCAGCCCAACTCCATCGCGATCGCGGCATCCGACGCCGTGCCAACGCCGGCATCGACCAAAAACGGGACGGTGATGTTTTCCTTGATCATCGACAGCATCGCCGGATTCTGCAGTCCGAGGCCGGAGCCGATCGGCGCGCCGAGGGGCATGATGGCGACACAGCCCATGTCTTCCAGGCGCTTGGCGGCAAGGGGATCATCAGCGCAATAGACCATGACCTCAAACCCATCCTTGATGAGTTCGGCCGCGGCCTCAAACGTGCCCTGCATGTCGGGATAGAGGAGCGGTGCCGGGCCGAGCACTTCCAGCTTCACCAGGTTCCAACCACCGGCCTCCCGCGCAAGGCGCAGAGTGCGGACGGCCTCGCGGGCCGTGAAGCAGCCGGCGGTGTTGGGCAGATAGGTGTATTTTTTCGGATCCACATAGTCCTGAAGCATCGGCGCCTTGGGATCGGACAAGTTCACCCGGCGCACGGCCACGGTGACGATGTCCGCCCCGCTGGCCTCGATCGCGGCGCCGGTTTCCTCCAGATCCTTATAACGGCCGGTGCCCACGATCAGGCGAGACCGAAAGGTACGGCCGGCTACGGTCCAGGTATCTTCGCCAGCGATATGTCCGTCCAAGTCAGCCTCCACCAATGAAATGCACGATTTCCAGCGAATCACCGCTGGTCAGCCAGGTTTCCGCGTAGCGGGAGCGGGGGACAATTTCTTCATTCCGCTCAACCGCCACCTTGCGGGTGTCAAGTTCCAACAGAACAAGCAGGCCCTGGACGGACAGCGGTCCATCGGCGGGGGCAGCGAAAGCACGGCTCTCGCCGTTCAGGGTCAGTGTCACAGGGCTCGGCATGGGCCAATTATGAGGCCGGAGGCCCAAAGGGGCAACCTGCGCCCAGGGTTGCACCCAGGGCTGGCGCGCGGGTTGGACCGGCTCGACGTCGTATGCTAGGGCGTTCGTCAAATCGATGCCTGCCACCCATGAGCGGCCCCAGACAGCCAGTGGCCCCATTCCTGGAGGAACACGCGTGAACCGTATCCCAACCGATCCTGATTCGATCCGCCGCCTCGCCGTCATCATGGCGGAGACTGGCCTGACCGAGCTGGAAATGGTCGATAAAGACAGCCGTATCCGCGTTGTTCGAGGTGGCGCGACCGCGCCGATCGTGACCGTTGCCGCGGGCACAAGTGCCACGACGCCGGCCGCCGCACCGGCACCCGTCCCAGCGCCGGTTGCGGATGCGTCCCATCCCGGTGCGGTGACCAGCCCGATGGTCGGCGTCGCCTATCTGTCGCCGGAACCCGGCTCGCCGCATTTCGTCTCGGTCGGACAGCAGGTCACTGCCGGGCAGACCGTTCTGCTGATTGAGGCCATGAAGACCTTTAATCAGATCAAGGCCCCCAAGGCCGGTACGGTCACCCGTATCCTGGTTGAAAACAGCGCGCCGGTGGAATACGGCGAAGTCCTTCTGATCGTGGACTGAGCCCTTGTTCCGCAAAATCCTGATCGCCAATCGCGGCGAAATCGCGCTTCGCATCCAGCGAGCCTGCCGCGAGCTGGGTATCGCGACCGTGGCCGTGCATTCCACCGCCGATGCGACGGCGATGCATGTCCGCCTGGCCGATGAGGCCGTGTGCATCGGCCCGCCCTCGGCCAAGGAAAGCTATCTGAACGTCGCCGCGATCCTATCGGCGGCCTCTATCACCGGGGCCGACGCGATCCATCCCGGTTACGGCTTCCTGTCGGAAAACGCCGGTTTCGCGGAGATGGTGGAAGCCCACGGGCTGACCTTTATCGGGCCCTCATCGGCGCATATTTCGATGATGGGCGATAAAATCGCGGCCAAAACCGCGATGGCCTCCCTTGGTGTGCCGCTGGTGCCAGGATCCGATGGCGCGGTGGGCGATCTGGAAACGGCGCGGGCGGTGGCGGAAGCCATTATGTATCCGGTGCTCATCAAGGCCGCGGCCGGCGGTGGCGGGCGGGGCATGCGCGTCGCCCGGTCCGCGGCGGAGCTGGAAGATGCCTGGCGTGGTGCCCGCACCGAAGCGCGCGCGGCCTTTGGCAACGACGCCGTTTA
The DNA here is from genome assembly GCA_903918315.1 of uncultured Acetobacteraceae bacterium. Taxonomy (GTDB): domain Bacteria; phylum Pseudomonadota; class Alphaproteobacteria; order Acetobacterales; family Acetobacteraceae; genus Rhodopila. Next base: position 3,324 of record CAIXEA010000096.1, on the reverse strand, counting down.
TATCGAGAAATACCTCGATCGGCCGCGGCATATCGAGCTGCAGATCCTGGCGGACTCACACGGCAACGTGGTGCATTTCGGGGAACGCGATTGCTCCCTGCAACGGCGGCATCAGAAAGTCCTGGAAGAAGCCGGATCGCCAGCGATCAGCGCCGCGCAACGCGACACGCTGGGCGCCACCGCCACCGCGGCGCTGCGCAAACTGGGCTATCGCAACGCCGGGACGCTGGAGTTCCTGTATCAGGATGGCCAGTTCGCCTTCATCGAAATGAACACCCGCTTGCAGGTCGAGCATCCGATCACGGAGATGATCTGTGACGTCGATCTGGTGCGCGAGCAGATCCGCGTCGCGGCGGGCGCTGAGCTTGGCTACACCCAGGCGGATGTCACCTTCTCCGGCCACGCGATCGAATGCCGCATCAATGCCGAGGACCCCGTGACCTTCATGCCCACCCCGGGCCGGGTCACCGAATACCACGCCCCGGGCGGGCTTGGGGTGCGCATCGATAGCGCCTTGTATTCCGGCTATTTCGTGCCGCCCTATTACGACAGCATGGTGGCCAAGCTGATCGTGCACGCGCCGACCCGGCTGGATGCGATCAACCGCATGCGCCGCGCGCTCGATGAATTCGCGGTCGAGGGAATCAAGACGACGATCCCCCTGCATCGGCGCATCGTCGACGCGCCGGAGTTCCTGGCCGGGGATTATACGATCCACTGGCTGGAGGGGTTTGTCGCCGGGTAACGCTTGCTATTGGCTTCCCGTGTGACCACCCGACAGGGAAACCGGCGTCAGACCCGCGCGCATCATCGATATAGGGTGCGCGGCAGCGGCTGGCGGCTTTGACACCAGCGGCCACGGTTCTAACCTTCCTTCGATAGCAACCGGAGGAACCACCGTGATCATCGAGGTACGCACCTACCAGCTCAGGCCCGGCACGCTCGCCGAGGCCGAAAAGCGTTTCGGCGCGGCGCTGCCGATCCGCGAAAAACACTCCCGGTTGGGGGCGTTCTGGCATACCGAAGTCGGTGCTTTGAACCAGATCATCCATGTCTGGCAGTACGACAGCTTCGCCCAGCGCGCCGAAGTCCGCGCCGCCGCCGCCCAGGAAGAGGGCTGGCCGCCGCCGATTCGGGAATTCGTGGTGTCACAGCAGAGTGAGGTGTTCGTGCCCGCGCCATTCTCACCACCTCTGGTGCCTCGTGAGATCGGACCGGTGTTCGAAATCCGGCGTTACACGATCGCACCGGGTGCGATGCAGGGCGTCATGGACCGTTGGGCCACGAAAGTGGATGAGCGGGTGAAGCTGTCACCTCTTGTCGGCGCCTGGCATTCCGAGCTTGGGGGCCTGAACAAATGGGTTCACATCTGGGCCTACAAGGATGCAGCCGAACGCCAGCGCATCCGCGCTGACGCCGTGGCGCGCGGACTTTGGCCGCCGGGTAGCGGCGCGACCGGCGCGATTCTCGCACAGGAGAATATGCTGGTTGCCCCCGCGGCCTTTTCCCCTATCCGCTGACGGAAGAAGGAGGATCGATCATGAAAGTCGGAACCGCCTTGAGCATCCTCGCGCAACCCGGTCGACCGGACGTTGCGCTGTATCATGAACACATGACGCTGGGCGATCTGGCCGAACCGCTGGGTTTTGATTCGCTCTTCGCGCTGGAGCACCATTTCACCGGCTATTCGATGTCGCCAGCGCCGCTCCAACTGCTGTCGTACTATGCGGGGCGGACGAGCAAAATCACGCTTGGCACCTGTGTGATTGTCTTACCGTGGCACGATCCGATCCGGGTGGCCGAGCAAATCGCTCTGCTGGATGTGATGAGCGGAGGGCGCACCTTGATGGGCTTCGGTCGCGGCGCGGCCAGCGTGGAATACGAGGGCTTTCGCATCCCAATGGAAGAGGCCCGCCCGCGATTCGCCGAATCCGCCCAGCTGATCGTGAAGGCCTTGGCCAACGAATCCTTCGACTGGCAGGGGGAATTCTATCAGATCCCGACGATGTCCATCCGGCCGCGGCCGATTTCCCATCCGGAGCGCCGCTTCTATGCGTCCTCGGTGAGCCCTGAATCGTCGGAGATCATGGCCAAGCTGGGTTTTGGTATGCTGATCGTCATGCAGAATGAGTGGCCGAAAGCGGCTGAGGATGTTTTGCGCTATCGACAGATCGCGCGGAGCGTCGGGCATACGCCGCGGCCGCCGATTATCCTGAGCAATGTCGCCTGTGCGCCGACGCGGGAGGAAGCGCGCGACTGGGCGTTCAAATATCTTGGTGAGAAGTGGGATTCGATCGACAACCACTACCACTTCGCGGACGGCCATCTGTCGAACGTGAAGGGCTACGAATCCTACGGGAAGCTCGCGAAGACCTATACGAAGATGAAAGAGGCCAGCTTCCGCGACAAGGCGACGGACTTCTATGTGTCGATCCAGGTTGTCGGGACTCCCGATGATTGCATACAGCAAATCGGCGAGCTACGCCGGCTGACGGGGATGGACCATTTCGTGACGGAGTTTTCGTTCGGCAGCATGCCGCATCATCTGGCTGAGCTGAACATGCGCTTGTTCGCGGACAAGGTGGTCCCGGTGCTACAGCGTGACGCTGCGTTCTGTGGGGATATCAACCCGTTCGAGGGCGCTGAGACGGTTGGCAGTGAGCGCTTGTTTGCCCCTGCGTAGGGCGCCGATGAACACGAAAACGGCGTGCCTTGCGGGGCACGCCGTATTTGGTTGCGGGGACAGGATTTGAACCTGTGACCTTCAGGTTATGAGCCTGACGAGCTACCGGGCTGCTCCACCCCGCGATGACGAGTGTGCCCCTGGTATGGGGGTTTTGGGTGGATTGGATGACCTGGCAGCGACCTACTCTCCCGTGCCTTAAGACACAGTACCATGGGCGCAGGGGATTTTCACGTCCGAGTTCGAGATGGGATCGGGTGGGGGATCCCCGCCATAGCCACCAGGTCGTCCAATCCACCCTGATGAGTTTGATCAGGGTGTTTATGGTTCTGGTTTTGTTGTTGTATGCTTTGTTTGAGTGGTCTGTGGATGATTTCCATGCATGATGTTGATCGAGCCTATCGGGCGATTAGGACCGGTTAGCTTCGTGCGTTACCGCATTTCCACACCCGGCCTATCAACGTGGTGGTCTTCCACGGCCCTCGGGGAGACCTGGTTTTGAGGTAAGTTTCCCGCTTAGATGCTTTCAGCGGTTATCTTGTCCATACTTAGCTACCCGGCCGTGCCACTGGCGTGACAACCGGTGCACCAGAGGTATGTTCATCCCGGTCCTCTCGTACTAGGGACAAATCCTCTCAAGT